>JBECKV010000118.1:0-17572 GCA_040235495.1 Porticoccaceae bacterium
CATCGCGCAAATGGGCGAAATCCGGCAACTCGGCCAATAATGGCGTTTCAAGGGTAGCCGCATGGGTGGGACTCAGGCCCTGCAATTGCACAGCCTCGGTATGCCCCCGGAAGTTGAGCAAACCATCAACCTGGGTAAAGGGGATAACCGCCGTGACGGAGGGGTGGCGGCCAATCAGTGCCGATAACTCACGCCAGTCATCAAAGCCATCGGCACCATCATGCGGATTTTGCCCACCCTCCCTGAGCAGCTGAATATGGGGAATGACGCCGAGAATACGCAAGCGCATTTCCCGATCAAAACCATTCATTACCGACAACACGATAATCAGCAGGGCGATACCCAGCACCAGACCGCTGATTGCGAGCAGGGAGATAAAAGACGCCAGGCCGGATCTGGAGTCAGCGCGGAAAAAACGCAGGCCCACAAACAGGGGAAAACTCGCCTTCACAGGGCAGTCTCGGTGAGTTCGCCACGCGCAAGTAGCAGGACGCGATCCATTTTTCGCGCCAGATCGTGATCGTGGGTGACAACGATAAAGCTGGTACCGGTCGTATCGTTGAGATCGAGCAGTAGGGAAATCACATCTTCGGCGGTGTCGGGATCGAGATTACCGGTGGGTTCATCCATCAGCACGCAGGCGGGTTGCGTCACCAGGGCTCTGGCGATCGCCACCCTCTGGCGCTCGCCTCCGGAAAGGGCCGAGGGCTTGTGATGCACGCGCGCACCCAGACCCACGGACTCCAGCATTGCCTGACTGTTGGCAAAAGCGATGCGTTTTTTACTGCCGCCGATGAGCAGGGGCATGGCGACGTTTTCAAGCGCGGTGAACTCACCCAGGAGGTGGTGAAACTGATACACAAAACCCAGGTGCCGGTTGCGCCAGCGGGCCGTCTCCCGCTCCGACATGCGGGCAAAATCCCGCCCGGCCACCAACACTTGACCGGCACTGGCCAGATCAAGCCCGCCCAACATATTCAGCAAGGTGGACTTGCCGGAACCTGAAACGCCAACCACCGCGAGTTTCTCGCCTGCCGCCACGCGCAGATCCACACCCTTGAGGACCTCGAGGCTCTGACCAGCCAGCTCGGGATAACGTTTGTACAGGCCACGGCACTCGATCACCGCGGTGTTTAAACTCACCGCTTCGCCACTGGCGGCGGCGTTTCCGCATGAGCCACCCGCGCCCGTTTTATCTGTCATCGATACCTCAACACGTCCGCGGGCGGGACCTTGCCCGCCCGGCGGGCCGGATACCAGGTCGCCAGGACGCTCAACACCAATCCGAGGCCGGCAATAAGCGCAACGTCCTGCCACAAGAGCAGAGAAGGCAGCCTGGTGATGAAATAAAGTTCGGGATCAAACAGGACAAACCCGAGGCTCGTTTCCAGGAACGCGATCACCTCGCCGATATGCAGCGCCAGCAGACAACCGGCCAGTACCCCGAGGCCGACACCCATGACACCTGTGAGGCTGCCCTGAATACGGAAGATCGCGCTTATTTCGCCAGCGTCAGCGCCAAGCCCTCTGAGCACGGCGATGTCGGAACGTTTCTCGCTCACCATGAGCACCAAACTGGCGATAATATTAAACGCCGCGATCCCGATCACCGCCGACAACAACAAACCCACCACGGTTTTTTCCATTTTTATCGCCGAAAACAGCACGTTCATATCTTCGCGCCAGGTCCGTACCAGCACTCCTTCGGGTAGCGACTGACTGATGGTATCAACGGCTTTCAGGCTGAAGGGGTCATTGAGAAACAAACGCAGCCCGGAAATTTTTTCTCCCATGCGCAATAGGCGCGCGGCGTCCTGCACGTGCAAAATCACGACACCGGTATCAACCTGGGCGCCGGTTTCAAAGACGCCACTAACCCATACCTGCTTGGTTCTGGGGAATACTCCGGCCGGTGTCACCAGCACATCCGGCAGGCTCAGCATCAACTCGTCTCCAACGTCTACTTCGAGGCTTCGCGCCAGCAGGTTTCCGATAATGACACCGTAGCCCCGAGGCTTTAAATCATCCAGAGAACCACGCAGCATGTGCGCAGCCATCGCCCCGGCGAATACCGGCGCCAGCGGATCTATGCCCTGGAGGCTGACCCCCTGCACCCTGCCGCGGTGGGAAAGCATTCCCTGACCCTGAATATAGGGCTCCGCCGCCCCGATGCCGGCGACCGAATTTAACTGTTGCGTTAATTGATCCCACTCATGTAAACCCCCGGGGCGCTCTAGTACGGCGTGCGGCATGATACGAAGAATGCGTGTTTTAATCTCGCGGTCAAAGCCATTCATCACCGAAAGTACGGTGATCAGGGCCATCACCCCAAGCGCCATGGCGGCAATGGAAAAAAAAGACACAAAGGAAACGAAGCGCTCGCGTCGTTTGCTGAACAGATAGCGGCGGCCGACAAAAAACGGGAAAGCGGACATATCAGAATCAGAGCCAGGTGGCCGTTAACCACGCTCGATCTGCTGTGGCGCCACCGCCGCAATTAAGCGCCACCGCCACAATTAAGCGCCACCGCCACAATTAAGCGCCACCGTACACGATTTTGCTGGTGGGCCTTGGATAAGGTGCCATGGTCATAACGCGGAGTTCGCAACACGGGCATTACGTGAACAAGATCAGTATTTTGCCTAAAAAACCTCAGGTGATTGTACAATTGCCTTGCCTACTGTCTATAATCGGCTGGCAATTCAGCCTAGGAAGCCCTGATTGGGGAAACAAGTTATGGGAAAACTTATCGCCACCGCATTGACGATTGCTCTGGCCGGCATGTTGGCGCCCGTGCAAGCGGAAGTCGTGAAGCTGCCCGTTGGCAAACAGGCCGCTGAAAAACAGCAATTGAGTCGCCCCGTTAACGGCATGAGTCGCGCCCAGGTCAGCGCCCATTTTGGCGAACCCCTCAACGCCACCGCCGCGGTCGGTGATCCACCCATCTCATCGTGGGAATACGCCGAATTTTTTGTCTATTTTGAATACGACCTGGTGATACATACGGTGTTGAAGCATGTGCCCGTGGGCGATGCCGCACAGGCTCAGCCGTAGTCTATCGCTTCCTGCCCAAGCCCTGTTTGGCACAAGCCGTTTTCTTTCGGCGCAAGTCCCGTCCTTTTTATGGGCCAATGCCCCAAGGTTACCGTTAAAGCTCCTACCTGCATGGTCACCACTTTGGTAGAGGCAGTGGCCGCTCACTCAGTTTTTGCTGGCGTCATAAGCCAGGGAATCCGTTTCCGGTCCGACTTTGGCTTTGGCTCTACTGGCTTCGACTCTACCGGCTTTGGCTCCGCTCGCGTTTTCCTCCTCGCACTTATTCATATCACCACCACATATATCGCAGGATGAATCCATGCCCAGGGATGCAATCCCGCCACACGTCCCCTTAATGGGTTTGCGTGCGAAGATCACTCCGATGGACATGGCCAGAACCAGCAATAGCATTAATGAAAAACCCAGTATTAATTCCAGCATCATCTCTCTCGCTCACCCGTCAGGCCGTGCTCAGGGTGTCCTGAGCCACTACTACATTTAATCTAATCACTCATTTGCCGGGCAAAAGCCTCGCTACTGTGCTCGACAAAATCCGCTCCCGACCTGACTAAAAAATATGCGGCAACTTTATCACGGTTTGCCATTGCCAGGGCTTCATCGGGTCCCAGAACCATGTATGCCGTTGCCAGCGCGTCCGCTTGGGTGGCGCTGGGATTTAACACGCTCACTGACGCCAGCTTATGGCTTATGGGATAACCGGAACCGGGGTCAATGGTGTGCGAGTAGCGGATGCCATCGCGCTCAAAGTAATTTCGATAATCTCCCGACGTGGCGACGCCCTGATTGACCAAAGGAATTATTTTTCGCACCTGTCCCCGGGCCAACACCGGCGCCTCAATGGCAATGCGCCAACTCTGACCCTTACCGTTAACACCGGCGGCCTGGATTTCGCCTCCAACCTCAACCATAAAGTCCTCAATACCTTTTTCGACCAACAAGGCGCCCACCTGTTCCGCAGCAAAGCCTTTGGCAATGGCCGAAAGATCGATGTGGATCGGAACCTGTTTTCGTACGGCCCGGGCGGAGGGCAGAAACTCGAGGTGCTGATAGCCGACGAGGGGAAGCAGAGCTGCGATTTCCGTGGCCAAAGGCACTCGGTCATTGGTATCAACGGGTCCAAAGCCCCACAGATCGACCAGCGGCCCAACGGTGGGATCAAAAGCACCACCGGTATTTTCAAATACCGTTTGAGCGATCAACAACAACTGCCAAAGCAAGGGACTGACCGTGAATGCCCTGCCCACTTCCGCTCGGTTGAGGCGATTGAGTTCGGAATCTGCCTGGTAGGTGCTGAGCATTGCATCGAGAAATTGCAACAGGCGATCCACCTGCGCCGCCATATCGCCTCGATCTCCCCTGTCCCCTGGAATATATTTGACATGGTAAGTGGTACCCATCGTACTACCTTCCAGCACGACTTCATCCCGCGTTCCACCGCAGGCGAAAAGCAATGGCGGAATCAATAAAAAAAAGGTCCGAATGGACCTTTTTTTAAAGCGCCGGGAACGCAAGGCCTGGCGCGGCGACAGCCTTACGTTAACCACCAAAGTCATCCAGGAATATATGATCATCCTCAACGCCCAGATCATGAAGCATTTTTATGACCGCGGCGTTCATCATGGGCGGCCCACACATGTAGTACTCGCAGTCTTCAGGAGCTTCGTGATCCTTGAGATATTGTTCATATAGCACATTGTGAATAAATCCGGTCAGGCCATCCCAGTTATCTTCCGGCTGCGGCTCGGACAAGGCCACGTGCCAGACGAAATTATCATTCTCTCGGGCAAGCATGTCGTATTCATCCTGGTAGAACATCTCACGAAGGCTGCGGGCTCCATACCAGAAAGTCATTTTGCGCTTGCTGTTGAGACGCTTCAGCTGATCGAAAATGTGCGAGCGCATCGGCGCCATGCCAGCGCCGCCGCCGATGAACACCATTTCCTTGTCGGTATCCTTGGCAAAGAACTCGCCAAAAGGACCGTATACCATGATCTTGTCGCCAGGCTTGAGGCTAAAGACATAGGAGGACATCTGACCGGGCGGCAGGCCCTGGGTGCGCGGCGGTGGTGTAGCGATACGAATGTTGAACTTAACAATGCCCTTCTCTTCGGGATAATTGGCCATGGAGTAGGCGCGAATCACGGGCTCGTCGGTTTTTGATTCCAGTTTGAAGAAGCCGAAATGCTCCCAGTCGCCGCGATACTTTTCCTCGACGTCAAAATCACTGAACTTGACGTGGTGAGGGGGCGCTTCCAGCTGAACATAACCACCGGCGCGGAAATCGACACTTTCACCCTCCGGCAACTTCAGGGTAAGTTCCTTGATAAAGGTGGCGACATTGGGATTGGATTCAACCGTACACTCCCATTGCTTGACGCCGAAGACCTCTTCGGGCACATGGATTTTCATGTCCTGCTTGACCGGCACCTGACAGGACAGGCGCCAGCCGGCCTTGGCTTCGCGAGGCGTGAAATGCGCTTCCTCGGTGGGCAGAATTGAACCACCGCCATCACTGACCACACATTTACATTGGGCGCAGCTACCACCACCCCCGCAGGCCGAGGCCAGGAAGATATTGTTGGCCGCCAGGGTCTGCAGCAGCTTGTCGCCGGCCGAAACTTCAATGGTTTTTTCGCCATTGATCTCTATCTTCACCGCGCCACTGGACACTAGCCGGGAGCGCGCCATGATAATGAAGGCAACCAGGGCCAGCACCACCCCGGTAAACATCGCAACACCTAGGATGATAGTGATATTTTCAATACTCATTTGCTTGCTAGTTCCTCTGCCCGCGGGGTTCAGATTTACGGGCCGCCATGTTATTTAAACCATTACAAACCGGAGCCGCCGTCTTCCGGCCGAGCCGTCACGGTAGCCCGGCACGCTAGAGGTTGATACCGCCAAATGACATAAAGCCCAGGGACATCAAGCCAGCGATCATAAAGGCTCCACCCAGCCCTTTGAGCCCTGCGGGCATATCGCTGTATTTCAGTTTTTCGCGAATACCGGCCAGGGCAACGATGGCCAAGGCCCAGCCCAGGCCCGCGCCAAAGCCATAAACCACGCTCTCGCCAAAGTTATAACTGCGCTCCACCATGAACAGCGAGCCAGCCAGAATAGCGCAGTTAACAGTGATCAAGGGCAGGAACACGCCCAGCGCGTTGTAGAGCGCGGGGACATATTTATCGAGAATCATCTCCATGATCTGGACAATGGCCGCGATCACACCAATGTAGGTAAGCAGACCCAGGAAGGTGAGATCCACAGTGCGCAACGCTTCGATCCCGGTCCAGCTCAACGCGCCTTCGGCGAGCAGGACTGACAACAGGAGGTTATTGATCGGCACGGTGATTGCCATCACCACAACCACCGCAATACCCAGACCAATGGCGGCGCCTATCTTTTTTGATATCGCCAAAAACGTACACATGCCGAGAAAGAAACTCAGCGCCATGTTTTCGATAAAAACGCTGCGAATCAGCAGAGCGATGTAGTGTTCCATTACACGACCTCCCCCGCCCTGGTATTGGGAGCCAATTTGAACTCGTCCTGCTCCACCTGCGCGGTCTTGAAGGAGCGCAACACCCAGATAAAGCCACCGATCAGGAAAAATGCACTAGGGGGCAGCAACAACAGCCCATTGGGGACATACCAGCCTCCGGAAGTGGCCACAGGCAAAATCTCAAGCCCGAATAACTTGCCGGAGCCGAACAGCTCCCGGATCACCGCCAGACTCATCAGAATCACGCTGTAACCCAGGCCGTTACCAATGCCATCGAGAAAGCTCGGCACCGGTGGATTTTTCATGGCGTAGGCCTCGGCGCGCCCCATGACAATGCAGTTAGTGATAATCAGGCCGACAAACACGGATAGCTGCTTGCTGATTTCATAGGCCACGGCCTTGAGTATCTGGTCAACCACGATCACCAGCGAAGCGATAATGGTCATCTGGATAATAATGCGGATACTGCTCGGAATCTGGTTGCGAATCAGCGAGACAAAAAAGTTGGAAAATGCCGTCACCGTGGTCAGCGCGATACACATCACGAAAGCCACCGACATTTGCGATGTTACCGCCAGTGCCGAGCAGATACCCAGAATCTGTAGGGCGATGGGGTTGTTCTCGAGTATCGGCTTGAACAGAATGTCTTTGGTTTTTTCAGCCATTATCTCTACCTCTTAATCAGGCTTCGCCATTTTTCAGATTGGACAGGAAGGTTGCATAACCGTTCTCCCCAAGCCAGTAGTGAATCAGGTTATTAACGCCCCGGCTGGTCAGCGACGCGCCAGACAGGCCATCAATCTGATACACAGCCTGGGGACGACTGGTGTCCACCTTGCCCTTGATTACACTCAACGCGACACCATTTTCATCACCGTAAACGCGTTTGCCAATCCACTTCGCCTTCCATAAAGGATTGTCCACCTCGCCGCCGAGGCCTGGTGTTTCGGCGTGTTCGTAGAAACCGATACCGGCCACGGTATTGAAATCCGCCTCCAGCGCCAGGAAGCCATGCAGTGTCGACCAGAGTCCATATCCCTTGATAGGCAGGATGATTTTATCAATGCCCTGGTCATTTTCCACCAGATAAACCACGCCGTATTTGGCGCGTCGAAGAATGCCGGCGATATCCTCTTCATCCGACAGGGCATCGGAAAGCGCCGGATCCTTGCTCGCCTTGCGCTGATCATAGGTGTTCACGTCCAGGACGTCGGTAAATTTGCCACTACTAAAATCAACCAGCCGTGTCGACACGGCTTCGAACTGTTCTTCAACGCCGCGGCCCTCCTCCAATAACCCGGCGGCGGCCAGAATGTTGGTTTTCCTATCGAGATCCTTGTTCGCCTGTTGAGCGGGACGAAGAAGCACGGCCGCCGAGGCTACAAACACCGAGCAAACGATACACAGCAGCAGTGCAACCTTAACGGTATTGCCGACCGAATCCTTATTAGCCACGAGCAAGCCTCCGTTTTACGTTTGCCTCAACCACGAAGTGGTCGATCAGGGGTGCAAACAGGTTGGCGAACAGAATCGCCAGCATCATACCCTCGGGGAAGGCGGGATTAACTACTCGTATCAGCACCACCATAACGCCAATCAGGGCGCCGAACCAGTATTTGCCCGCATTGGTCATGGCGGCTGACACTGGATCCGTTGCCATGAATATCATGCCAAAGGCGAAACCACCAATTACCAGATGCCAGTGCCACGGCATCGCCATCATGGGATTGACTTCCGGATCGCCGACAAAATTAAAGAGGGTGGACAGGGCTACCATACCCGCCATGACCCCGGCGACAATTCGCCAGGAGGCGATACGCGTATAGAGCAGTAACGCGCCGCCAATGAAGATGGCGAGGGTCGAGACCTCACCGACCGAGCCAGGCAGGCGGCCGAGGAAAGCATCCATCCATGTGAGCTGGTTGGTCAGGGCGGCCATACCATCACTGGCGGCCACTGCCAGGGCCGTGGCGCCGGTATAGCCGTCCACGGCGACCCACACCGCATCACCGGACATTTCCGCGGGGTAGGCAAAAAACAGAAAGGCGCGACCGGTCAGGGCCGGATTGAGGAAGTTCTTGCCGGTGCCGCCAAAAATCTCCTTGCCGATCACCACACCGAAACTGATGCCCAGGGCGACCATCCACAGGGGCACGTCCGGCGGGCAAATCAGGGCGTAAAGTATTGAAGTAACGAAGAAACCTTCGTTGATCTCATGGCCGCGAACGGTGGAAAACAATACCTCCCAAAATCCGCCAACGATGAAGGTTACCGCATAAATAGGGACGAAATAGACCGCGCCATACCAGAAACAATCCCAGATGCTGGCGGGATCGTGGCCGGCAAACATGGCGATCAGGGCGCCGTGCCAGCCCTCCACACCCGTGACGCCCAGCGCCGCCATGGCGGTATTGGCCTGGAAGCCCAGGTTGTACATGCCATAGAACATGGCCGGGAAAGCCGCCAGCCAGACAGTAATCATGACCCGTTTGAGGTCGACACCGTCGCGCACATGGGAGCCACTTTTGGTGACGCTGGAAGGTGAATAAAGAATGGTATCGACCGCCTCGTAGAGGGCATACCACTTCTCGTACTTGCCGCCTTTCTCGAAATGCGGCTCCAGGCTATCCAGAAACTTTCTCAGCGCCATAAGCACTAGCCCTCTTGCTCGATTCTGGTGAGGTTATCCCGCAGAATCGGACCATATTCATATTTACCCACACACACATAGGTGCACAGTGCCAGGTCTTCCTCGTCCAGTTCCAGGCAACCCAGACGCTGCGCCATCTGGGTATCGCCAACCACCAGCGCGCGCAACAGCTGGGTGGGCAGAATATCCAGGGGCATCACCTGCTCGTAATTACCCAGCGGCACCATGGCGCGCTCGCTACCATTGGTGCTTGAATTCATATCGAAGCGCCTGCCCCTGGTAAGGCTGGACAAGTAAATCGGCAGGGATGAGTGGCGATTGGCGCCCACCGACAGGTATTGAATAAAGTTACGCTCGCGACCTTCGCGAATGACGCTGACCTGGTCGTGATAGCGACCCAGATAGGCCAGACCATTACTGGCGTTACGCCCGGATAGCACGGATCCGGAGATGACTCGCGCCTCGCCCTCTTTCAGCTGGCCCGCGACCATGGAGGACAGCTCGGCGCCCAGGCGCGTACGCACCAGGCGCGGGGATTGCACCTGGGGACCGGCAAAACTGACCACTCGCTCGGTAGGAATACGGCCGGTGGTGAAGAATGCGCCGTAGGCGATTACGTCCTGATAACCGATATGCCAGATTTCCTTGCCCCCGACGACGGGGTCGATAAAGTGAATATGGGTACCCACCAGGCCTGCGGGGTGGGGGCCATCAAATTTGTGAGTCATCACCCCTTGCGCACCGGGCATATCCGCACCCGCGGCGCTACACAGATGCACCGTCCCGCCGGTGAGGCGTGTCAGCACTTTCAGGCCATTTTGAAAATCCTTGCTCCGCTCGCCGATTATCAGCGCCGGATCGGCAGCCAGGGGGTTAGTATCAATGGCGGTCACGAAAATGGATTTGGGCGTGGCGTCCACGCCTGGCACCTTGGAATAGGGTCTGGTGCGCAGGGCGGTCCATAGCCCGGATTTCACCAGGGCGTCGACTATCCTGGCGCGATCCAGTCCTGGCAGGTCGGCGGCGGCGACACTGTCGAACGTTATTTCGTCGTCGCCATCCAGGGTGACGACGACGGATAGCAGCAGGCGGCGCTCACCACGGTTAATTGCCGTGACGGTACCAGCGCCAGGCGAGGTATACACTACCCCGGGGTTCTTTTTGTCGCTGAACAGCGACTGTCCGAGCTTGACTCGGTCTCCTTCATTGACAGCCATTGTCGGCTTCATGCCAACGTAATCGGGACCGACAACCGCAACTTGCTTAACCACGGGGCCGTCATAAATCTTCTGCTCTGGCACACCGGATATAGGCAGGTCGAGTCCCTTACGGATTTTGATCATAGACTACATTCCCACTCTCTAATTTGCGTTTATCAAAAACACATCCACCCGTCCGGGCATGAATCCATGCGCCGCCAGACGGTTGGAGGGCCAGCGCCACCCCTGGGGAGACATCGACGAACGCTTCGCTAAACCCTGTTTTCGCCGATGTAAACGGGTCCGAATTATATAGGGCCTCCGCATGCTTTACTAGCCGGGTTTTCGGCTGTGAGCCATCGTCGCCTCGACGCCATCCCTACCGGACTGGTCCCGAGTTACTTTGCCAATGGATACATAGCCCACTGCACACCAGCCATTTTTTCCAGACAGCGCACCACCTGACAACTGTAGCCAAACTCATTGTCATACCAGCAGTAGAGCACACAGCTATTACCGTCGACGATGGTGGCCCGGGAGTCAAAAACGCAGGCATGGCGGTCGCCGACAAAATCCGTCGACACCGCCTCGCGCGAGCGGGTATAGCCGATCTGTTGTTGCAGCGGCGAATGCAGCGCCGTTTTACGCATGAACTCGTTCATCTCGGCGACATTGGTTGCGCGGCCCAGCTGCAAATTCAGGATCGCCATGGAAACATTGGGAGTCGGCACGCGGATCGCGTTACCCGTTAATTTACCGGCCAGTTCCGGTATCACTTTGGCCACAGCCTTGGCCGCCCCGGTCTCTGTCAACACCATGTTGAGTGGAGCGCTGCGTCCCCGGCGCTCACCCTTGTGGTAGTTATCGATGAGATTCTGGTCATTGGTATAGGCGTGGACGGTTTCGACATGCCCGCTGCGGATCCCGTATTCATCGATGAGTGCCCTGAGCACTGGGACGATGGCGTTGGTGGTACAGGATGCCGCGGAAATCAGCTTGCTGTCGTCCTTGATTTCGTCATGATTAATACCATAGACGACATTGGGGATGTCACCCTTGCCTGGAGCCGTCAGAATCACCTTTGCGGCACCGGGACAGTTCAAGTGGCGACCCAGGCCCGCCTCGTCACGCCACACCCCGGTATTGTCAACAATGATTGCATTGTTGATTCCATGGGTCGTGTAGTCAATTTCCTCGGGCGCATCGGCGTAGATCACCTGAACCACATTGCCGTTACAGACCAGTTTATTTTCCTCGGCCAATACCCTGATGGTGCCTTTGAAAGGCCCATGCACGGAATCCCGGCGCAGGAGACTGGCGCGTTTGGCCAGGTCATCGCTGCTCTTGCCCTTGCGAACGACAATCGCCCGCAAGCGCAGACAGTCGCCGCCGCCAGCCTTGGCCACCAGCAATCTTGCCACCAGGCGCCCGATCCGGCCGAAACCATACAACACGACATCCTGCGGCTCGGGCAGAGGCTTACGAGTAGTGCCGATATCATCGCCAATTTTGGAATCGAGGAACGCCTCGCGATCCTGGCCATTGCCCTGATCGAGATACTGCACTGTCAACTTGCCGACATCGATATGGGCTGGCCCCAGATCCAGCTCTCCGAGCGCACTGATCATGGGAAAGGTATCGAATTCAGACAGCTCGTTGCTCTCGATCTGGCGTACGAAGCGGTGGGCCTTCATGATATCGGTGACCGCCAGATTCACCATATTACGACCGTAGATATAGACCGACACGTTTTTTTCCCGATAAAGCTTGCCAATGATAGGGATCATCGCTTCGGCCAGGGCTTCACGCTCTTTCCAGTCTTTGAAGAAATCCGTCGGTTGGGGTCGTATCACCGCTAATTACCTGTTTGTTGATGTAAAAAAAGGGGGGGTCCGGGAGAGGCGCGGCTATTATCGTGATTCAGTCCGGGGAGTGCAATAACGCGGCCCTGAATTCGGACAACAGCTGACACGGAATTTGAGAAGCAAGGCGCGAAGGCACTCCAATCAGAGCGGGAAGAAAACCATTGACGCGACATTTTGGGTGACTTTGTTGATCAGCCGATCATTTTGCTGGGAAACAATCTCAGCCATCATGTCCTGCAAGGCAATCAACTTGCCGAACAGGCGCTCAAAGCTCAGGTTTCTGGGCTCGCCGGGCAAACTGTTGGTGAGCACCAGTGGCCGGCCGTTGGCAAGCGCACTGGCCTTCAGCCGCCACAGGAGAATTTCGGTATTACGCGCGCTTTGGTAGAGCTTCCGCTCGTCGAGCTGATCGAACAT
This sequence comes from Porticoccaceae bacterium, assembly GCA_040235495.1. Taxonomy (GTDB): domain Bacteria; phylum Pseudomonadota; class Gammaproteobacteria; order Pseudomonadales; family Porticoccaceae; genus HB2-32-21. The sequence goes on from JBECKV010000118.1 coordinate 12,691, forward strand.
GAAAAACTCGGCGCGGTAATCGTAAGCATTGCGATACATGCCCACCAACCCCGCCATCAAGGCCAGTACCCGGTCGCCCCTGAACTCAGGATCAAGCGCCAGCGTCAGCGCTTCGGTGCCCTGGGCATAACCCAGATCCGCCAGTCGCACCGGCCCCGCCGAGAAAAACAATTGCTCCAGGCGCTGATCGACATGTGTCGCACCGCCCTTGGCCAGCTCGGCGGGATTTCTTCGATAGAGCTTGATACAGAGCGTGCGAAGCAGAGCCTGGGTTTGGCGATAGTGGGCGTCGGCGATAAAATCAATATCGCCCTTGGCCAGATCGCTTATCCGAAATCCGCCACCGCAGCCGATCATTATCGAACTGAGTATCAGCACGACCGAGACCCGCAAGTCTCGCTTAAAATTTGCGCGCTGGCGAACTATGAAAAACACTAGCAACTGCCTGACTCTCGATTTTCAACACTGAGTGCCTCGCGCACTGGGCCGCGAACGCCACGAGCGCTACAATAGCGGATTTTTCAGGCCAAGTATTCCATGTCCTCCAGCCAGGCCTCGCCTACGTCCCATGATAGTGGACATGCGATCGCCGACGATCTCGCCGTCGATCCCGCCCGCAAAGCGGGCGATCGCCGCCAATGGCGACACCTTTATGGCTCGGCCCAGGCGCTGGCCCTGGTTACGGCGGCGAAAGCGCATGCCGGCATTACCCTGGTCTTGACTGGCTCGGCCAAATCCGCTGCTACTCTCGCCAACGAATGTCTTTTTTTTCGTGGTGAAACCGCTGCCGAGGTCGCGAGTCTGCCCGTTGTCGTGTTTCCGGACTGGGAAACTCTGCCCTACGATCTGTTCTCGCCCCATGAGGACATCATTTCCGAGCGTCTGGCGACGCTTTATCGCCTGCCTACAATGGATCGAGGTATCGTCATCGTCCCGGTCACCACTGCCATGCACCGACTGGCGCCACCCGCCTTCATTGCCGGCAACAGTTTTGTCTACCGTAGTGGTGAAACCCTTGATACCGGCGCCCTGCGCCGGCAGTTACAGCTGGCCGGCTATAACCACGTCGATACGGTACGCGAACACGGTGAATATACCGTGCGCGGCGCACTGATCGATGTCTACCCCATGGGCGCGAGCCTGCCGGTACGAATCGATCTGTTCGGCGACGAAATTGAAAGCCTGCGCCGTTTTGACCCTGAAACCCAGCTGACTACCGAAAAAGTCCCCTCTATCGAGCTGCTGCCAGGTAGGGAATTCCCCCACGGCGATGCGGGCATTAAACATTTTCTCGACCACTGGCACGATGAGTTTGATGTCGACCCCAGTGCCTGCGCCATCTACCAGGATGTCAAGGCCGGCATGTTGCCTGGGGGCATCGAATATTACCTGCCACTGTTTTTTGACCACTGCGCCAGCCTGTTCGACTATCTGCCGGCCGCGACCCTGGCCTTCGTTGAAGCCGGCATTGACGAAGCCGTTCAGCACTTTTGGCGCGAAGTCAGTGAACGCTATAAGGAATACGGAATCGATCCTCGTCGCCCGCTGCTGAAGCCGGAACGGGTATTTATCCCGGCGCAAGAGTGGTTCAGCGCTCTGGGTGCCCTGCCGCGCACCGATTTCCAGAGCGGTGGTGACCTAGACGCCACAACCGAGCCTGTCTGCTTCCAGAGCTTGCCTCTGCCAGACGTCAGTATTGACGCCAAGGCCCAGCAACCCCTCGCGAGCATCGAGAATTACCTCTTGAGCCACGCCGGCAAAGTACTGCTGTGCGCCGAATCGGCCGGCCGGCGCGAAGTACTGCTGGAGCTTCTGGCCAGCGTCGATATTGTCCCGCGGGTGCTGTCGGGCTGGTCTGAATTCCTGACCGCTGACCCAGGCTTCTACATTTGTGTTTACCCGCTGGATCGCGGTCTGGACATTCCCCAGGCGGGCCTCAGCCTGATCAGCGAAGCAGAGTTGTTCGGGCAGAGGATTCTGCAACGCCGGCGGCGCCTGCGTGGTCACGATAGCGGCGAACAAATCATCAAGAGCCTGACGGAACTGCAGCTGGGCGCGGCGGTTGTTCACATTGATCATGGCGTCGGTCGCTATCAGGGCCTGAAAATTTTTGCGGTGGACAACGAACCCCAGGAGTTTTTAACGCTCCGCTATGCGGACGACGCCAAGCTCTATGTACCGGTCGCCAACCTGCATTTGATCAGCCGCTACAGTAGCGGCGACGATGAACATGCTCCCCTGCATCGCCTGGGTAGCGACCAGTGGCAAAAAGCCCGCGACAAGGCAGCGCGGCAAATTCGCGACACCGCCGCCGACTTGCTCGGCATCTATGCCGAGAGAGCCGCCCGCCAGGGGTTCAAGTACGATGTTTCGATGAATGACTACCGCGCGTTCTGCGCGGAATTCACCTTTGAGGAGACCCCGGACCAACTCGACGCCATCGACGCCGTCTGCCGGGATATGGCAGGCGACCAGCCGATGGACCGGCTGATCTGCGGCGACGTCGGCTTCGGTAAAACCGAAGTCGCCATGCGCGCCGCCTTCCTGGCCGTGGCCAACAAACGCCAGGTGGTGATACTGGTCCCCACCACCCTGCTCGCCCAGCAGCATTACGACAATTTCCGCGACCGTTTCGCGAACTGGCCGATCACTATCGATGTGTTATCACGCTTCAAGACCGGCAGGGATCAGCAACGGGCCATCGATGCGCTTAATAGCGGCGAAACCGACATTCTTATCGGCACCCATAAACTGCTTAACCAGCAACTGGACTACCGCAATCTGGGCCTGCTGATAATCGACGAGGAACACCGCTTTGGCGTCAATCAAAAGGAAAAACTCAAGGGCTTGCGTCGCGAAATAGATATCCTCACGCTCACCGCAACACCAATCCCCCGAACGCTCAACATGGCCATGGGCAGCCTCCGGGACCTGTCCATCATCGCCACCCCGCCAGCCCGGCGCCTGTCGGTGAAAACCTTCGTGCATCAGGCTGAAAAACGCATTATTCAGGAAGCCATATTGCGAGAGCTGCTGCGCGGTGGCCAGGTCTACTATCTGCATAACGACGTCAAGACCATTGCCCGGGCCGCGGAGGAATTGAGCGCCATTGTCCCCGACGCGCGTCTTGCTATCGCTCACGGCCAAATGCGCGAACGGGAGCTGGAACGCGTCATGTCTGATTTCTACCACCAGCGCAACAACGTGCTGGTGTGCTCCACCATTATTGAAACGGGCATCGATGTCCCCAGCGCCAACACCATCATCATTAACCGCGCCGACAAGCTGGGGCTGGCGCAATTGCACCAGCTGCGTGGCCGGGTCGGGCGCTCCCATCATCAGGCCTACGCCTACCTGCTGACGCCGCATCCAAAGCTCATGTCCGATGATGCCCACAAGCGCCTGGAAGCCATCGCTGCGGCCGATCACCTGGGCTCCGGTTTTACCCTGGCCACCCACGACCTGGAGATCCGGGGCGCCGGCGAATTACTCGGCGATGGCCAGAGTGGACACATCCATAACATTGGCTTCTCCCTTTACATGGAGCTGCTGGAAAAAGCCGTGGCGGCAGTGCGCCGGGGCGAGACCCTGAACCTGGAAACCGACACCCGTTCCGGCACCGAGGTGAACCTGAATATTCCGGCACTGATCCCCGACGATTACGTACCGGATATCCACAACCGCCTGATTCTCTACAAGCGTATCGGCAACACCAGGACAGCAGCCGATATCCGCGAGTTACAGGTGGAGATGATCGACCGCTTCGGTTTGTTGCCCGACTATGCAAAGAACCTGTTCAAGGTCACCGAAATGCGCCAGCGACTTGAACAACTGGGCATTGCCCGCCTCGACGCGGGCGCCAACGGCGGCAAGATTCAATTTGCCACGCATACACGTATCGAACCCATTAAAATTGTCGAGATGGTACAAAATCACCCGGACGTTTTCCGTTTGCAGAGCGCAACGGAGTTGCGATTTAACGTGGATATGTTCAGTGCCGAGGACCGCCTGAGCGTGGTTTCGAACATTCTCGATCAGCTATCGCCAGGACCGGAGTCCGCCTGATGGGTAAATTATCAGCCACTGTAATTGGCGCGTTAATTGGCGCGTTACCGGTTTTGCTGACACCCGCCATGGCGGAAGCTGCCAGGTGGTACCAGGTTGAAGTGATTATTTTTGCCCAGCAAGACAGCTTCGGGAACGAAGGCACGCCGCTGAGTATCCACTTACGCTACCCTGAGCGAGCGACATATTTTGGCGACGGTGATGTCGAGCAACTGCCTCGGGATCAAAGGCAACTTAAGGGCGATGCCGCCAAATTGGAGCGAACCGGCGTCTATCGGGTGCTGTTTCACGAGGCCTGGCGCCAGCCCGGGCAAAGTCAGGGTCGAACGCCCTGGCTGATTATTCAGGCAGGCAGGCGATTCGGGGATCATTACGAGCTGGAAGGCAGCCTGCGGCTTTATTTGAGTACCTATCTGCACCTGGACACCAACCTCTGGCTGTCGCTGCCTTCTGACACCCACGCCTCCGCGCCGGAGCCATCCACGACGACCGCGAAAGGCAACTACACCAGTACCCGCGACCTGCCACCCCCGCCCGGCGCATTTAAGTCCGGCGCGCAGCCGGGCGGCAGCGGATCCTCAGGGATTGCGCTCAAGGAAATTTATAGTCTTGAACAATCCACCCGCCTGCAACTGGGCAAGCTCCATTACGTGGACCACCCGAAGATGGGAATACTGGTCAAGGTCATGCGAACCGAGGCACCGGGTAACCCGGCCTCGGCGGAATCGGTCGCCTCGGAAACCAGCACCTTCAATTAGGCCTCGGCGCCGGTTGGTTGACAACCCCCAGAGCCACACTCCGAGATACATCCCGTCAT
>JBECKV010000140.1:0-2984 GCA_040235495.1 Porticoccaceae bacterium
GCCTGCGACCCCCGCGGCCAGCCCGGCCCGCGGCAGGTTTCCTTGTTGTTGGAGCGGGACTGGCGGGAAGTGGGTGTCGAGCTGCGTTGTCAGTTGCCCTGGACAGTTCGCCGCGCAAATCTTTTGATTGGCGGTATGGAGTTGCCGGTGTATAGCTACGAGCCTTATTGGCTGCGTATTGGCGACGATTTGATCCTTGCGGTAAATGGTGAGATGGCTCCCTGCTGGCGCATGGAATCGGTACAGGAGGGGCTGAGCAACGCCCTGGCGCTGGAGTGGCGTTGCGGCCGTGTTGCCAATGTGGTGCAAAGCGGCTTTATCAGGATGGGTGATCCGGTCGAACGCCTCGGTTGTCCGCCGGATCATCTGTTGCGGGATTAGCCGCATGTCCTGATTGCCACCCGGCGCGGCAACCCGGCTGAGCGCTTGGCCGGCCAGGGCGGTTCCGGCAATCGTGTCGCTCGAATTGTTTAGCTCGCGCGCGCCAAAACGATAACCGGTATTTCCCGTTCGCCTGCCCGTTCCTGATAATCCTTATAAGGCGGGTAAAGCTTTTCCTGCATGGCCCACAAGCCTTCCCGTTCCTGGCCACGTGCCACACGTGCCGTGGCGTGAAATTTGTCATTGACGACCTGCACCTCGACCCGAGGATTGGCCAGCAGATTTAAATACCAGGCCGGGTGCCTGGGCGCGCCGCCCTTGGAGGCAATGACCACATAGGCGCCGTCTTCGGTTTGCCCGTAGATTAGAGGCATGATACGAGGCGCGCCACTTTTCCTGCCCGTGGTGGTCAATAACAGTGTCGGCAGCAGTCCCGGTCCACCCAGCGGCGTCGAATCCCACAGATGGCCCTGCGCGCCGTCGGCCAGATAAAGCTCTCGGTGTTTGGCGATCCAACCCGACTGGCTGGCTTTTACAACGGGGTCCATGGTGTTTCTCCTCTGGGTGCTTATCGGTATGCATGGAACCTCAAGTGGCCGCTTAAATCAACGCATGGCGGGCGCTGATTTTTCGGCAGCCGGCGAGGTCGCCGGAAGTGGGTGCTGACTGTGGAGTTCGGTCCCTGGGTGACGATCAATTTGAAAATATCCCCGGCGCCCTTGAATATTTCCGCCCGGACTGCTTTATTAAGCGATAAACCGTGACGAGAAAGATAATAATGAATAAGAAGCACGTGCTCGAGGGCTTTCGCGTCCTCGACTTTACCCAGGTCATCGCCGGGCCCACGACGACGCGCCTGATGGCGGAGATGGGGGCCGAAATCATCAAGGTCGAACTGAGCCCCACCGGGGATATCACACGATCGCTGCCCGTCGATAAGGCAGGTTATGGCGTAACGTCCTGTTTCCTGCAACAAAACCGGGGCAAGAAAAGCCTCTGCCTCAACCCCAAGACCGGGAAGGGAAAAGGCATTATCGAGGCACTGATCAGCAAATGTGACGTGCTGGTTGAAAATTATGCCGCCGGCGTGATTGGCCGTATGGGCTTTCCCTACGAGCGTGTGCGCGAGCTCAACCCGGCGATCATCATGTGTTCCATTTCCGGCTTTGGCCAGGCCGGTCCGCTGTCAAATAAGCCGGGATACGATTTCATTGCCGCGTCCTTCGCCGGTGTGCTGGACAATATCGGCTACCCGGACGGGTCTCCGGTGTTCCCCCAGTTGGCCATTGGTGACGCGAATGCCGGCGTGCATGCGTTGGCGGCCATCAATGCGGCGCTACTGCACCGGATGCAGACTGGCGAGGGCCAGTACATCGACATTTCCCTGATCGATTCATATTTTCATACTCACGATGTGGCGGTGCAATTGCACAGCGCCACGGGCGGGGCGTTTGTGCCCAAGCGCTCCGGCCATCACCATTTCGTCCTCCACCCGCTGGGTATTTTCAAGGGCCGGGGCGATGACGAGTACTACAGCATCATCATCCTGCCCACCCGCTGGCGCGAATTCTGCGAATTTTTGGGCTGCCCGGAATACGCGGACGACCCGCGCTTCAACACCAATGACGCCCGCATGGCCAACCACCAGGCGGTGGTGGACCTGATCGAGGACTGGCTGCGCGCCCAGCCCAGTCGTGAGGTCATCCTGGAAAAGTTTGAGCAGGCGCGCTTTGCCATCGGCCCGGTACTGTCGGTGCCGGAGGTGATGCAGCACCCCCACTTCGTCGAGCGCCGCATCGTCCGCACGGTCAAGGACCGCAGCTTCGGCGAAATTGACATTCCAGGCATGCCCCTGCGTTTTTCAGGCTTCCCGGAGGAACTCAGTCTGGACGCCCCCTACCTGGGTGAACACAATCACGAGGTGCTGGAGGATGTGTTGGCGATGAGTTCCAGTGAAGTCGATGCGCTGGTCGAAGAAGGGGTGCTGCACGCCGTGCTGCCCGAGCCCGGTAACGCGCGGACGGCTTGATTGGCGACCGACCAGGTAGTCCATACTCCCGCGCGACGCCACTGCGCGGACCACAGGCGGCGCGCACTACTGGACTGGGAGCTAAAGGACTAAAAGTACTTTCGGCGGCAAAGGCTTTCGGCACCAAAGACTTTCGACACCAAAGACTATCGCTGTCGGATTGCGATTTTGGGACTAAAATTGGTGCCGGAAAGAGGATTTGAACCTCCGACCAACGCATTACGAATGCGCTGCTCTACCGAACTGAGCTATTCCGGCGCTGAATCTGGCTCGCCCAAGGCTGCGCCCGCGTCGGACTGGTCTGCCGATGCTGCCCCGGACAGGTCGACTTTCGTAGCTGGCGGGGTGTCTTGCCCCGCCGCTGGTTTGGCCATGAACTGCCGCTCTTTAGTAATCAGGTAGCTGGCGACGGTGAGCATGCCTTCCTGGCTTCCGGCCATGCGCGCGGTGATGCGGTATTTGCCGTTGACGACCATCTCCGGTGTGCCGGTAATTTTGTAGCCGCGCTGCCTGGCTTCGGCCTGTTGCACAGCCGCGGTCACCCCGAAGGAATTAAAGGTCTGCGTGAATTTTT
>JBECKV010000091.1:0-14639 GCA_040235495.1 Porticoccaceae bacterium
GCCTCGGCCAATTCGGTATTGGATTCCTGGCCGGTGCACAGGACGATGGTGTCGACGGCGAGTATTTTGTCTTCCCCTCCGACGCTGTAATGCAGACCTTCGTCATCGATTTTCCGGTAGCTGGCGCCGGGGATGCTGGTGACTCCAGCGGCTTCCAGTTCGGCGCGTAATACCCAGCCCGAGGTCAGGCCGAGGCCGCGGCCCAGGGCCTTGGGTTTGCGCTGCAGCATGGTGATTTGGTGGGCCGAAGCCGGAAAGCGGGGGCCGCTTTTGGCCAGGCTGCCCGGTTCGCTCATGGTGGTATCGACGCCCCATTTGAGCAGAAATTCGTCGGTGTCCGGCGCGCGGTCACCCTTGCCGTGAGTGAGCAGCACCGCCACGTCAAAGCCAATGCCGCCGGCGCCGAGAATGGCCACTCGCTTGCCCGGCCTGGCTTTGCCGGTCAGTACGTCCAGATAGGATATCACCGAGGGGTGGTCAATGCCGGGGATGTCGGGGATGCGCGGCTTGATGCCGGTGGCGACAATGACGTTGTCGAAACCGTTTCTCAGCGTGGTTTCATCAACGGTACTGTTAAGCCGCACCTCGACCCCGTACTTGTCCAGCTGCGACTGGAAAAAACGAATAAATTCGTAAAACTCGGTTTTGTCAGGAATGATCTTGGCCAGATTGAGCTGCCCGCCGATCTCGCTGCCGGCTTCAAACAGTGTCACCTGATGGCCCTGTTCAGCGGCGGTGCAGGCGGCCGACAGCCCCGCGGGCCCGGCGCCGATAACCGCGACCTTCTTGCGGGCCGGTTTGCTGGCGCTGGCGGCGGCGTTGAATTCCATCTCCCGCGCGGCTTTGGGGTTGACCAGGCAACTGGTGACCCGGTCGGTAAAAATAAAATCGAGACAGGCCTGATTACAGCCGATGCAGGTGTTGATCTCGCGGGCACGGCCTTCGGCGACCTTGAGGGCAAAGTGGGGGTCGGCGAGCATGGGCCGGGCCATGGAGACCATGTGAGCGTCGCCGCTGGCGATGATGTCTTCGGCCACCTCGGGGGTGTTGATGCGGTTTGAGGCGACCACCGGGATACTGACATTTTCAGTGATATTACGAATCGCAAAGCGCCACGCCGCGCGCGGCACCATGTAGGCAATGGTGGGAATGCGTGCCTCGTGCCAACCGATGCCGGTATTAAAAATGGTCACGCCGGCCTGTTCCAGGGCCTGGGCCAGCTGCACGATCTCGGCGCCGGTGGCGCCATTTTCCACCAGATCGATGGCGGAAATGCGATACATGATAATAAAGTCGTCGCCGACCCTTGCCCTCACCCGCTTGATAATTTCCAGGGGAAAACGCATGCGGTTTTGATAGCTGCCGCCCCATTCATCGCCGCGGTTATTGGTGCGGGTAACCAGCATCTGGTTGATGAGATAGCCCTCGGACGCCATGATCTCGACGCCATCGTAGCCGGCCTTTTTAGCCAGTAACGAACAGTGGGCGTAGTCTTCGATATATTGCTCGATTTCATCGCCGCTCAGGATATGGGGCTTGCAGGGGTTGATGCGTGAGGGAATGTCAGAGGCGCCGACCGGTTGTTCGATCTTGGCATTACGGCCGGTGTGCAGCACCTGCATAAGAATCCTGCCGCCTTCGGCGTGTACCCGATCAGTGACCAGCTGATGCAGGGGAATGTCGGCTTCGTCGTCGAATAGCGGCCCGCCGGTCTCGATCACCCCGGTGGCATTGGGTGAATAACCGCCGGTGACGATCAACCCGGCCCCACCTTTGGCCCGCTCGCCATAAAACGCCGCCAGCCGTTCAAAGGGCCTGTCCAGCAGCTCCATGCGGGTGTGCATGGAGCCCATCATGATACGGTTTTTTAAGGTGGTGAAGCCGAGATCGAGGGGCTCGAGAAGGTGCGTAAAACTCATAGGATATTCCCGCTAAAGGTCATGAAATACGTCTGGCGCGGTAGCGTAAGAGATTTATGGCTGAATTGGAACTTCACCCGGTAGAATGTTCCTTCAACCCAGGATGGGTTTGAAGCCGGCCTGGGGCTGAGGTTGCATGGCTCCGCCGCCAGCTGATTTTAATTAAGCGTTTGTTGCCGACAAATCTCGAATCGGCGGCCCGGGGCAGGCGTGGTCGATGCTACCCTTGAGCCGTTTTTGTCTCTATATACCCAAAAACCAGCCAAAACAGATTGTTCAGGGCGTTACAGGGGGCATGTCAGGATGTTGCAAGTGATCGGTCCGTCACCGTGCTGGGCCAGCACCGGAGCGGCGACTTAAATGATCGAGTCCCTGGTCATCGGTGCCGCACTGTTGATCCCACTGGCCGCCGGGCTTGCAGCGGCCTGGCACGCCTTGCTTTACAAACGTGATCCGCGCGCGGCCTTTGGCTGGATCGGTGTCAGCCTGCTGTTTCCCCTGGTCGGCGCCCTGTTGTATTACCTGTTGGGTGTAAACCGTGTGGAAAGCCGGGCGCGTCATCGTGACGGCCGCGGCCGGAAAAGGCGATTTATCGAATTTGAACGTGGCGCGGGTCTGGCCAAGGCCAGAGTTTCCGCGCCCGAACCCGGCCCTCCCGGGCTGGCGAGAGCTGGCGGGGCAATTAGCGGCCTGGAATTGAGCAGTGGTAATCAGGTGCGCGTGCTTCACAGCGGCGATGAAGTCTACCCGGCCATGCTCGAAGCAATTACCGGAGCCCGCAATTTCATATTTCTGACCACTTATATTTTCGAAAGTAACGCGGTGGGCCGGGAATTCATCGGCGCACTGGGCGCGGCGGTCGGAAGGGGCGTTGACGTGCGAGTCATGATTGACGGCCTGGGTGAGAAATATTCGTTTCCCAGAGCGACGGGCTTGCTGCGGCGCGCAGGTGTACGAGTCTGCCGTTTTAATCCCCCGCGCCTGTTACCGCCGTCGCTGTCACTTAATCTGCGCAATCATCGCAAAATTCTGGTGGTGGATAATCGGTTGGCCTTTACTGGAGGAATAAACATTGGTAGCCGGCACCTCGTCGCTGCGCCGGTGGTCAAAAACCCGGTGGCGGATCTGCATTTTTCGGTCCAGGGCCCGGTGGTCAATCACCTGAGGCTGATATTTGAGCGTGACTGGGGACATAAAACCGGAGAGCAATCGCCGACCGGCGGGCTACCCGATGAAGTCAAACACGATGGCGGCAGTTACTGCCGGGTGATTGCTGACGGGCCGGATGAGGACCTGGATCGTATCGAACTGGTGATGCAAGCGGCAGTCAGCGCGGCGCGCAATTCGGTCTGTATCATGACCCCCTATTTTTTGCCTTCCCGGCAGCTGCTGGGTTGTTTACAGGGCGCCGCGTTGCGGGGCGTCAGGGTGAGCATCATTCTGCCGGGCAAGAACAACCTCCCCTATGTCCACTGGGCCACCCGCAATATGCTCTGGGAGCTGTTGTACTACGATATTGAAATTTATTATCAGCCGCCGCCCTTTGTACATTCCAAATTGCTGCTGATTGACGAGGGCTACGCCCTGGTGGGCTCGGCCAATATCGACCCGCGCAGTTTACGGTTGAATTATGAGCTGGGGATGGAGATCTACGACGATAAAACCACGCTTGAATTGCAGCAGCACTTCCAGCAAAGGCTGAAGCAGTCGCGCCCGGTCACCCTCGACGACGTCGACAGCCGCTCATTGACCCAACGGACGCGGGATTCCCTGTGCTGGTTGTTTTCCCCCTATCTTTGAAAAAAGCTTGCGTTCGCCAGTAGCCAAATAGCCAGTAGCCAGTCGAGTAGCACTGGCACGATAGGCGGCCGGGCGCATTCCTGCCGGGCGGGCAGCGAGCCTGGCCGCGAGGCAGGCCGCGCTGGTGGATTAGCGGGTTTCGATTCAGCCGATAATCGAACGCTTGGAAATTTCCTCCAACATCACCTCCGTGGCGCCGCCGCCAATGCTCTGCACCCGGGCATCGCGCACCATGCGTTCGATGGCGCTTTCGCGGATATAACCGAAACCGCCGTGGAATTGCTGGCAGGTATACATGGTTTCGTTCACCAACTCGCAGCAGAAAGCCTTGGCCATGGATACTTCCTTGACGCAGTCCTGGCCCATGGAGTCGAGCCAGGCGGCGTGATAGGTCAGTTGCCGGCCGGCTTCCACCTTGGCCTGGAGCATGGCCAGACGCTGGCGGATGGCCTGTTTCTCCCATAGCGGCTCGCCAAAGGCCTTGCGCTCCTGCACGTATTGCAGGGTCAGCTCCAGGGCTTTGGCGGCTTCGCCCATGGACTGGGCCGCAAGCACGGTGCGCTCGTTCTGGAAGTTGCGCATGATGGAATAAAATCCCTTGTTCACTTCGCCGAGAACGTTCTCCCTGGGCACCCGGCAGTTTTCAAACACCAGCTCGGCGGTGTCGGAGCAGCGCCAGCCCTGCTTGTCCAGCGCGCGGCTGACCGAAAAGCCCTCCATGCCTTTTTCGATGATAAAGATGGTGATGCCGCGGGAGGGTTTCACCGTGGTGTCGGTTTTTGCGGCGACGAAATAGACATCGCCCTTGACGCCGTTGGTGATAAACATTTTGCTGCCGTTGAGCACATAGCTGTCGCCGTCTTCCACGGCGGTGGTGCGCATACCGGCCACGTCGGAGCCGGCATCGGGTTCGGTGACGCCGACGGCGCAGATTTTCCTGCCGCTGATCAGATCGGCCATAAAGCGGTCTTTCTGATCCTTGTTGCCGAAATTTTCCAGGTGGGGGGAGGCCATATCGGTGTGCACCGTAACGGTCACGGCAAAACCGCCAAAGGTGGAGCGGCCCAGCTCCTCGGCCAGGATGACGCTGCCGAGGGTGTTCATGTTGCTGCCGCCATACTCCTCGCCATAGCGAATCCCGAGAAAGCCCAGCTCGCCCATTTGCCGCAGCACTTCCCGGGGTACGAATCCCTGTTCTTCCCAGGGCTCGGCCTTGGGGACGATTTCCTGTTCCACGAAGCGGCGAATCTGCTCGCGCAGCATGTTCTGTTCTTCGGAAAAATAGAGTTGGTTCATGGTGTTCCTCGTTGCTGGTTCAGGAAGCCTCCGCGGGCGTTAATTCGATCAGGGCAGCGCCGCCCTCGACGCTATCGGCAAGCGCGCAAAAAACTTCCGTCACCGTGCCGTCAATCTGGGCGACCAGATTGTGCAGGAGTTTCATGGAGTCCAGTACCGCGACGGTATCGCCGGCCCGGACCTGGTCCCCGGGTTTAACCCGGATTGCCACCACCTGCCCCGGCAGGGTGGCGGTCACCAGCCGGTCGCCCTGGCCCGAATCGCGATGGCTGCGCAGGGCATGGTGTCGTTCGTCCAGGTAGTGGAAGCTGCGCGCGTCCCCGGCGCCGTGGACGATGACCCTGTCCGTATCCACTTCGACCGCCAGGTTGTGAGTGAGGCCATCGACTTCGACCTGTAGTCTGATAGCGTCCAACCAGCGGCTGGTAACTCGGTGGCTCCGCTGCTGTTCCGGCAGGTGTACCTCGTATCCGTCTTCGCGCACAATGCTTTCGATCACCATGACCTGATTATCGGCGGCACCGAGAATCGTGCGCGTCCGGCTGTTAAGGCCAGCGCGGGCAAGCAGGCGAAAACTGCCCAGGGATTGCCAGGGGGATAGGTGTTCCCCGGTCGCAAGTCGTGGATGAATGCGCGCCAGGGTGGCGGCGATCAGGGTCAAGGCGTCGGTAGCGCCGCGTTGCCACCCTTCGCCAAACTGTTCGGCCAGGTAGTTGGTGGTCAGGGCTTTGGCGCCGAAGGCGTCCTGGCGCAGGATATCGGCAAGAAAACTCAGATTGGTGCCAATGCCGGTGAGGGTAAACGCTTGCAGCGCTCGAAGCAGGGTGGCGCGCGCCTGTTCCCGGTCCGCCCCCGTACCGATGACCTTGGCCAGCATGGGGTCGTAGTGGGGCGTGATCACCGAGCCTGCGCGCACACCGCTATCGACCCGGATGCGCTCGCCGACCGGCTCCCGGTAGCCGGTGATGGCGCCGGTTTCCGGCCGGTAACTGTCGGCCGGATTTTCGGCATTGACGCGTGCCTCGATAGCCCAGCCGTTGGCGTGAATATCGGTCTGCGCGCAGGGCAGGGGTTCGCCGCTGGCGATACGAATCTGCCACTCCACCAGATCGAAGCCGGTGATGGCTTCGGTAACCGGGTGCTCGACCTGCAAGCGGGTGTTCATCTCCAGAAAGTAGGTTTTGCCGGTGTCGTGATCGAGCAGGAATTCGACCGTGCCCAGGGAGTCGTAGCCGATGGCGCGTGCCAGCGTGATGGCATCGTCGCAGAGGGCTTGTCGCTGGGTCTCGCCGAGAAAGGCCGCCGGTGCTTCCTCGATAATTTTCTGGTGATTGCGCTGAATCGAGCACTCCCGCTCAAATAAATGAACCACGTTGCCGTGCTTATCCGCGGCGATCTGCACCTCGATATGCCGGGGCGCGGTAATCAGTTTTTCCAACAATACCGAATCGTCGGCAAAGCCGGCCAGGGCTTCCTGGCGGGCCAGCGGCAGTTCGGCGATGAACTGTTCGCGATCGTCGATCCGGCGCATGCCGCGACCGCCGCCTCCGGCACTCGCCTTGATCATCAGCGGGAAGCCGATGTTTCCAGCCGCGGCCAACAGCGCGGCCTCGCTTTGGTCAGCGCCGTGATAACCGGGAATGGTGGCGACCCCAGCTTGTTCCGCCAGGGTTTTGGATTCGATTTTCGAGCCCATCTGGCGAATGGCTTCGCGGTGGGGGCCGACAAAAATTATGCCGGCGTCTTTGCAGGCGCTGATCAGGGTTTCGTTTTCCGATAAAAAGCCGTAGCCGGGGTGAATGGCGTCGGCCCCGCCGCGTTGGGCGGCGGCGATAATGGCATCGGCCTTGAGGTAGGACTGGGCGCTCTCGGCGGGGCCGATCAACACGGCGCTGTCGGCCAGGGCCACGTGGGGCGAGTAGCGGTCTGCCTCGGAATAGACCGCAACAGTGCGAATGCCCAGGCGCTGACAGGTACGGATGATACGGGCGGCGATTTCTCCGCGGTTGGCGACCAGTAGGGTTTTAATTCGCATGGGATTCCTTACATGCGGTAGACCGGGGAGCGCCCGGTCGCCGGTTCGGTTGCCGCCGCCAGTGCCAGGCACAGGCCCAGCACGTCGCGTGTGTCCGCCGGCTCGATAATGCCGTCATCCCAGAGCCGCGCGGTGGCGTAGTAGGGGTCGCTCTGCTCGCCGTACTGAGCGCGCACGCCGTCTTCGATTTGCTGTAATTCCTCCTGACTGGCCTCACCGCCCTTGATACTGCTTCGGCGCAGCTCCAGCATGACATTGCTGGCGATGTCGGCGCTCATGGTGGCGCAACTGGCCGAGGGCCAGGCGAACAGGAAATGGGGCCAGAAGCCGCGTCCGGCCATGCCGTAGTTGCCGGCGCCGTAGGAACCGCCGACGATGACGGAAAACTTGGGTACCCGTGAAGTGGCCTGGGCATAGACCATTTTGGCGCTGTTTTTGGCGATGCCGCCGCGCTCGGCCTCGGTGCCGACCATGTAGCCGGTGATGTTATGCAGAAACAGCATTGGCGTATTTCGCTGGTTGCACAGTTCTATAAAGTGCGCCCCTTTCAGGGATGATTCGGAAAACAGCGCACCGTTATTACCCAGAATGCCCACGGGATAGCCGTGGATACGGGCGGTGCCACACACCAGGGTGTCGCCGTACAGGGGTTTGAATTCATGGAACTCGCTGCCGTCCACGAGGCGGGCGATGATCTCCCGTACGTCGTAGGGGATTTTCGGGTTGGCGCTGATCACACCGGTGATTTCCTCGGGGCTGTACAGCGGTGGTTCCACCGGGCGGGTATCGGCGTAACAGCGCCGGGGCCAGTTCAGCTGACTGATGATCTCGCGAATACGCGCCAGCGCTTCGGCCTCGTCCTCGGCCAGATAGTCACAGACGCCGGAAACCTTGCTGTGCATTTCCGCGCCGCCCAGGGTTTCGCCGTCCACCTTCTCGTTAATGGCCACCTTGACGATGGAGGGTCCGCCCAGATGTATGCGTGCATTGCCCCTGACCATAATGGTTTCATCGGACAGAGCCGGGATATAGGCGCCGCCGGCGGTGCAGCCGCCAAATACCGCCGAGATTTGCGGCAGGCCCTGGGCCGACATATTGCACTGTCGGTAAAAGGTATTGCCAAAGTGTTCCTTGTCGGGAAATACCCGGTCCTGCTCGGGCAGGTAGGCGCCACCGCAGTCGACCAGGTAAATGCAGGGTAGCCGGTTCTGCTCGGCGATCTCCTGGGCGCGCACGTGCTTCTTCACCGTCTCGTGGAAGAAGGAGCCGCCCTTGACCGTGGCGTCATTGGCAATAATCATGCACTGCACCCCACGGATGGCGCCGATGCCGGTAACAATACCGGCGGCGGGCACTTCATTGTCGTACAAGCCATAGGCCGCCAGGGGTGAGAGCTCCAGGAAAGGCGTGTTCGGATCGATCAGGCGGTCGATGCGCTGCCGAGGCAGCATCTTGTTGCGTGCCAGATGTCGCTCGATGTGTGTTTCCCGAATTCCGGTGGCGGCTTCTCTGAGCCGCTGGCGCAGGGTTTCCAGCAGTGTCTGGTATCGGGTGCTGTTTTCCTTAAACGCCTCGGAGCGAACATTGACGCTGGACTGGATTCGACTCATGAGAGCTCTCTTTGCTGGCGCACGAGCCCGGTGCGCCCGAGGGCCGGAGGCGGTGCAAAACGGTTGCCGAATCTAGCAAAATCGGCCGTCGTGTTCAATTGGCGCGCACGCGGGAGGCATTCCACCCGGCCCACCAGGCAAGTGGCAATTAAAGTCGACGCCAAGATTTAACTCCAGGCAATTTATGAGAAACTGCAAGTACCGGGGATGAGCGCTCAACAGGTGACGATCAGTGGTTATAGATAAAATCAACGAATTTCTTCGCTTGGAATCCGCCTCCGGCGTGCTGCTGTTGTCGGCGGCGATACTGGCCATGCTGGCGGTCAATTCCCCGGCGGAAGGACTGTACGATGCGCTGCTGGCGACCATTGTGGAAATTCGAGTCGGCGACTTTCAGCTGGAAAAGCCGCTATTGCTATGGATTAACGATGGGCTGATGTCCATCTTCTTTTTTCTGGTCGGTCTGGAGATCAAGCGGGAATTTCTCGCCGGAGAGTTGTCCGACCCGGCGCGCGTGGTATTGCCTGTGATCGCGGCGCTGGGGGGCATGGCGATGCCGGCGCTGATCTACGCGTTTATCAACGCCGGGGATCCAGTCGCAATCAAGGGTTGGGCGATACCCTCGGCAACGGATATTGCCTTCGCGCTTGGTGTGTTGGCACTATTGGGTAGCCGTATTCCCCAGTCACTCAAGTTGTTTCTCATGACCCTGGCGATTATCGATGACCTGGGCGCCATCATTATCATTGCGATTTTCTACACCGAGAGCCTGTCGCTGTCGTCGCTAACAGTAGCGATCGGCGCGATAATCGGTCTGTTTGTCATGAATCGCCGCGGTGTTTTAAGCCTTGCCTCTTATATGCTTATCGGCCTGGTGCTCTGGGTGGCGGTATTGAAATCAGGCGTGCACGCCACCCTGGCTGGAGTGGTCACTGCATTCTTTATTCCATTTCGGGCGGAGGAAGGTGAATCCCAAACGCAGCTGGAAAAACTTGAACACGATCTTCACCCGGCGGTTTCCTATTACATCCTGCCCTTGTTCGCCTTCGCCAACTCGGGGATTTCCTTCGATAATATTTCGATGGAGGCTATCAGGCATCCAGTGCCCCTGGGCATTGCCGCGGGCCTTTTTTTTGGCAACCAAATGGGCGTTTTTTGCTTTTCCTGGCTGGCGATCAAGATGGGCATCGCCAGATTGCCTCAGGGGGTTAACTGGCTGCAAATGTATGGCGTCGCCCTGCTGTGCGGAGTCGGGTTTACCATGAGCCTTTTTGTCGGCTCCCTGGCCTTTGCTCAGGGCGGTAATGATATCGGCGTGGATGACCGCCTGGGAATTTTGCTGGGTTCCCTGGTATCCGGTATTTCCGGGTACCTGGTTTTGCGGTTTGCGAAAGGCGCTTCGCGTTCATCCCAGCCGGAAACTGGTTAGAAATGCGCCCTCCGGTGTAACGGATCCGGAGGGGCTGACGAGCGTCAAGCGGCGGCAATGACGCCTTTTTCCAGAAGTGCCCTGATGTGGTCGTCACTATAGCCCAGGGAGGCCTTGAGTACCTCGGCATTGTCCTGGCCGCGGCTGGAGGTCCAGAGCTCGGGCAACTCCGTATTTTCCGAAAATTTTATGGGGAAACCGGGAATCGTAACCTCTTCATCGATGCCGGCGTCGGGAAGTTTGCGCACCATCTCGCGGGCGATAAAGTGGGGGTGTTTGATGGTGTCGGCGACTGACAGCACCGGCGCGCAGGGCACGCGCTGCTCACCCAGGGCGTCGAGGATGTCCTGGTCATTATCGAACGTCGCCATCCAGGCTTCCACCAGCGCCACCAGCTGATCGGAATGCGCCGCTCGGGCCCGGGTGTCGGCAAAGCGCGGGTCCTGGATGAGATCCTCCCGACCCATGGCGCGCGGCAGGCCGGGCCACTGCAAGTCGCCGGCGAGAATCACGATCCAGCCCTCGGCGCCCTTGAATACGCCGTATGGCGCCAGACCCTTATTGTGCGTGCCGCAACGGATGGGGTGAAACTCCCGTTTGGCATTGGCGCAGAATTGCACATTGGCTTCATGCATATGGTAAAGCGCGTCGACCATGGCGATATCGATATACTGGCCGCGGCCGGTGCGGTCTCGATGGAACAGCGCGTAGCCCAGGGAGGCGAAGCCATGGACGCCGGCGTTGACGTCGGCAATGGCCATATTGACGAACTGAGGTGGCCGATCGGGCTCGCCCGTCATATGCATCAGGCCGGAAAAGGCCTGGGCGATCAGGTCGAAACCCACCTTGTCGGACAGCGGGCCCGTGCGTCCGAAGGCGGATATGGAAAGCATGATAAGTCCGGGATGAATCTGGCTCAGGGTATCGTAATCGAGCCGGCGTTTGGTCATCACGCCGGGGCCGTAGTTTTCGACCACAATATCGACGGTCTTCACCAGTTCATGCAGGAGGTCGGTGGTTTCCGGTTTCGAGAAGTCCACACACAGGCTTTTTTTGCCACGATTGTGCTGGATGTAGTAAACACTGCGCCGGTTTTTGAACACCGGAATCTGCCGAGAGGGGTCACCCCCCGGTGTCTGTTCCACTTTGATTATCTCGGCGCCCAGCTCCGCCATCATACGGGTAACCGTCGGGCCGGCGACATATTGGGTAAAGTCGAGCACGCGTACGCCCTCGAGCATGCGTGGCGTCTGGTCGTTTTGCCTGGGTTTGTCCTGACTCATGATGAGCTCCCGAAAATGGAATTTGTGCCGATAGCCTAGCACGCGCCGAAGGATTTTGGTGCCGGGATTTTGGTGCCGGGAATGTGTGGTTGCTTCAGCCAGCAGGTGGCGTATGACGAGGTCTCAAGGGCGGCGATACCAGGAGTGCTGGCGGTGGTACTATCGCCGCTAATTTTAACTTTGCCGGGGGAAGTAATGGGCGAAAATACCAGCCTGCGTGGAATAACCGTGCTCGATCTGGGCCAGATTTACAATGGCCCCTATGCCACTTTTTTGATGGCCATGGCCGGGGCGCGGGTGATCAAGGTGGAATCCCTGCGTGGGGAGGCGCTGCGTGACTCGGCGGCAACGGGCTCGGCGGCGTACCCGTTTTTGATGTTGAATCAGAACAAGGAGTCCATATCCCTCGACCTTAAGTCCGAGCGGGGCAAGGCACTGTTTCGTGAACTGGTGAAAAAGGCCGATGTGGTATTGGAAAACTTCGCTCCGGACACAATGGCCGGACTGGGCTTGTCGGCCGAGGAGTTGCTGGCGATCAACCCCCGCTTGATCTACGCCTCGGGATCGGGCTACGGCCGTAGCGGCATGCACCGTGATTTTCTGGCCATGGACATTACGGTCCAGGCCATGTCCGGCATTATGAGTGTGACTGGCTATGCCGACTCGCCGCCGCTGAGGTCGGGTGCGGCACTGTGTGATTTTTTTGGTGGCGTACACCTCTACGGTGCGGTGGTGACCAAACTATTCGAACGGCAGCGCACTGGCAGGGGCGCGGTGATCGACGTGGCCATGCAGGACACCGTACTGCCGACGCTTGCCTCGGCGGTCGGTGCTTATTACTACCATGGCCGGCGAGTACAGCCACGCACGGATAACCGCCACGCGGCGCTGACCCTGGCACCCTACAACGTCTATGAAGCCAGCGACGGCTACGTCTCCATCATCTGCGTGCGAGACGGCCACTGGCGCGCGTTGTTGCGGGCCATCGAACGCCAGGATTTACTCGCGGACGAGGGCCTGAACACCAAGGACGGTCGCGCCCGCCAAATGCAGGTGGTCGATGACATCGTTTGCCAATGGACTCGCCTGCATTCCCGGCAGGAAGTGCTGGAAATTTTGCAAGGAGAGGGTGTGCCGTGCGCCGTGGTCCGCGACATCGAGGAAATCCTCCAGGACCAACATCTGCGCGAGCGGGGCATGTTATTTGATATCGAGCATCCACGTATGGGCCAGGTCGCACTCATGAACTCACCGCTCAACGTCGCCATGGGCGAACATACCGAACCTCGACTGCCTCCAGCGTTGGGTGAACACAACCGGGATGTCTACGAGGGGCTGCTGGGGTTATCGGCCGATGACGTCAGGCAACTGATGGAACAGAACGTGATTGGTGGTGCCGAGGGCTGATTGGATCAGATGCCGAGGCCGGTATCGGAGCGTACAATCGGCAGGCTCAATCCGGACCTCCAATCCGCTCGTCCAATCGGCAATCGGCGCCGCAAGTCGTTATAGAGCCGCAAGTCGTTATAAAATAATCGGATCGGTTTTCCCTAAAGCAGACGCTGGCATGGATTCTTTACTTGACACTGGCCCCTGGCGCGGATCCGGGAAGCTCGCGATTGAGAGGGGTCGCGAAAGTGATCCGCACGCACGATTCATGGGCTTGGCGGCACTAATGGCGGGCCTGTTCCTGATCTCGCTGACGGCCGGGGCACATAATATTTCCGATTCCAACGCCCAGTTCGTCCAGGGACTGAGTGGTTCCGCACCGGGGACTTTTCTGTATCTGGGCGCCAAACATATGGTCACGGGTCATGACCACCTGCTGTACCTGGTGGGGGTGGTGTTTTTTCTGCGTCACTTCCGGGATGTCCTGGTCTATGTGACGCTGTTTACCCTGGGCCACAGTATCACCCTGATGGCCGGCGTGCTGGTTAACCTGAGCGTCAACGCCTACCTGATCGATGCCATTATCGGGCTGTCCGTTGTTTACAAGGCCTTCGAAAACATCAATGGCTTTAGACAACTATTCGGTTTCCAGTTGAACGCGCGGCTGGCGGTATTTGGCTTTGGCCTGATCCACGGTCTCGGCTTGGCGACCAAAGTGCAGGACTTGTCCCTGCCCCAGGACAGCCTGGTGACCAACATGCTGAACTTTAATATCGGCGTCGAAATCGGCCAGGCTCTGGCGCTGGTTGCTATCGTCGCACTGCTGGGGTTGTGGCGAGATCGCCCGAGCTTTAACCGCCATGCCCTGATTGCCAATACAGTACTGATGAGCTTTGGTTTTATGCTCGCCGGGTATCAGTTTGCCGGTTATTTGTGGTCCTGAAGTTCGTGGAGGCGGGGACGGGATATGAATGAAAATACTACCGATTCGATGAAATCGGGCCAGACGCGAGGGGGTGGCAAGGCGCCTATTGTCGTCGCCACGCTGGTGGCCCTGGCGCTGGCGAGTCTGGTGCTGGTGCTGTTTATTCTCCCGGCTGAATACAACCAGGATCCAACGGGTGTTGGTGAAGCCCTCGGGATCAAAGGGCTGTCGGAGACGGGTCCGGCCGTTTCAACCCTTAATCCACAGTACACGTCCCTGTATCACGAGGAAGTCAGCTTCGAACTGCTGCCCTTTGAGTTTATTGAATACAAATATCGTCTCGGCGAGGGCGCCGCGCTGGTCTATGTCTGGGATGTGGATGATGAAGTGTCTTTTGAATTTCACGGTGAACCGGATGATGGTCCCGAGGGCTATGCCGAGACCTTCAGTATAGGCAAGGGCGTGGGGAACAAGGGGGCCTTTACCGCGCCTTTCAGTGGTATTCATGGCTGGTATTGGGCTAATCGTGGCGCCCACCCGGTGACGGTGACCTTGAGGGCAGCGGGCTTTTATACCGCCACCTATACGTTCCGCGACGGCTATGTCGATAAGGTGATTCTGGAAGAGGTTTCCGAGTCGGGAAAGAGGCCGGAATAAACCGCCATCGCCTCGCCAGTACCGCGGTTCCGGCTATGACCAGGCCCTGGAATCAGCGAAATTACCACAAAAAATGGCCATGAAAAAAACCCCACGGAGGGGCTTTTTTGTTGCCGTGGGCTTTCCCGCGTCCCCGGCCTAGGTGGCGGGCAAGGTGGCGTTACTCAATGCGCAGAGGACTCGACGTCGGTGCGGGTAAGCCTTGAACGTAAACCGAATGACAGGAGACGCAAACGCGGTAGAGATGGCCGCCGTCATCAAACAGCTGATCGGCATCCCGTGCCGCCGCCGCTGCC
>JBECKV010000192.1:0-6717 GCA_040235495.1 Porticoccaceae bacterium
CAGCTCGGTCCAGGTGGGGCGTCCGTGATTGCACTGGCCGCCTCTCTCGGTTCGTTCCAGCTGACGTAGCAGGCCATTCATTTCCGTGATCGTCAGGCTACGGCTGGCGCGCACGGCGCCATGGCAGGCGGCGGTGGCCAGGAGTTCATTGCCCGCCAGTTCAACCCGCTGGCTGCTGCCATCGGCAGCCAGATCGGCGAGCATGTCCCGCACCAAAGCCTCCATGTCAGCACCCCGCAACAGCGCCGGCACCTCCCTTATCAGCAAGGTTTCCGGGCCGCCGCGCTGTAGCGCTATGGCCAGGCCTGAAAATAATTCCCGATGATGTTCCGCCAGCTCGGCTTCCCGCTCGCTGACGGCCACGCTCACGGGCACCAGCAAGGGCTGGGCCACCAGCGAACGGTCATCGTAGGCACGCTTCAACTGCTCATAAACGATGCGTTCATGGGCTGCGTGCATGTCCACCAGAATCAGGCCCCGTGCCGCTTCCGCGAGAATATAGATACCCTTGAGCTGCGCAATGGCGTAGCCCAGCGGCGGCGTTACCGTGTTCGCGGCCGATGGGTACACGTCTCCGGCATCGCTACGCCGAGAGGGCGCGGGCACCGCGGGTCGATGCAGGGCGCCGTACACGGAAACCTGCTCGGCGACATTTCGCGCCTGTCGAGCCAGCGGCAGGACGGCTTGTGTACTCGTGTCCGTGCCCGGATCCGAAACCGCTGCCTTGGTCCCGGTGCTGTCAATGTCGGCAATCTTCGCTGCGCTGTCCGCGTCATTGATTTCAGCCCCGGGGGTAAAATCAGCCACCGCCCGATGCAGCACGCTGTACAGGAAGTCATGCACGCCGCGACTCTGCCGAAAGCGCACTTCATGTTTGGTGGGATGAACATTGACATCGACCTCAGCCGCCGGCAATTCCAGAAACAGGACACAGGCCGCGTGGCGATCCTGGTACATCACATCGCGATAGGCCTGACGCACGGCATGGGTAACCACCCGGTCCCGGACACTGCGCCCATTGACAAAAAAATACTGCTGGTCAGCCTGGCTACGGGACTGATGGGGCGATCCCAGCCAGCCCCAAAGACGCAGTGCGTCGTGTTTGATATCAATAAAACGGGCTTGCTCCATGAAAGCCTTGCCACAAATCGCGGCTACTCGTCGTTCCCGCTCGAGGAAACTGCGCGCGCACGGATACTGACGGACTACCTTGCCATCGTGTCGCACATTAAAGGTAACGCTTTGATGACTTAAGGCCAGACGCCGTACCACCTCGTCCAGTCGAGTAAACTCGGTGCGCTCCTTTCTCAGGAATTTTCGTCTGGCGGGGGTATTGAAGAACAGATCCCGAACCTCGACCGTGGTGCCCTGGGGATGCGCTACCGGTTCGACGGTAGCGGCCATGTCCGGGCCCTCGGTGGAAACCCGCCAGCCGACTCCCCTCTCTTCGGTATTGCTGGTCAATGTCAGGCGTGATACCGAGGCGATACTGGCCAGGGCTTCGCCGCGAAAACCCAGGGTACTGACCGATTCCAGGTCCTCGAGGCTTTTAATTTTGCTGGTGGCGTGGCGACTCAGCGCCAGCGGCAGGTCCCCGGCGCTGATGCCACTACCGTTGTCACGCACCTGGACCCGCTTGCCGCCACCCTGCTCCACTTCAATATCGATCACCGTGGCGCCGGCATCGAGGCTGTTTTCGAGCAACTCCTTGACCAGGGAAGACGGGCGCTCGACCACTTCACCGGCGGCGATTTGATTAGCCAGGCGGGGATTCAATAGTTCGATAGCCATTGACGGCTGCCCTCGGCGTCAGGAGGAAATGGGGATTTTAATACGCTGGCCGACGCGAATATGGGTGGATTCTAACTGATTATGCCGTTGCAATGTGGACACGCTGATCCGATGGCGCTGGGCAATGCCCGACAGGGTATCTCCGTGACTAACCACGTACACCGTCCCCGATCCGCGCCGGTTCCTCGCCAGCGCCGTGCCTTCCGGCGGGCTTTGGTCGAAGTATTCCTTGACCCCCTGAAAAATGGCCTGCGCCATTTGCCGCTGGTAGCCGGTCTGACTCAATCGCTGCGCTTCGCCCGGATTGGATATAAACCCGGTCTCCACCAGAATCGATGGCACATCCGGAGATTTCAATACGACGAAACCCGCCTGTTCAACATGCTTCTTGTGCAGGCGGGCAATCTTGCCCATGGACTTGAGCACCCTGGCGCCGACATCGAGGCTGCTATCCAGCGTTGCGGTCATGGACAGGTCCAGTAAGACACCAGCCAGCATGGCGTCCTTGTCGGTAAGACTGACGGAGCCGACACCGCCAATTAAATCGGCGCGATTTTCCCGCTGCGCCAGATAGCGGGCGGTTTCACTGGTGGCGCCCCGCCGGGACAAGGCATAAACCGAAGCGCCGTGGGCCGAGGCGGCCTTGAAAGCATCGGCATGAACGGAAACGAACAGGTCGGCACGTTGTTGCCGGGCGATATCGGGCCGCTTTTGCAGGGGAATATAATAATCCCCCGTGCGCACCAGAACGCCCCGATAACCGGGGGCCGCGTCAACCAGCCTCTTGAGCTCCTGGCTGATCTGTAAAACCACTTTTTTCTCATGAATTTTGCCCGGCCCGATGGCGCCGGGATCATCGCCGCCGTGACCGGCGTCAATGGCGATAATGACATCCCGCGCCTTGCCGACATCGGCTATCACATCCTCCACGGTTTTGGATGTGACGGTTTGCTGATCGTATAGATCGATAACCAGACGGTCACCATATTGTTCGTTGCGACCCAGGACGAAACTACGCGGAGTTACCGCGTTGCTCAGATCCAGGACAATGCGCAGATCACGCTCATTGCGCGCCGCCCAGCGTATGGACGCGATGGGAGTATTGCTGAAATCCAGCGCGGAAGCGCTCGCCCTGGAACGGGTGTCCCCCAAATCCAGGACCAGGCGATGGGGATTTTCCAGCTGAAATATCCTGTGTTCCACCGGCCCGGACAAATCGAGGACCAGGCGCGTGTGATCTGGCGCCGGCCACAGCCGTATGCTGTCGACTTCGGCGGCCCTGGTCGCCGCTGAGTGGACAAGCAGCGCCAACATGAGGCTGATCAGGAGCAGGCATCTCTCGGCATCCCGGCGGGAATAAATCGCCCTGCCCGGCCCGCGGAGGATTTGACCTTCTCCGCCAACTGTCGGGGTCTGTCGCCTTTCAGTCATCTGGAGCATAAACCTCCCTGAGACTTCTGATGATGCCGTCGCCACGAAGGTCGCGGCCCTCCAGTCGCAGCTGCCGTGTCGCGCCGCCGCCGCTCAAAAAAACCTCAAGATCGGGTTTTGGCAAAACTCCAAAACCCTTTTCCGGCCACTCCACCAGACAGACGTTACCCTGCTCGAAATAATCCCGAATACCAATGAAATCCAATTCCTCGGGGTCGCCGAGGCGGTAGAGATCAAAGTGATAAATATCCGTGTCTCCATAGCGGTAGGGTTCAACCAGGGTATAAGTAGGACTTTTTACCGCGCCCGCGTGGCCCCAGGCCCGTAGCACCCCCCGGCACAGCGTGGTTTTACCACTGCCCAGGTTGCCGTGAAAATACACCAGGGCACCGCCCGCCAGGGCCTTTCCGATGGCTTCTCCTACGGCGACCATGGCCTCCTCACCCCTGATATCCAGGACCAGTGGTTCACTCATGCACCATTTACCAGGCGCTGTAAAGGTTCCAGCAAGTCCGTCGCCAACATTCCCCGTTCACCCCTTTGCTCAGCGACCTGATCCGCCGCCACCGCGTGCAGACAAGCCCCCAGCTGGGTCGCCGCTTGTGCCGGGATACCCTGAGCCAGCAGGCCGCCAATCACGCCGGCCAGCACATCGCCCATGCCACCCGTGGCCATACCCGGATTGCCATAGGGACACAGGCTCATTCCGCCGGGTCCGGCGATGAGGGTGCCGGCGCCTTTCAGCAACACGGTTGCGCCAAAGCGTTCATGGATATCCCGGCAGGCCTGAAGCCGATGCGCCTGGATCTCCGCGTTACTCCTGCCCAGCAGACGAGCCGCCTCACCCGGATGTGGGGTCAATACCCACTGGCTACTGTCAACGTCCCGCGCCAGCCTTGTCTCGCTGATGAGATTGAGGGCATCGGCATCGACGACCATGGGCAGGCCGGTTTTGATCGCCTGTTGCAGTACCTGCTCGGACCAGGAGGAACGTCCCAGTCCCGGCCCGATCACCAAGACACTGGGCGCGGACAAGAGCGGTTCCAGTTGCTGGCCGGACTCGACCGGCTTGACCATTAATTCCGGGCGCCTCGCCAGCAGGGCCGACACATGACTTGCGCGTGTCGCCACGGCCACCAGGCCGGCGCCCACGCGCAAGGCCGATTCACCAGCCATGGCCGCGGCGCCGCCAAAGCCTTCGTCGCCACCGATGATCAGGACATGGCCAAATTTACCCTTGTGCGCGTCACGATCCCGTCGCGGCAGGTAAGCACGGGTCAACCCGGCCAGCTGCAAACGCAGGGCGGCCACCGGCATGGCCTTGTGCACGTCGACCGGAACCTGGAGATCGTGAAAGCTCAGATCGCCACATAAGGCCGGGCCTCGGCCCGTCAACAGGCCGACTTTCATACCGATAAAGGTGGCGGTCAGGTCGGCGCGCACCGCGATACCGCGCACGGCCCCGGTATCACTGTCGAGACCGGAGGGAATATCCACCGCCAACACCGGTTTGCCGGATCGGTTGATGGCTTCGATGGCGCGTACGTAGGCTTCCCGCACTTCGCCCCGAATGCCGGTACCCAGCAAGGCATCGACAATCACTTCCCGTTCGCCATCCGGTTTGTCGCCATCGGTCACGGCTTCAGACATCGCATCGGCGGATGAATCAGCGGACACGTCAAAGGCGCGCATCGCTACGGCTTCCTGCCGTGCAAACTGCCAGGCTCTGGCGGCATCACCTGTAAGTTTTTCAGCGCCAACCAGCTGGATGACCCGCACCCGTAAACCACGCTGGGCAGCGAGGCCCGCGATAATGTAGCCATCGCCGCCATTATTACCGCCACCACAATAGACGGTAACGACACGTGTATCGGGCCAACGACCGAGCAGTTGCCGAAAAGCCGACTCCCCGGCCCTTTTCATCAGTACAATGCCGGGTATGCCATGTTCCTCTATCGCCCGCCGATCCAGTTCGCGGACCGATTCAGCCGTGTAGAGTTTGTCTGAAAAATCAGTCATAAGCCTATATATTGACAGTATTTTTATTGAATTTAAAGTCCATATTATCAGTGTCTACGAAGCCAACCCTGACTGCCATGCAATGTCCATACTCGCCACCAAGGTTGTCACTGTGACCAACCCCCGTGATGCGGTTCCAGGTGACAGTAGCCTGGCGCCGACCGTAGACAAACCGGCGCTGGTGGAACAGATCCGGCAACTCGGCCACCAATTGGGTTTTCAACAGATCGGTATCACCCATACCCAACTCGAACCGGCGGGCGCTCGACTGCAACAATGGCTGGCCAGGGGCTATCACGGCACCATGGACTGGATGGCCAATCATGGCGACACGCGCTGGCGGCCTGAACAGCTGGTGACCGGCACGGTCAGTGTGATCTGCGCGCGCATGAACTACCTGCCCCCGGAGAGCGGTATCCTTGCCACACTCAGGGATGGCGAGCAGGCTTACCTTTCCCGTTATGCCCTGGGCCGGGACTACCACAAGGTGGTGCGCAAGCGGCTGGCCGCCCTGGCTCGCGGCATAGAACAGCTCTGCGGGCACCCGGTGGTACAGCGGCCTTTCGTCGACAGTGCTCCGGTGATGGAGAAACCCCTGGCCGAGCAGGCCGGGCTGGGTTGGATCGGTAAAAACACGCTGCTGTTAAACCGGCAGGCCGGCTCCTGGTTCTTCCTTGGAGAGCTCTATACCACCCTGACCCTGCCGCCGGATGAACCCATGCCGGAAAAGCAGTGCGGTCAATGCCGTGCCTGTATCAAAATCTGCCCTACCGATGCCTTCCCCGAGCCCTATGTGCTGGACGCCCGCCGTTGTATCTCCTACCTGACCATCGAACACAGGGGCCCTATTCCGCTGGAGTTGCGTCAGGCCCTGGGCAATCGGGTATTCGGCTGCGATGACTGCCAGATAGTCTGTCCCTGGAACCGTTTCGCCAAAGCGACCGACGAAACGGATTTCCACCCGCGCCATAACCTGGACAACAGCGCCCTGGCGGATTTATTCGGCTGGACCGAGCAGCAGTTTCTCGCCAATACCGCCGGCTCAGCCATCCGTCGCATCGGCTATGAGCGCTGGTTGCGCAATCTGGCCGTCGGTCTCGGCAATGCCCCCCCCTCCATAAAAGTGACACAGGTTCTACGCGCCAGGCTCGATTCAGCATCACCACTGCTAAGGGAACACATCCTCTGGGCCCTGGATCAGCAGCGCCAAAAAGCCAGTCGGGCGTAAGCGGTCGGTATTGATCTCGCCATCGTGATTCTGTAGACTGCGCCGCCTTGTCAAGTAGCGGCCGGTGACTGCAAACGGTCGGGGAACCCGGGGCAAATCCCGAGCACCCAAACAGTAATCCCAAAGACAAACAGTAAGTGGAGCAGCTAGGTGGCCAATTCACCCCAGGCGCGCAAACGCGCCAGACAGAACGAAAAACGTCGACGCCACAACGCCAGCATGCGTTCCATGGCACGCACCTATATCAA
>JBECKV010000071.1:0-6810 GCA_040235495.1 Porticoccaceae bacterium
GGCCGGGACACCCCAGGCATAAGCCAGGGAACGGCCAACAGCACCGCCCACCATCAAGGCGCCAATCAGCCCGGGACCGGCGGTATAGGCAACCCCATCAATAGCGCTGGGTTCACAATCCGCTTCCGCCAGCAACTGCCGTATCATGGGCAAAAGCTTGCGCACATGGTCGCGGGAAGCCAGTTCCGGCACCACGCCACCGTATTCAGCGTGCACCTTCACCTGGCTGTACAGCGCATGGGCCAGCAGGCCCGCCTCGCTATCGTAGATGGCGACGCCGGTTTCGTCACAGGAGGTTTCTATGCCCAGAACCCGCATGCCTGCCTCTCTCACTAAGGGTTGGGCATGATAAAGCGCCCCCCAGCGCAAAACCACCCCGAATTCAGCAGCTTAGCCCGGCGAAGAGCTCGAATTAGGCTTTGCATGAGCAGCCATTACTGAGTAGAATCCACGCCCCGCTGACCAGTGAGATGAAATTCACCAAAAAGGGTAACTATGCCTTCAGTACGTATTAAAGAAAACGAGCCTTTCGATATCGCCCTGCGCCGTTTCAAGCGCTCCTGTGAAAAAGCCGGCATCCTGGCCGAAGTTCGCCGTCGCGAATACTACGAAAAGCCGACCTGGAGCCGCAAGCGCAAGGCCGCGGCTGCGGTGAAGCGTCACGCCAAGAAAATTCAGCGCGAATCCCGAAAGTTCGAACGTCTCTACTGATAATCAGTTTTCACTCTACCAGGAGTCAATTGCAGCTACGCAATAAACCTCCGGGAAGTTAGAGACAGAATTTGCAAAAAGCGCCAGACCCGGCGCTTTTTTTGTTGCTTTTACCGCTAAAGACCCAGGCCTCGCGGGGATGTACTAAGATTAGCGCCAGGCGGCCTTGCCGCTCGAACACAACACCCATGGAGCCGGACCAAACCATGAACCAGCAAAGCCTCAAAACCCGCATCACTGAAGCCATGAAAGACGCCATGCGCAGCAAGGCGAAAGAACGCCTGTCGGCAATCCGACTAATTCTGGCCGAGATCAAGCGGATTGAGGTGGACGAGCGAATCGAAGTCGATGATGCGCGGGTATTGAGCATCCTGGACAAGATGAATAAGCAGCGCCGGGACTCTATCAGCCAGTTCGAGGCTGCCGGTCGGGATGACCTGGCGGCAACCGAAAAAGCTGAAATGGCGGTTATCGCCGAATTTCTGCCCGCCGCTTTGAGCGAAGCGGAACTCAACGAGTTGATTACCGGCGCTATCGCCGACACCGGCGCCGAGTCCATGCGTGACATGGGCAAGGTGATGGGCCTGCTCAAGCCCAAACTTCAAGGCCGCGCCGATATGGGTGCCGTCAGCCAGGCCATTAAGGAGCGCCTCGGCTAGCCCGGGAAACCATACGTGTTTCGCGCGCGAACGCCAAAACGATTCGACCGGCGATGCTAAACATCCAGCCCGCGCCGTGCTTCAATAAGGCTGTTACCAGCGAGCGGCCCAATGCCAGGAAGAATTCCACAACGGTTTATAGACGACCTGCTTGATCGCATCGACATCGTCGATGTTATCGGCGCGCGCATCGACCTGCGCAGAACCGGCAAAAACCACTCCGCCCGCTGTCCCTTTCACGACGAAAAAACACCGTCCTTCTCGGTCAGTCCGGACAAGCAGTTTTTCTACTGCTTTGGTTGTGGCGCCGGCGGCAACGCCATTGGCTTTGTTATGGACTATGATCGCATCGACTTTCCCCGCGCGGTGGAAGCCCTCGCCGCCACGGTCGGCATGACCGTGCCCACGGAAAACACGCGGGAAGACCCCCGCACCCGACGGCGACAGGCTCTCTATGAGATTCTGGAAAAGGCCAATGACTTTTATCGAAGCCAGCTGCGCCAGACGGCAGCGAGCAAAGCAGTCAGTTACCTGCGTGAACGGGAGCTCAGCGGCGAGATCGCCCGTGACTACCACATTGGCTACGCTCCTGGCGGCTGGGACAACCTGATCCAGCTGGTTGAGAAAGACGAACAGAAAGTTCAACTGCTGATTGAAGCCGGGCTGGCTATTCATCGGGAGGACAGTAAACGGGTTTATGACCGCTTCCGCGACCGCATTATGTTTCCCATCCGCGATAACCGGGGCAGGACTATCGCCTTTGGTGGCCGGGTGCTGGGTGATGATAAGCCCAAATACCTGAACTCACCAGAAACCCTGGTATTCCATAAACGCCGTGAACTTTACGGTCTCTACGAAGCCAGCCGAAAGGGACGGAACCTCGAAAGATTGCTGGTTGTGGAAGGCTATATGGACGTCCTGGCCCTGGCCCAGTTCGGTATCGACAATGCCGTCGCCACCCTGGGCACCGCCACCACCCTTGAGCATCTGGAAAAGATCTTTCGCTATACCAGCGAGGTGGTTTTCTGCTTTGACGGCGACGAGGCCGGTCGCAAGGCAGCCCAGCGGGCCATGGAAACCGCCCTGCCCGCCATGTCCGACGGACGGAGCGCCAAATTCCTGTTTATGCCCGAAGGAGAAGACCCGGACACCCTGGTGCGGGCAATCGGCGCCGAAGCCTTCCAGCGCCAACTGGCCGAAGCCAGACCCCTGTCGGCTTTTTTATTTGAACACGCCGGCACGGGTCTCGATCTGAGCCTGCCCGATGACCTGGCAAGTTTCAGCCAACGGGCGGCGCCACTGATTAACCGGTTGCCCGATGGGATTTTCCGACAGTTGTTGCTGGATGAGTTGGCCAAAAAAACCGGGCTGGCCCCGGACACACTCAAGCAATTTATCGCCAACCAGGCGCCCGCAGAGGAAGAAAGCTCACTCACCCCGGATACCGCGCCTCCTCCCGATTCTGTACCGGACGACTATCACCCCGAGGCTCACGAGTCTGACGGCCAACCCTGGCCTCCAACCCCCGGCCCGGAAACCGACGCCCCGCCACCGCACTGGATGCAACAGGATGGGAACCCCGGCTACCGGGGCAAAAAAGTCAAATTGTCGCCCACCCATTGGCTGACCGGCCTGCTGGCCCACCACCCACAATTGATTGACAACATCGACGCTGAGCAGATCGAGCAGTTAAAAACGCTGAACACTGAGGGGATGGATTTACTGCTTGCAGTGATTGAACTGATCCAGCAACAGCCGGATATGCCTCTTTATATCCTGCTGGGCCACTGGCATGGCACGCGGGGCGCCGAAGAAAAGGGCCGCCTCAACGACATCGTTAACAGCGAACTGATTACCGAGATTGATACCTCCCGGGTAGCGGTTGAGCAGCTGTTTAACGACACTCTTGCACGCTTGCTGAAAGATGCGCAACAACACCTGCCGATTGGGCAATTGCTCAAGCATCTGGACAGCCAGCCGAGCCTCAGCGAAGCAAACCGTAAGACAGCCATAGAATTGTGGCAAAAACTCAACGCGGAAGGCGCCGCGGAAGAATTAATTACCCAATTAAAACAGATACTTGCAAAAGCCAGCACGACAAACAGCTGAGGACTGTCTACACTTGTAATCGGGAGACAAAACCCCATAAATCATATACAATTGCGCGGTTTATCTGCCGCCTAAACCAGTGACAATCGGACCACGGACACCCTATGACCCAAACCGCCAACGAACAATCCCGGATCAAGGAACTGATAGCCAAGGGACGTGAGCAGGGCTTTCTCACTTATGCCGAGGTAAATGACCACCTGCCCGAGGATATCTCCGATCCCGATCAGGTCGAAGACATTATCCAGATGATCAACGACATGGGCATCAATGTATTCGAAGCCGCACCCGATGCCGACACCCTGCTGATCACCACCGGCGATAACACCGCCGATGAAATCGCCTCCGCGGAAGCCGCGGCGGCACTGGCGGCCGTGGAAACCGAACAACACAGAACCACCGATCCCGTGCGCATGTATATGCGAGAGATGGGCACCGTCGAGCTGCTTACCCGCGAAGGCGAAATCGCCATCGCCAAGCGCATCGAAGAAGGCATACGGGAAGTCATGGCCGCCGTTTCCGGCTGGCCGGGTAATGTCGACCAGGTACTGAAGGAATACGACCTCATCGATACCGGCGAGCGTAAACTCACCGACATTATCGCCGGCTACCTGAACCCGGTTGAACACGTCCCTTCGGCGCTGGAACAGGCCAATAAAAAAGCCGAGGCCGGCGACGATGACAACGAAGAAGAACACGAAGGCGGTCTGGATCCAATGGAAGCCCTGGCCCGCTTTAAAGCGCTGCGCAAACAAAACGACAAAACCAGACGCTCCATCTCACGCAATGGTCGTTCCCACTCGGCGGCCCAGAAAAACCTGGACGAGCTGGGAGAGTTGTTTAAATACTTCAAACTCACACCACGACAGTATGATCCTCTGATCCAGGCAGTGCGCGCCACGCTTGGCGCCATTCGCCAACATGAGCGCAACATCATGACCATCTGCGTACGCAAGTGTGGCATGTCGCGCAAGGAATTTATCGATAATTTCCCCGGCAACGAAAGCAATCTGCGCTGGGCCGGCAACCTGGGGCGTCGCAAACAACCCTATGCGGCGGCCATACGCGAATACCAGGAAGCCATCACCAACGAGCAACAAAAATTGCTGGTCCTTGAAGAAAGCAGTGGCCTCACCATTGCCGAGATCAAGGACATCAACCGACGCATGTCCATCGGTGAAGCCAAATCGCGGCGCGCCAAGAAAGAAATGGTCGAGGCCAACCTGCGCCTGGTGATCTCCATCGCCAAGAAATACACCAACCGCGGCCTGCAATTTCTCGACCTGATTCAGGAAGGTAATATCGGCCTGATGAAAGCCGTGGACAAGTTTGAATATCGTCGCGGTTACAAGTTCTCCACCTACGCCACGTGGTGGATTCGTCAGGCCATTACCCGCTCCATTGCCGATCAGGCGCGCACCATCCGCATTCCGGTCCATATGATTGAGACGATTAACAAGCTCAATCGCATCTCGCGACAGATGCTTCAGGAAATGGGTCGCGAGCCGACGCCGGAGGAACTCGGCGAACGCATGGACCTGCCCGAGGATAAAATCCGCAAGGTACTGAAAATCGCCAAGGAACCGATTTCCCTGGAAACCCCTATTGGCGATGACGAAGACTCCCATCTAGGTGACTTTATCGAGGATATCAATATCGAATCCCCGATCAATGCCGCCACCCAGGTGAGCCTCACCGAAGCCACTCACGAAGTGCTGAACGGACTGACGGCGCGGGAAGCCAAGGTGCTGCGCATGCGCTTTGGCATCGACATGAACACCGACCATACCCTGGAAGAGGTGGGCAAACAGTTTGATGTCACCCGCGAGCGGATTCGACAGATCGAGGCCAAAGCCCTGCGCAAGTTGCGGCACCCCTCGCGATCCGACCATATGCGCAGTTTTCTGGACGACTAGGCGGCGCTTTCCGCTTTTCCTGGCAACATTTGCACCACCGGCCGGACCGGCGAGCAGCCCGGCGTTCTCGCCGGTGGTCACAAAGCGCTTTATAATCCCACTCGCGGTGATTTCCGCGACGCCGCGCACACGGGCCCATAGCTCAGTTGGTTAGAGCAGTCGACTCATAATCGATTGGTCCCAGGTTCAAGTCCTGGTGGGCCCACCATTATTTCCGATTTCCGGATTCCCGGCTACGATTGACTAAAGACCTTCCAAGCGTCCCGCCAAACCTGAAATAACCACCGGTTGCCGGAAACATGCCAGCCTTCACGGTTTTAGAATGCCTCCAGGATTGATAATACCTCTGTCCCGATCCTGATTTCGAAAACGCTGCCCGGGTCAGGGTTACAACTTTCGGGATCTCGACTCCCTTCAACCAATGAATTTCAGGGATGAATAATCACTCTCCTGACAGAAGCCGGCTGGAGCAGGTGGACTGGCGCTTGCAGGACACCAAGCAAACACGGTTTAAGCCACGAATCTATTTTCTCGACTGGGAAGAACTGCGGCTTTGCATCAAGGATTTTTCCCACTGCAACGCCGTGGTCAGAAGTACCCTGGGGCGCTGGACCGTAAACAGGGAAGCCTGTGTTTTACACGCTCTGCGAGGGCTACGGGGCATTCCCACGGTGATCGGCATCATGGAGGGTCCGGCACTGGTGATGACCCGCGTCGAGGCCTCTACCCTACCCAGGCCT
Organism: Porticoccaceae bacterium; assembly: GCA_040235495.1. GTDB lineage: Bacteria > Pseudomonadota > Gammaproteobacteria > Pseudomonadales > Porticoccaceae > HB2-32-21. The sequence continues at coordinate 6,136 of JBECKV010000071.1, forward strand.
CCGCGCCATGGGCCGGGTGACAGGGAATCGGTAGACACTGGCCTGAGCCCGGATTTTTTCAGCCAGGCTTTCCACTTGCTTGCCAGGCTACATGAAAGAGGAGTCACCCACGGCGACATCCACAATACCAATCTACTCCTGCACAGCGATGGTCAACCATCCCTGATCGATTTTGCCTCGGCGCTGGTAATTGATGGAGAAGTATCGAAACTAAAGTGCTGGGCCTGGCAAACCATGGCCCGAATCGACCTGATCTCCCTGCTGAACCTGCGGCAAAAGCATTTTCCCGATCATCCCCTGACTCCGAAGGAGCAGCTTTTGCTCAACGCCCAGCCGGGGATCTACCGCTTGCACAAGCACCTGCGCGCCAATCTGATTCAGCCGCTCAAGCGCGTGTCACGCGCCCGCTGACACTCACGATAAGTCCTTAATATGACATTGACCAGTAATCAAAAGGCGGCCCTGGCCGCCTTTTGATTTTTCCGAGCGCTGGCTCCCGGCCAGATATGCGCCGCTATAAATACCCGCCGCGCCTCAGGCCGCCAGTGCCGACTCGTCACATACCGGGTCGCGTTTGCCGTTGGCGGGCAGTTTGCGCGAACCGGGCCTGACTTCGGACGGGCCGGGGAGATCCATTTCCCTGGCCCACTCACGCATTTGCGGCAGGACGTGCTC
>JBECKV010000134.1:0-10847 GCA_040235495.1 Porticoccaceae bacterium
TTGAACAGTTTCTCTCCGGAATGAAAAAAACCATGGAGGAAGTGGTACTGCCCAACCTCACCGACCGCTTCGCCCAGGAGCAGGCTGGCATCGTCGCCGCGACCCTCGGTTTTCTCGGCACGGTTCACGACAAGGTTTTTCATTACGAATTGTTTGAAAACCAGGCGTACAAAAGCATTTTGCAGGAGGCAGTCACCGCGCTGGAAAAAACCGGGACTCTGAATAACAGCATTCAGTCCGTCATCGCTAAAATAAATCGCCACTTCGAAAACGATCGGCCCGGGGACCCAAGTGCCCTGCGCCCCTACACCTTCCTGCGCGCCAGCAACGAAAACATGCGGGAATTCCTGTGCGAGCTTATCCAGCTGCAACCGGCCATGTCCGCTGATACCCGCACTCGATTCGAAGCCCTGATGAAGCCCTTTTTTCGGGCCCTGGAAACCCGTGAACGCTCCTGGGTCAAGGGTCTTGGCTTTGATCCCGAAGCCGATCAGCAGGCGGACATCATGGCAATCCTCTACGACGATGAGGGTTTTTTGCGCGGCGGCAAAAAATAAGATGCCACGCACTCCGCAGGCTACTACCAAGCGATACAGAAAAGCAGGTTTATGAACAGATACTACACCGATACGCTGGCAGAACGGGCGCAACCCACCGCCGAGTGGATAGCACAGGTAAGGGCCCGGTTTCCCGTGGAAAAAGCCATTGACGAAGTGTTTACCCGCAAGCTCAAGAATCGCGCTCAGGCATCGCGTCAGGAGATGGATTTTACCCGCCTGCAAAAGCCCCTGGAAAAATTCTTGCGTGATCAAACGGCACAGCCCGATCTCGAAGTTCAGGATCTGCGCCGCCTTCCCGGCGGTGCTTCGAAGGAGCAATTCACCTTTGCCCTGAACTGGCGCAACAGCAACGGTGAGCGGGAAAATCTGCCGCTAATGCTACGCATGGACCCCCGGGAATCCATTGTCGAAACCCACCGCCTGCGGGAATGTCAGGTATTGCGGGCGGCCTGGGGCGAAGTACCCGTGCCACCGGTGCTCTGGATCGACCCCGAGGGCAAACATCTGGGCCAGCCGGCATTGATTGCCGGCTTTCTGGAAGGAACCGTACAGCCTCCCCAGCCCGACAATGATGAGCGCATGAGTGGTGTCGGCTTGTATTTCAATCCCGAACTACGGTCCGCCCTCGCTGATCAGTTCGTCAAAATTCTAGCTGATATCCACGCCATAGACTGGCAAACAAAGGACCTGAGCACCTTTGACGTCCCCCCCGCCAACAGTATCCGCGCGGCACAAACATCCCTGGGCCTGTGGGAGCGCGCCTGGTACGAGGATACGCTCAGCGCCCATCCGGTGATGGCGAGGGCTGCACTGTGGCTGCGGGAAAATATGCCGATAGTCGAGAGGCCGGTGTTGGTGCATGGCGACTACCGCAGCGGTAATTTCATGTACGACAAGGACCTGAAAATCAACGCCATCTTTGACTGGGAACTGGCCTATCTCGGTGATTACCACGACGATCTCGCCTGGGCCAGCCTGCCGATTTTTGGCGGACCCGATGAGAGCGGCGAAGTGCTGGCCAGCAGCCTGATGCCGACCCAGGAGTTTTTGCAAAAGTATGAACAACTAAGTGGCAATCGAGTTGACCACGACAAATTCCGCTACTACCAGATATTCTCGTTTTACAAGATTTCCGTAATCGCCGCGGCCACCAGTATTCGGGTTGCCTACAGTCAGAAAACGCACCTGGATGCGATGATGAATTATTCCGGCGGCATCGGTTATGTGGGGCTGTCTCAGCTCAATCGCCTGCTGAATACCGTCAGTTGATCTATTTGCTTGCCGCCTGATCGTCCTCGGCGACCATATCGGAGTATTGTGGTTGAGCCACCGCGGCGCCACCAGGCCAGCGAAAATCGTTGGCGCCATAGGTAAACTTGCCATCACTGCTGATGGTTTGCGTCCGGCCGATGACCCGCGGACTGACCTGCAAGTCGTGGCCCTTTTGTTCAAGCAAGCGCAGCGTATCGAGGCTGAGACCTTTCTCAATGAATACCTTATCCGGATACCACTGATGATGAATTCTCGGCGCCGCCGCCGCCTCGGCGATATTCATCTTAAAATCCATGACATTGAGCAGGGTTTGCAATACCGTGTTGATGATCGTACTGCCGCCGGGACTGCCGGTGGTCAGCAGGGGTTGACCACCCTTGAAGACGATAGTCGGCGTCATCGAGGATAGTGGCCGCTTGCCGCCTTCTATCGCGTTGGCTTTATCGCCCGTCAGGCCGTAGGCATTGGCAACCCCGGGCTTGGCGGAAAAATCATCCATTTCATTATTGAGCAGAAAGCCCGTCCCTGGCACCGCGATGCCGCTGCCGTAGGAAAAATTAATGGTGTACGTATTGCTCACCACATTGCCCTCGGCATCCCAGACGGAAAAATGCGTGGTTTGCGGACTTTCCTCAGGCAATATCAGACCCGGTCCCAGAGCTTCGGAACTGGTCGCGCGGTCGAGACTGATCTGTTCGCGCAGTCGTTTGGCATAGGCCTTATCCGTGAGTTCGGTGACCGGCACCGGGTAAAAATCGGGGTCCCCCAGATGCTTACCCCGATCAGCGTAAGCCCGGCGCATACTTTCGATGAGCCGGTGCAGATAATCGGCGCTGTTGTGGCCCAGGCTTTCCAGGGGCCAGCCTTCAAGGATGTTGAGCATCTGTATCAGGTGTATACCGCCCGAGGATGGTGGTGGCATGGTGGCTATCTCGTAGCCCCGATAGCTGCCCTTCACCGCTTGACGCTCAACCACTCGATAGCCGGACAGATCCTCATGGTCGATCAAGCCCTTGTTGGCCTGCATTTCCTTGACGATCAGGTCGGCAACAGCGCCTTTATAAAAACCGTCGCGGCCCCGCGCGGCAATGGCTTCCAGGGTTCGCGCGAGGTCCGCCTGCCGCCAGCGTACGCCCGCGGCCAGCGGTTCGCCCCTGGCGTCAAAATAATAGGCGCGGGAGGCTGGCCAGAGCGCCAGCCGGGCCTGGGCTTGCTTGAGTGAAAACGCCAGCGGCTCGGTAACAATGATGCCCTTCGAAGCCAATCCCATGGCTGGAGCCATCACCTGCTTGAGTGGTAAACGACCGTATGTTTCCAATGCATGAAGCAGGCCCGCGACCGTGCCGGGCACGCCAGCGGACAGGTGGCTGAAACGCGCCTTTTGCTGATCCACATCTCCCAGCGGATTCAAAAAGAGATCCTCTCTGGCTTTACGCGGCGCCACCTCCCGATAATCGATGGCGACGGTTTTTTTTAGTTCCGCCAGATATACCAGCATAAAGCCACCACCGCCCAGGTTGCCCGCCTGGGGCAGGGTCACGGCCAGCGCAAAGCCCGTCGCCACGGCGGCGTCCACGGCGTTGCCGCCAGCGGCCAGTATTTGTGCACCGATTTCACTGGCCAGCCTTTCCTGGGATACCACCATGCCCGTCGAGCTGCTGACAGGGTGAAACCTGTCGCTGTAATCGATTATCGGGCTGGCCGCAGTCATCGCCCTCTGCGATGACAACAGGACGATCGACATCACAGTGAAGCCGAATACGGCTTTAAGCCTTTTATTTTTTGCGGTATGTTGAAAATTCATAGGCGTTGGTGCGGCTATCGCTGGTGTCGCGAGCCATTCTAGCAGCAAGTTAGCGGACAACCCGCAAGCGCCATAAAATCAAAAACCACAGTTTCGCCAGATCCTCGTATCCGGAACAACACCATGGAAAGCGTTGACTATTTACCCATAGATATTGAACAAACCAGCTGGGCGGCCTCATCCGCGGCGCTGAGTCACGTTCGCCACCAGGTTTTCGTCAGGGAACAGGGCATCGATGAAGACGAGGAGTTTGATGAGGCCGACGCCTCGGCGCTGCACTGGATAGCCTACGGGCCCGAAGACGGTGGTCCCGGCAAACAGGCGCGGGAAGACCGTGTTATCGGTTGTGCCCGCCTGATCGGCAACAAAGTCGGTCGTATGGCCGTGGTGCGCGAACGTCGTAATCAGGGTGTCGGCTCGGCGCTGATGCGTCATATTATTCGCCATGCGGCGCGTAATGGCCTGGAAACACTGGAACTGAATGCTCAGAGCCACGCGGTGGATTTCTACCGGGGTATGTATTTCGAACCCGAGGGAGAAGAATTCATGGAAGCCGGCATCCCACACCGGCACATGACGCTGTCGCTGAAGCGCTTTATCGAACCCAGGATTACGCCACCACCGCCCGATATCAGCGAAGAACAGCGTCAGCGCGTCGCCCTCGATGGCGTCGAAGCTTTCCGGGCGGGAGCGCTGACGCTAGTCGCCGAGGCCCAGCGGCAGATCAGAATTTTCAGTCCCGAACTCGACCCGCGTATCTACGATAATGCGGCTTGCCACCGTCTGCTCTTTGATTTCGCCCGCGCCCACCCGCACGCGGAAATTCATATGCTGGTGCAATCCCCCAAACTACTGGTGCAAAACGGCCACCGCCTCTTGCGCCTGTACCATAATTTACCCAGCCGTATACAGATGAAGGTTCTCAATCCGCGCGTGCGCTCCCTACATCAGGAATTTATGGTCGTGGACCATACCGGCCTGCTCTGCAAGCAGGGACAAGACCGTTACATGGGCTATCTGATCCGCCATGCCCCCCTGGAAGCGGCGGATCTTGCCGATTCCTTCGACGACATGTGGAGTCACAGCGAACCCGACCCGGAACTGCGTAAACTGCCCATTTGAGTTGAACGCGCGCACTTACCAGGGAAGTCAGTAAAAATAGTAATGCCCAGCGGTGTGTAAAACCAAAGTGACAGACGCGGCCACTTCCATTAAGCTCCACGCCGTGGTGCCGCATGTGAGTACCTTGAGAGCTCTTTCAACCCTTTGACGGAAGATCTATCGATTCCATGGCAGGTGCCGGCACGTACAACTACCTTATACTTCTGCTGACACTATCCGGTATTGCCAACGCCGATACCGGGATTCCTCTGTCGGAAAACGATTTCCTGAAAAACATACCCCAGGCCGTTGCCGCGACGCGTCAGAGCCTGCCGCTATCCCACTCCCCCTCTTCGGTCACCATCATCAGTCGCGACATGATCGAAGCGATGCCCACGGACAATCTTGCCGATCTACTGAAACTGGTGCCGGGATTTCAGGTATTTTTTGCCAATGGCTCAATTCAGGCGGTCACCGCGAATGGACAGAGCGACCGCTTTCCCCGCCGCCTGGAGATCAGGGTTGACGGCCGCACCGTCTATACGCCCATCAATTCCTCGGTCTCCTGGGAGTCGCTGGCATTGGACCCCAACGACATTAACCACATAGAGGTGGTGCGCGGGTCCAACATAGCCGCCTATGGCGCCAATGCCGCTCAGGGGGCGATTAATATCTTTACCCGCGATCCCCTTGCCAGCCGCGGCACCGAGCTGCGGTTGACCGGAGGCGACTGGGATACCCGCAATATCTCCGTGCGTCACTCTACTCAACTCGGCGGCAATGCCGTAACGCTGCGCGCCAAATACCGCGAAAACCAGGGTTTTGACGACCTCGATGACCAGAGCTATGTCGATAGCCTGGCGCTTCAGGGTGTCCATAGCCAAAACTTCAATAATGAACTCCGTTGGGAACTGGGCTACAGCGACGGCAATTTCGGCTTTGGTGATGGCGATCACCCTGACGAGATCATCGACGAAGATATTGATGCCCACTGGCTGGCGCTGGAATGGCAACAGCGCCGGGACGATCACCTGATCACCACCCGCTTATCGGCCAATATGGGCGTTTATGATCACAGCCGAACCGGCCTCTTATCCCAGGCACTGGACCTGACACCGGCTCAATTGAGCCTGCAATTCCCAGGCGCGATAGACCGTCCGATGGAACTGGAAGTAGGTCGGCGGGAATACCGGCAATATGATTTTGAACTGGAGCACAGCTTCCCCCTGACACAACGCGGCAACTTTCTCTGGGGCTTTGGCGCCCGCCACCAGGAGGTCAAGGCGCCCAACGAATTCAGCAACAGCTCCTACCAGAATTATGACTCCCTGTTTCTTTTCAGCAATCTGCAATGGCAGTTCGACAACCGCCTCTCGGGCAACCTTGGTTTATTCGCCGAGCAAAATGACCAGACCAGCACCGGGCTGTCGCCGCGTCTTTCGCTCAATTACCAGGTCAGCCCGCAACAGCATCTACGCCTGAGTGGCAGCGTCGCACGCCGGCTACCGTCACTGTATGAGAGGGAGCGCCTGATTCAACTGGAAGTCATGCCCGGGACGGTTGCCGACCTGATTTATATTTCCGATCCGGATCTCGGCGCGGAGAAATTCCAGACCTACGAATTCGGTTATCTGGGCTACTGGTTCGACGGTCGTCTCAGTGTCGACTACCGCCTGTTTCGGGAATATATGGATGACGGTATCGACTACATCAAATATCCCTATCCAGACCTGGATGACAAATACCGCCTGCTGGAAAACGTCGCGGAATATCGTATGTCTGGCTACGAATCCCAAATTCAATGGCGGCCAGCGGCCACTTGGCTGGTGTCATTTCAATACGCGAATGTTCGTATAGACGGCACGATCGTGCATCCGGACAAAACCACTCAACTTGCTAAACGTACGCCGGTACACACCGGCAGTTTACTGGTCAGCAAACGACTTCCCGGTGGCTGGTCGATCAGTGGCGCGGTGTTTCAGCAGTCGCGGGTGAGTTGGCGCGGCGGTTCGAAAACCATACCCGGCTGGCACCGCTATGATTTAAAAATCGGCAAACTGTGGCGCATTGCCGGCAAGCGGGTTGAATTAGCGGGCATCGCCCAGAATCTGAGCGATGAAGAGTATATCGAATACCAGGACGGTAACACCTTCGGCCGCCACCTCCTGCTACAATTAGAAATAGATATATAAAATAATAAATTAAAACTATTATATAAAGTTAAATATAACTATATCGATGGCCTGAAAGCTTGCCTCTGAAAGCAGCGCAAGACGCTGCCTTCGCCCCCAAGTCGCCCCCGAGTCGGCCAATCCGGCAAGGCTTCAAGCATGCATTGATCAAGGAATCAGGCGTAATACCGGGCTTATCAGCAACGCCTTGCAAGTTACTTCAGCTCCCTGCCTTGGCCTCTTTTCGGCGCGCATGAAGTACCGGCTCGGTATAGCCACTGGGCTGCTCGCAACCCTTGAACACCAGATCACAGGCCGCCTGAAAAGCCACATTGTTGTCAAAATCGCCGGCCATGGGGCGATACAGCGGGTCATCAGCATTCTGCGCATCCACCACCGCCGCCATTTTCTTCAGCGTCGCCAGCGTCAACTCCTCGTCACAGACACCGTGGCGCAACCAATTGGCGATATGTTGGCTCGATATGCGCAGAGTCGCCCGGTCTTCCATCAGGCCAACGTTGTTGATATCTGGCACTTTAGAGCAGCCAATGCCCTGGTCGATCCAGCGTACCACGTAGCCGAGAATACCCTGAGCGCTGTTCTCCAGCTCCTGAACAACAAGCTGATCATCCAGTGGCTGATCCCCCAACAGGGGGATAGTCAGGATAGCGTCCAGCGTGGCGCGCGTCTGCCCGACAAGCTCGCGCTGACGTTGCGCGACATCCACCTGATGGTAGTGCATGGCGTGCAGGGTCGCCGCCGTCGGCGATGGCACCCAGGCGCAGCTGGCGCCAGCCTCTGGATGGCCGATCTTGGCTTCCATCATGGCCGCCATGAGGTCCGGCATGGCCCACATACCCTTGCCGATCTGGGCCTTGCCGCTAAGCCCACAGGCCAGACCCACGTCGACATTCCAGTCCTCGTAGGCCTTGATCCAGGCCTGCTGCTTCATCCGCCCCTTCGGTACCATGGCGCCGGCTTCCATGCTGGTATGAATTTCATCGCCGGTGCGGTCAAGAAAGCCCGTGTTGATAAATATCACCCTGTCGCTGGCCTGACGGATACATTCGGCCAGATTGACGGTAGTACGGCGCTCTTCGTCCATAATACCGATCTTCAGCGTCCACTCGGGCAGATCCAGCGCCCGCTCGACACGGGCAAACAGATCCACCGCGAAAGCCACTTCATCGGGTCCGTGCATTTTTGGTTTGACGATATACACACTACCGGTTTTCGAATTGCGCCTGGCGCCATCGCCTCTGAGGTCGTGAATCGCGATCAGCGCGGTGATCATCGCGTCCATAATGCCCTCGGGCACTTGCCGATCGCCGTCAAACAAAATCGCGTCCGAGGTCATCAAATGACCGACATTACGTACCAGCAGCAGACTGCGGCCAGGCAGGCTGAATTCAGCACCATCCGGCGCGGTGAATACCCGGTCCGGATTAAGGCTGCGAGTCACTCGCTTGCCACCCTTATCGAAGGAATCCTTCAGTGTGCCTTTCATCAGGCCCAGCCAGTTGCGATAGGCCAGACATTTGTCGTCGGCATCGACACAGGCCACCGAATCCTCGCAATCCTGGATGGTGGTTATCGCTGCTTCCAGGACGATATCCTTGACATTGGCCCGGTCATCCCTACCAACGTAATGATTAGAATCAAATTGAATTTGTACGTGTAATCCATTGTTTTTTAACAAAATAGATTCCGGTTTTTCTGGATTACCCGTGTAACCGGCCAGCTGCTGGCCGTCGTTCAGGCCGGTTTCGATTTGTGCGTCCATGGCCACCACCAGACGGCCATCTTCAATGCGATAGGACCTCGCATCCACATGGGAAGCACCCGAGAGTGGACAATGCGCGTCGAGAAAGTCCCTCCCGTAGGCAATAACCCTGGCGCCCCGAACCGGGTTATAGCCGGGACCGCCGTCGGCACCGTCAGTCTCGGGAATCACATCGTTGCCATAAAGCGCGTCGTACAGGCTGCCCCAACGGGCATTGGCGGCGTTCAGGGAATAGCGGGCATTGGTAATAGGCACTACCAATTGAGGCCCGGCGATCGTAGCGATTTCCGGATCAACGTTTTCGGTGGTGATGGTAAACGGCGCACCGGCCGGAACCAGGTAGCCGATTTCTCTCAGAAATTGCTTGTAGGCGGCGTGATCGTGGGGTTGACCGGACCGTTGCCGATGCCAGGAATCAATACGCTCCTGCATCTCCTCACGTATGGCCAGTAATTCCCGGTTGCGGGGCGTGAGACTCCTGATAATGTCCTCGAAAGATTGCCAGAAGGCGCCAACGTCAATGCCTGTGCCGGGAATAATCTCATCGTTCACCAGCGTCCATAGCGCCCTGGCTACCGACAATCCTCCAACCTGTACTCGCTCACTCATAGCTATCTGTTTCCGCTCTTGATTCACGCTCTTGATTTGACGCTATTAGCTAGCACTAATAGTTGCTCGGATGCGGCAAACGACAAACGAGGCGCCGTTTCACCGGCGAACGATTCTAAACGCCGAAGGATAATTTAGAAAATATATCGACGTTATTATCACTATTCATCGGCTGAATTATGGTTTATCTGCCGACACTTGAATCAACTCCCGACCCACCTCGACCACCAGGCGGCGAATCCACTGGTGATAGGGGTTGTGTTGCAGCAGCGGACTCCAGGCCATTTTGAGTTCAAAACTGGGAATCCGAAAAGGTGGTGGGTGCAGGCAAACACGGGGATTATCTTCCTGCAAACGCGCCAGTTGACTCGGCAGCGTGGCGATCAGGTCCGCCTGTTGGGAGAGCAAGGCGGCCACCAGATAATGGCGGGTAAACACCGCGATATGGCGCTTCTGTCCGATCGCCTTGAGCGCCTCATCCACCCAGCCAAGACGTTGCGAGTCCTGGGGATTCATGCCGACGCTGGCGCCCATGCCGGTTTTGCTGACCCAGACGTGGCGGCTGCTGAGGTAATTTTCCAGGTTGAAATTTTTATTCAGGGGATTATCGACACTCAGCAGGCAGGAAAAGTCATCACGCCAGACCGTCGACTGATGGAAGGACTCCGGGATCTCGTCAAACCGGTTGAGCAGCATATCCACCCGCCCCTGCTCGACATCCTCGAGGGCGACATCGGAAGGTGTCAGCACGTCGAGGGTAATGTCGGGTGCTGCCGCGGCAAGCCGGCTGAGCAACCGAGGGATAAGTGTCGACTCCGCGTAGTCACTCGCCATGATGCGGACAACCCGCTTTGCCGTGCCGGGCTCAAATTCACCCCTGGGCTCGATCGCCTGCTCGATGTTGGCCAGAATGTCCCGGATCCGCGGCTGTAGTTCCAGGGCCCGCTCAGTGGGTGCCATACCTTCGCTGGTGCGGATCAACAGTGGGTCATCCAGTAACGTCCGCAGCCGGCGCAGGCCGTTGCTCATGGCCGGCTGGGTGATACCCAGGTGGGCGGCGGAACGGGTGACGTTGCGCTCCCGTAGCAAGACATCGAGATACACCAGCAGATTGAGATCGACGCGAGAAATATTCATGATAAAAATGGCAGACCCGGAAATAATCGAGACAAGGAATCATTCCACAGGCCGGGACATTTAGCCAACCGGACAAAACCCGGGGTGGTGGCGGAATACAACGCTCAAACCCGACCGGTTTGGAGTCGATAAAGAGCGGCATTCCCGGTTAGAATCAAGTGCGCCCCAACCCCGCCTTTACCACGTGATATTCCCACCGGAGCAGCCCACATGGCCAGCAAGTTCGAGACTCTTACCGACGAGCACATAGAATTTATCGGGCGCCAGCATATTTTTTTCGTTGGCACCGCCGGCAGCGAAGGCTATATCAATGTCTCACCCAAGGGCATGGATAGCCTTCGCGTCCTGACGCCTGGTCGAGTAGTCTGGCTAAACCTCACGGGCAGTGGCAACGAAAGCGCGGCCCACGT
>JBECKV010000150.1:0-10485 GCA_040235495.1 Porticoccaceae bacterium
CCAATCACCTGGATCAGGCGAGTAAGATCAAGTGTCCGTTGCTCATGTTTTTCGGTGACCTGGATGCCTTTATTCCCATTCAACAAATCGAGGCCGTGGATGCTGGCTTGAAGGCTCGGGGCAAGGATTACCAGATTCAGCGCTATGCCGATGCCGACCATGGTTTTTTCTGTAACGAGCGGGCTTCCTACCATGAAGCCTCGGCCAATGACGCCTGGAAGCGCCTGAAGGCATTCTTCGCGGCTAATCTGGGCGGTTGAGGCTAAAAAAAAGCAGACTTGTTGCAAGGCCGGGTGGGGAGCGGACCACGCCCGGCGCTTGTGTGCCTGTCGTCAGCGCCCCGGCCTGGTCACTTGCCTTTATACACCGGGGTTCGTTTCTCGATGAAAGAGAGCACCCCCTCGGCGGCGTCTTCTGAACCGGCGAGCTTCTGATTGGTGCGGGTGAACTCATCGATAGCCGCCGAGGGCCCGTTAAAATAGTAATCGCGAGCGTTTTTCAGGGTGGCGCGAACCGCCAGGGGCGCCTGTTGGGCGATTTCCTCGGCGAGTTCCAGAGCCCGATCCAACTCCTTGCCATCGGCGACGATTTCCTGAATAAAGTTATAGCGCAAAGCCTCCTCGGCGGTGAATTCACAACCGGTCAGCAAAATTTTCATGGCGTTACCCCACCCGGCGCGCTCTACCATTCGAAAAGTGGCGCCGCCCGCGGCCATCACGCCTCGGCCCACTTCCAGCTGTGAGAAGCGGGTACTGGCGGCCGCGACAATAATTTCCGTGGCCAGCATCAATTCAATACCGGCGGTGAAACAGACGCCTTTCACGGCGGTAACGACGGGCTTGGCGCGAAAGGGAGCCGTCAGGGAAAATGGATCGATGCCATTGATGGGTAGCACCGGCTCTCCGGCCTTCATGGCTCCTGAAAACCTGGGTAGATCCAGCCCGGCGGTGAAATGCTTGCCGTGGGCGTGGAGCAGGCCGACCCAGAGTTGGTTGTTATTTTCCAGTTCGGCATAGGCATCGGCCAGCTCGGCAAACATTTTGGGCGTGAAACCATTGTACTTTTCCGGACGATCGATGCCGATCAGATAAATGTGACCCCGTTGTTCGGTGGTGATCCGGCCGTCGGCATGCCTGGCGGAGACATCGGTGTTCATGGCTTATTCCTCGAGTAATGGCTTCGGGGCGCGTGGTTCAGAGCGCGGGCAGACTTTTGTTATCAGGCTCGCTAATAATGGGTTGCCGCTGTTTCCCTGTGAACATAACCCTCATCCCCGGGAATCAGAGGCACTTCCGAATTCGGGTCTGGGCGCATGGGCAAAATGCGTGGAAAGTCCTTGATTGCCGCAACTCCCTTTAATAGCTCCTCGACGGCGGCGTACTGACATAGAGGCTCAAGATTCTTGATGGTGGGGAAGAAAATCCGAAAACCCTCTTCACGCTGTTTGCGAATCGCTTCCTTCGGATTGATCCAGCACTGGGATACCACCTCGTGATTGTCGATGATGGGTTCCTGGTTTTCGGGCGCCTGACAGACAAAGAAGCGGGTATCGAAGCGGCGGGGTTGGCTCAGGGGCGTTACCCAGTGGCTGTAGTAGAGCATTCTGTCGGTGGCCAGGGTCAGGCCTTCCCGCCTGCAGATGTCGAGCAGATTGATGTTGCCGGCATTGAGAGCATCCCGGTAGCCGCCGAAGCGTGCCTTGATCTCGGGGTTGGCGAAGCTGATGATGTCGCCCCGCTGATCGTAGGCGAGCAGGATGCCCGCTTCCTCAAAACATTCGCGGATGCCACCCATCCAGTAAGCCAGGCCGTACCGGGGAACGCTGAGGATATTGCTGGCCTCCTCGTCGGTATGGCCGGAGTAGAGAGCCTCGTATTGCCGGTGCGCGTCGTGCAGGTCCACCTTGCCGCCGGGAAAGACAAACATACCACCAAAGGATTCGGATTTGCCGCTACGTTCCTGTAGCAATACTTCGACACCGGTCTTGCCGTTGCGAACCAGTATTACGGTAGCAGCGTAGCGCAGTTGGGTTTGAGTCATGATTATTCCTGTTTCCGGGCCGGGAAGCGCGACGCCCAATTGGCCCGCGATTGTCGGATAGCGGGCTGGGCGTAAGTTTAGCGAAATCGACGCGATCCTGCTCCCCGGGCCTTGGGGGCTACCAAAGCCTTGAAAAAAGCCCTTTTGCCCCCACCTGAGGTCGCAAGCGTTTTGCGTCCACACATTAAATCAAGCACGGGAGTTGGATATGTCCACAGCCACCCAGGCCGAAACCATGGGCTTTCAGACCGAGGCCAAGCAGCTGTTGCGTCTGATGATCCATTCGTTGTACAGCAACCGGGATATCTTCCTGCGGGAATTGATTTCCAATGCCTCCGATGCCTGCGACAAACTTCGCTTCGAGGCCCTGGCCCTGGAAGATTTGTACGAGGGCGATGCGGACCTGAAAGTCCGCATTGAACTGGATGAAGAGGCTGGCACGATCTCGGTGAGCGATAACGGTATTGGCATGACCCGCGAGGAGATCATCGCCAACCTCGGTACCATAGCCCGTTCCGGAACCGGCGAGTTTCTGGCTTCCCTCAGCGGTGATCAAAAGAAGGATTCCCATCTGATCGGTCAGTTTGGGGTGGGTTTTTATTCCGGCTTTCTGGTGGCGGACAAGCTCCAGGTGGAATCCCGCCGCGCCGGCGTCGCCGCCGATGAGGCAGTGCGCTGGAGCTGCGACGGCGAGGCTGAATTCACGGTCGAAACCATCGAGCGGGCGGAGCGCGGCACCACGGTGACCTTGTTCCTGAAAGAGGACGCCAGGGAGTACGCGAGCGGCTGGCGCCTACGTGGCCTGGTGAAGAAATACTCCGATCACATCGCCGTGCCCGTGGAAATGCTCAAGCCGGTACCGCCCGGAGCGGAGGAAGACGGTGAGGAAGCTGTTAGCGACGTGCCCGAATATGAGCGAGTCAATGCCGCTACAGCGCTGTGGACCCGCCCCAAGACCGACATCAAGGACAGTGAATACCAGGAGTTTTACAGGCATATCTCCCACGATTTTCAGGACGCGCTGGCCTGGAGCCACAACCGGGTCGAGGGCAAGCTCGATTACACCAGTCTGATTTATATTCCCAGCCATGCGCCCTTTGATCTTTATAACCGTGACACTGCCAGGGGCCTGAAGCTGTACATTCAGCGTACGTTCATCATGGATGACGCCGAGCAGTTCCTGCCCCTTTATCTGCGTTTCGTTAAAGGTGTCGTCGACTGTGCTGATTTGCCGCTCAATGTTTCCCGGGAGATTTTGCAGAGAAGTCCACAGGTGGACTCGATGCGCGCCGCGCTGACCAAACGCAGCCTGGATGTGTTGGAAACCATGGCCCGCGAGGAGCCGGCCAACTACGAAAAAATGTGGCAAGCCTTCGGTTCGGTCCTGAAGGAAGGCCCCGCCGAGGATTTCGCCAACCGGGAGCGCATCGCCGGCCTGCTGCGCTTCGCCAGCACCCGCGACGAGCAAGGTCTGGTGTCCCTGGCTGACTACGTCGCGGCCATGAAGCCGGGCCAGGAAAAGATTTACTTCCTGATCGCGGACACCGCGGCAGCCGCTCGCAATAGCGCTTATCTCGAAATCTTCCGCAAACAGGGCATCGAAGTACTGCTGCTCAGCGAGCGTATCGATGAATGGGCCATGCAGGGCATCCCCGAGTTCGACGGCAAGCCGCTGCAGGATATCAGTCGCGGCGAGCTGGATTTAGGGGAACTGGGCGAGCAGCAGGAAGCCGCGGATGAACAAAGCAGTGAGCGTCATCAGCGGGTGGTGGAGACCATTAAGTCCGTGTTGGGGGAACAGGTTGAAGCTGTTAGGGTGAGCCATCGCCTGACCGAATCTCCCGCCTGTCTGGTGCTCGGGCAGGGTGATATCGGCGCGCAGATGCGCAAGATCCTGGAAGCCGCCGGACAGGCGGTGCCCGCCAGCAGACCCGCCCTGGAGATTAACGCCGAGCATAAACTGGTATCGCGGCTGGAAGGTGAAACCGATGCGGCGAAAATCGAGGACTTGGTCGGCTTGCTGTTTGATCAGGCCAAACTGGCCGCCGGTGAGCAGCTGGACAATCCGGCGTTGTTTGTACAGCGTATTAACCGGCTGCTCTAGGCACGGGTATACCGCACTGTAGGCAGACTGGCTTATTTTGCCCAGTTTAGCTTTTATAATGCACATTGGTGCTGACAACAGCAGTGCGGGAAGAGGTCATGGCGGAAAACGATAATAAAATCGCGGTGCTGGGAGGGGGTAGTTTCGGCACCGCCGTCGCCAACATGATTGCCGGTAATGGTTATTCGACCACGCTATGGATGCGTAACGAGGATAATGCCCGGCGTTGCCGGGAGCAGGGCGAAAATACCCGCTACCTGCCGGGCTATAAGCTGTGCCCGGATTTGACCATAAGCTCGGATATTGAAGCGACGCTCGCCGGCGCTGATCTGGTGTTTTTCTCCGTGCCCAGTAAATCCTTCCGCGAGGTTTGCCGGCAGGCCGCGCCTTTCATCGCGCCCAATACCATGGTCGTCAGTACCGCCAAAGGCATCGAGGGGGAGTCCTTCAAGCTGATGAGCGACGTGCTCGAGGAAGAATTGCGGCAGCCACGCGTGGGGGTGATCAGCGGCCCCAATCTGGCTCGCGAAGTGGCGCGCCGGGAATTGACCGCGACGGTCATTGCCAGCCCGGACCGGGCCTTGTGCGAGACCGTACAGAGACTGCTTGGTACCGATACGTTCCGGGTTTATTCCAACAGTGATATGTTCGGGGTGGAACTGGCCGGAGCATTGAAAAATATTTACGCGATTACCGCGGGCGTGGCTTCGGCCCTGAACCTGGGGCAAAACACCATGAGTATGCTGATGACTCGAAGCCTGGCGGAAATGACCCGCTTTGCCGCCAGGTTGGGTGCCGACCCCATGACTTTTCTCGGCCTCAGTGGAGTCGGCGATCTGTTTGTCACCTGTACTTCGCCGCTGAGTCGAAACTATCGCGTCGGTCAGGCGCTGGGGCAGGGTAAAAGCCTCGCTCAGGCGATCGAGGAAGTGGGCCAGGTTGCCGAAGGGGTCAACACAACCCGCACCGTCAAGCACAAGGCCGATGAACTGGGTATTTATATGCCGCTGGCCAGTGGACTTTACGCGGTGATGTTCGATCGGGCCAGCATCGATCAGGTCGTGAAAGGTATGATGGTTTCCGCTCACGCCGAGGATGTCGAGTTTCGAATTCAGTCGTGAATCCGGGCAAATTATGCAACTTTATATCATGCGTCACGGAGAAGCCGCGCCGGCCTCGGGTTTTGACCTGGATGCTGATGCCGGTCGGCCGCTGACCGCTAACGGCCGCGCTCAGGTGGTGGAGGTGATTAGCCGGCGCAAGCGCGCCCTCGCAGACCTGGAGTTGGTGCTGGCCAGCCCCTATCTGCGCGCCCGGCAGACCGCCCGCTTGGTCATGGGGCAACTGGACACCGCTCCGCAACTCCTGATCACTGACTGTCTGACACCGGATAGCAGGCCGGCGGCGGTCCTGGACTTTATTGAGCAGCTGGGCGCCAGTGCCATCCTGATTGCCAGCCACATGCCTCTGGTGGCGCGCCTCGTGGAAAGCCTCACCGCCGGTGGCGGGCATCGCGTCATGGGTACGGCCTGGCTCGCGGCGCTGGAAATCGAAGCCATGACGCCGGGTTTCGGTGAGCTGATTTGGATGGAAAAGCCGGGCTATTAACCCCATTCGTCAAGTCGCGTCAAGGCGGCTTTAACGGCACTGGGCGTTATCTGATAAGCGACAGAAACTCATTGCGCGTGGTCTGGCTGGTGCGAAAAATGCCGAGCATGGCCGATGTTTTCATGATCGAGTTCTGTTTCTCGACGCCACGCATCATCATGCACATGTGTTTGGCCTCGATGATAACGCCGACACCCTGCGCCCCGGTTACTTGTTCAATGGTGCTGGCGATTTGCGTGGCCAGGTTTTCCTGGATCTGCAGGCGCCGGGCGAACATGTCGACCACCCTGGCGACTTTAGACAGACCCAGGACTACGCCGTTGGGAATGTAGGCGACGTGGCATTTGCCCACAAAGGGCAGCAGATGGTGTTCGCACAGGGAGTAGAGTTCAATGTCCTGGACGATCACCATTTCGTTGGATTCGCTGGGGAACAGGGCATCGTTGACCACTTCGGAGAGGTTCTGGTGATACCCGCCGGTGAGAAATTCAAAGGCCTTGGCGGCCCGGTCCGGGGTATCCACAAGACCAGGGCGAGTAAGATCCTCGCCGATGCTCTCGATAATTTTTGCGTACTGGTCCTTCATGGCCATTACCAAATACGTTCAAATTCTAAAAGGCCCGCTACCCTATGTCAGCGGGCAAAAAAGGTAAAGCAGTTTTTCCCATCGGAGCGGTAGAATGGCGGCTTTGCCAATGGGCCTCGCCATGTCCATCGACGCATCCATCAACACCCAGTTGTTCACTATCCGTGACTACATCCGGTACGGCGCAAGCCTGTTTCGCCGCCAGCAGCTGTATTTCGGCCACGGCACTGATAATGCCTGGGACGAGGCCGTGGCCCTGGTGCTGCACGCCCTGGGTTTGCCGGCGCATAGCGGCCCCGAAGTGCTGGATGCACGGCTGCTGGAAGACGAAAAGCAAGCGGTACTGGCTGTTTTCGAACGCCGTTGCGACCATGTGCCGGCCCCCTATATTACTGGCGAGGCCTGGTTCGCGGGCTTGAGCTTTTAT
Source organism: Porticoccaceae bacterium (assembly GCA_040235495.1). GTDB lineage: Bacteria > Pseudomonadota > Gammaproteobacteria > Pseudomonadales > Porticoccaceae > HB2-32-21. The sequence continues at coordinate 6,766 of JBECKV010000150.1, forward strand.
GTCGATGAGCGAGTGCTGATTCCGCGCTCGCCGATAGCCGAGTTGATCAGCCAGCAGTTTTCTCCCTGGTTGACGTCAGCACCGGCGCGGATTCTGGACATGTGCACCGGTTCCGGATGTATCGGTATCGCCTGTGCGTTGACTTTCCCCACCGCAGAGGTCGTGCTCGCCGACATTGCGCCCGAGGCGCTGGCCGTGGCGGAGATCAATATCGAGGCCTATGATCTCGCTGACCGCGTCCAGTGTGTCCTGTCGGACGCTTTCGATGCCGTGGAAGGCACCTTTGACCTGATCATTGCCAATCCCCCCTATGTGGGTGCGGACGATGTGGCTGCCTTGCCGCGGGAGTTTCTTCGTGAGCCGATTCTCGGGCTGGCCTCGGGGGATGACGGCCTGGACCTGACCCGACGCCTCCTGCGCGCGGCGGCTGACTATCTCAATGAAAGTGGCTGTCTGATCGTCGAAGTGGGCAACAGCGCCCGCCACCTGGAGCAGGCTTTTCCGGAAGTGGCTTTTAACTGGCTCGATTTCGAGCATGGCGGTGGTGGTGTTTTTGTGCTCTACCGGGAAGAACTGGTCGCTTGCGCCCGGTATTTTGACGGCAGGCCGCTTTGATGAGTGACGATGAGCGACGTCGAGGCCAGCCAGCGTTCGGCTTTGCCCGCTCAGCGCTTATAATGGGGACGGCAACATAATTTTTGGCTGGGAGCGGAGCTTCGGGTGGCGGGAAATACCTTCGGAAAACTTTTCACTGTAACCACCTTTGGTGAGAGTCATGGGCCGGCGCTCGGTTGCATCGTCGACGGCTGCCCGCCGGGTCTGGCCCTGAGTGAGGAAGATCTGCAACGGGATCTGGATCGGCGTAAGCCTGGACAATCCCGTTACACCACCCAGCGACAGGAAGCGGACCAGGTGAGGATTCTCTCTGGTGTCTTCGAAGGGCGGACCACCGGGACACCCATTGGCCTGCTCATCGAGAATACCGATCAGCGGTCCAGGGATTACGGCGATATCAAGGATGTGTTCAGGCCCGCCCATGCCGATTACACCTACCTGCGTAAATACGGTGTGCGGGACTATCGTGGCGGTGGTCGGTCGTCGGCGCGGGAGACCGCCATGCGTGTGGCCGCTGGCGGCATTGCCAAAAAATACCTGCTTGAGCGTTACGGCGTTCAGGTGCGCGGCTACCTGAGCCAGCTGGGCCCGATCAAGATTGAGCGTGTTGACTGGGAGGAAATTCCAAACAACCCTTTTTTCTGCCCGGATGCGGATAAAGTCCCCGAACTGGAAGACTTCATGCAAAAGCTCGGCAAGGCCGGGGATTCCATCGGCGCTCAAATCACGGTCACGGCCAGCGGCGTGCCAGCGGGCTGGGGTGAACCTGTGTTTGATCGCCTGGATGCCGCTATCGCCGGTGCCCTGATGGGAATCAATGCGGTTAAGGGTGTCGCCCTGGGCGACGGTTTTGCCAGCGTCGAGCAGCGGGGCACCGAGCATCGCGACGAGATGACACCCCAGGGGTTCCTCTCGAACCACGCCGGCGGTGTCGTCGGCGGCATTTCCAGCGGTCAGACCATTATCGCCCACCTGGCGCTCAAGCCGACGTCCAGTCTGCGCCTGCCCGGGCGTTCGGTAAATGTCCATGGCGAGGCTGTCGAGGTGAGTACCACGGGACGCCACGATCCCTGTGTCGGTATTCGGGCGACACCCATTGCCGAGGCCATGCTGGCGCTGGTGTTGATGGATCACGCCTTGCGTCATCGCGGTCAAATGGGCGGTGACGAGCCCGGCGAACTACAGATTCCCGCTGAACCCGATTAGTGGCACAGCACTCAGGGAGTGATCTCCCTTCATTGACCGGGACGCTTCCGTACTGGCGTTTATCGGGATTCTACTTTTTTTACTTCGCGCTGCTCGGTGGCATGTATCCCTACTGGCCGCTCTATTTGCAGCACCTTGATTTCGATGCCGAGCGTATCGGCTTGTTGCTGGCCATCCCCATGGTCACCAAAGTGCTTGCACCCAATCTGTGGAGCTGGCTGGCCGATCGCACCGGCCAACGACTTGGAATCATTCAGTGGGGTTCACTGCTGGGACTGATCTGCTTTACCGGCATCCTCATCAACCAGGGCTTTTTCTGGCTGGTGGTGGTGATGATCAGTTACAGCTTTTTCTGGAACGCGGTTCTGCCCCAGGCAGAAGTCATCACCTTGAATTTTCTTGGCGATCGACCCGAACGCTACAGCCGACTGCGCTTGTGGGGGTCGGTCGGATTTATTGTGGCGGTCATCGGCGCCGGAGCCCTGTTCGAACGGCTTGGCGTCACCGCGTTTCCCTGGCTTAGCCTGCTGCTGCTGGCCGGTATTTTTATCGCCAGCCTGACCATCCCAAGGCCCCATGGCGAAGGCCGGCGACCGACGCGGGAAAGCTTGGTCCGCGCGGTTTTTCAGGTCCCGGTGATGGCTTTTCTGACCGCCGGTATTTTTCTGCAGGCAGCCCACGGGGCCTACTACGGTTTTTTCAGCATTTACCTCGAGGAACTGGGTTACGGGCGCACCGCCATCGGTCTGCTCTGGTCCGTCGGTGTGGTCGCTGAAGTGCTGGTGTTTATTGTCATGCACAACCTGTTGTTGCGCTTTGGCGTGCGGACTGTACTGATTGTCAGTCTGCTATTGGCGGCTTTGCGCTGGCTTATTATCGGCTACAGTGCCGACGTGCTGGGGGTGCTGATTTTCGCCCAATGTCTCCATGCCTTCACCTTCGGTACTTTTCACGCGGCGTCGATTGACACCATTCGAAGGTTATTCCGTCCAGGCACCCAGGGCGGTGGCCAGGCGCTCTATGGGGCGGTCAGCTTTGGTATCGGTGGTGCGGTCGGTTCCTATCTCGCCGGGCGCTATTGGCATGTGGGCGCGGAGCTGGTTTTCAGTGTCGCGGCAATGCTGTGTTTATTGGCGGCTGTAGTGGCATGGCATGGTTTTCGGGATGTTCGCTTGCGCTAAACCGGTTCGGCCCTTAGAGAATGGGTCGCGCGGGGCGCTGGTACTTTGCCAGATGCTTCTTTTGAAAGGATCTGGCAAAGGCAATAACCCGGTCACGCAATGCCGCTTCCGGCACACCCAGGGCCTGGCAATAGGCGGTAAAAGATGCGCGGGTCACCGATGGATCCGCACTGCTTTCGGCCAGGCCCACCAAAAAACGGGCGATGTCGCGGGCGCGTCGTCGTCTGCTGGCGGAGCGGCGTAAGCCATCCAGGTCGACAAAAAAAAGATTGTCGGCACTGACCATGAGGTTGGTCAGTTTCAGATCGCCGTGAATCAGACCACGCCGGTGCAGGGCAGCAATCAGCTTGCTGGCCGATTCGGTCAGGGGTGAGTCTGGATTCTCCGCGAGCACATGGGCCAGTGTCCGACCGTCCGGCAAGACTTCACTGAAATGGGCGCTGGCGCGGCTCCGGTGCTCGAAAATATCGACAAAGCCAAGGGAGCAGGGCCCCGGCAGAGCGTGGTCCCTGAGTAATTCGCTTTTTTCGTGGCTGCGCCGGGCCCTTGAACCCAGCAAAGTGCTTTTAAGCCTCGCCATCGGGCTGCTGTGGTGATGCAATTTAACGAACACCTCACTGTCCGTGCCGGTGCTGAGAATGATGATTTTACGGTTGCGGTCTGCCTTGATAACCCGGCCGCTGTCCAACAGGCGGGTCGGATTTCGCGCCTCCAGAAG
>JBECKV010000088.1:0-15035 GCA_040235495.1 Porticoccaceae bacterium
GTGCCCGGCGGCGGCTACCTCGACGGCGCACTGGGGGTCCTGGCCGGCCTCGAGTGCCTGCGCCGTATCAAGGAACTGGGATTGCAGCCCAAGCGCCCGCTTGAAGCCGTCGCCTTCTCTGACGAGGAAGGCCGCTTCGGCGGTATTTTCGGGTCCCGCGCGCTTTGTGGCCACCTGAGCCCCGACGATATTCATGCGGCCCGCGACCTCGACGGCATTACCCTGGTCGATGCCATGGCCAACCAGGGCCTTAACGCCATGGATGCGCTGTCTGCCTCGCGCCACCCCGATTCCATCCACGGTTTCGTCGAGTTGCATATCGAGCAGGGTCCGGTTCTGGAACGGCAGCAACTGCACCTGGGCGCCATCGAGGCTATTGCCGGGTTATACAAGTGGACCGTTCGCCTGAGCGGCCACGCCGGACACGCGGGCGCCACGCCCATGGCTATGCGCCGGGATCCTTTCCAGGGGCTGGCCGAGTTTTCCACCGCACTCCCCCGTATTCTCGAAGAACATGGTAGCCCCCGCAGTGTCGCCACCGTCGGCCGGGTCGAATTGTCGCCCGGCGCTGCAAACGTAGTCCCGGGTCTGGCGGAATTCTCGCTCGATGTTCGCGATACGGACGGGAAAATCCTGGCAACGCTGGGCGACGCCATGCGCCGGGTCCTGTCAGCCATCGCCCGCCGCCGACAGTTGATGTTTGCATTCGATGTGCTCAGTGAAATCGCACCGGTGAAGTGCGACACCAAGGTCATCGAATTGATTGAACGCACCGCCCGCGCGCTCGGCATCAATGGCACGCGCATGACCAGCGGCGCCGCCCACGACTCCCAGATCATGGCCAGCATTACGCCCACCGGTCTTATTTTTATTCCCAGCAAGGGCGGGCGCAGCCACACGCCAGCGGAGTGGAGCGATTGGCAGGATATTGAAAACGGCGCCAATGTGCTCCTCAACACGCTCTATCAACTCGCCAACGAAACATGAATATCAAGCACGAAGATTTTCTCGACGTCGATCCGCTTGCCGAAGCCTACCGGGAATCCATTGCCGAAACGCCGGCAGTCTGGCACTCCCTAAAAGGCAATCACACAGCCTTACTGTGCATCGACCTGCAATACCTCGACGCCGCGCCGGGCTGTGGCGTGTTTGCCGATGTACACAAGTCAGGCGTGCCCCTGGAGGCCCAGGAGTATTACTTCAATCGTCTCGATGAACTGGTTCTGCCCAACGTGCGCGCCCTGCAGGATGCCTTTCGCCAGGGCGAACTCGAAGTCATTCATACCCGCATCCAGTCACTGACCCGGGACGGCCGCGACCGTGGGCCGAGCCACAAACGCCTGAATCTGCACGCCGCGCCAGGCACCAGGGAAGCCGAATTTCTCGAGCAAGTCGCGCCCGTGGGCGATGAAATCATCATCAATAAAACCGCCAGCGGCGTCTTTACTTCCACCAATATTGAATACATTTTGCGCAACCTGGGGATCACCGGCCTGTTCGTCGTCGGCGTCTACAGCAACGAATGCGTATCCACAGCCATTCGGGACGCCTGTGATCTCGGCTTTCATGTCACCCTGATCAGTGACGCGACGGCAACCGTGACACCTGAACTGCAGAACGCCACCATTACCACCATGAAGGACCGCTACGCCCGGGTATTGAACACCCGTGAAGCGCTGGCGGAGCTACGGGAATACGTCAGCGGAGTGACACTGTGAACCCCGGCCATCACGATGCCGTGTTACCGCTCGATATCGCCTGGGTGATCATCGCTGGCTTTAGCGTCGTGTGGATTTTTTTAGGCTGGTGGCTGGGCCGCAGGGCGGACAGCCAGGACAGTTTCATGCTGGCTGGTCGCAACGTCGGACTGGCCCTGGCCACCGCCACCGCCATGGCCACCTGGGTCACCAGCAACACCACCATGGCGGCGCCACAACTGACTTTGCAACTCGGTATCTGGGGCATGGTCGGCTATGCCCTGGGCTCGGTCGGCCTGGTTTTGTTTGCCCCCCTGGCCCGGCGTATCCGCATGCTGATGCCCGCCGCCTATACCAGTGGGGATTTTATTCGCCTGCGTTACGGCACCGCGGCCTGGCGGGTGTTTTTAATCATTTCCCTGGCCTACGGCTTTGGCTGGCTCATCAGCCTGGGCATGGCCGGCGGCGTGCTGGTGAATGCTTTAAGTGGCATCGACTACCGCATCGGCATGAGCGTCATTCTCAGCGTTTGTGTGCTCTACACTCTGCTCGGCGGCCTGCGCGCGGTCATCGGCACGGACTTTATTCAAACCATTTTGATTCTCGTCGGCATCGTTACGCTGGCCTGGTTTGCCATTGGCGACATTGGCTTTGAGTCGATTCACAGTCAGGTGCTTGCGCAGCGCCCGCACCTGCTTGATCTGCTTCTGCCCGCGGCCATCATGTTTCTATTCAACAATCTGTTTTTTGGCGTCGGTGAGATATTTCATTCCAATGTCTGGTGGAGCCGCGCTTTTGCTTTCGGCAAAGGGGTGGGCTTCAAGGCCTATATTCTGGCCGGCCTGATGTGGATGCCCATCCCCATCGTCGCCGGTTTTATCGCGCTGTCGGCCCCCGCCCTGGGCCTGAATATTCCCGCCGCGGATATGGTCGGCCCCCTGGTGGCGGCCAAATTGCTGGGCCTGGCGGGCGCGGTGATCGTGTTCATCGTAGTGTTCGCGGCGCTCGCTTCGAGTCTCGATTCCCTGCTCGCGGCAACTTCGGACCTGATAGCCCAGGATGTCTACAAGGGCCACCTGCGGCCACAGGCGAGTCAGGAGGAAATGCGCAAAGCCACCAGAGTCATCATCCTGTTGCTGGGCCTGCTGGCCTGGTCGCTGTGCTTGCCACGCCTGACGACACTGGCTGAGCTGCTGTTTTTCATGGGCGCCTTCGTGGCCAGCACCATCTGGCCGATCATCACCGGGCTCTACTGGAAAAAAGCCAACCCCGCGGGCGCCGCCCTGGCCATGCTGTTGGGTACTACGGCCGGACTTGTCAGTTATTTTCAGATCGGGTTTTACGTCGCGGCACTGGTCTCCACCGCCACGTCCATGCTGATTGTTTTACTGAGCACCTGGCTGTGGCCGGACAACTACGACTGGCGCCAACTCGATGAAGGGAGACCGGCATGATTATTTCAACGGGCGCGCTCGCCTTCCTCGTCAGCACCGCGCTCATCGTCACCATGATCACGCCCGTCATTCTACTGGCGCTATTCATACGGGACCGAAACAAGGGGCAACTCTGGTGAACAAAGAAAATCCGCTACTGACCGAACAGCTCGAAGATCCGCCACTCGACATACAGGGCTTCGAGCGCCCGCGCCATCTGCTGGATACCATCCCGGAGGACCTGAGCCCCCTGCTCGATCTGGTGCAGCGTCCGGTGATTCACGCCAATCAGTTTACCCGCGCACAACTGTTACAACTCTCGCGCCTGGCTTCGCGCTATGAAACCCAGCCGCAAATGATTACCCGACCACTCACGGGGAAAATCCTTATCAGCGCCTTCTACGAGCCCAGCACCCGGACCAGGCTTTCCTTCGAGAGCGCCTGGCATCGCCTGGGCGGCGATATCATGTCGATCACGGATCCGGCGTCAACGGGCATTGCCAAGGGTGAGTCATTGTTCGATGTCGGGGAAATGCTCAACCACTACGGTGATGTCGTGGTGCTGCGCGACAGCCATAACGAAGCCATCTACGAAATGCTCGAAGCCATGCGCATTCCCATCATCAACGCCGGCAATGGCACCGATGAACATCCGACCCAGGCCATGGCTGACATTTACACCTTGCTTAAATGGCGGCCACAACTCTGCGCGGAAAAAATTGCAAAAAAAGACAGAATTCGCGTTGGCGTTATCGGCGTACCCGAGCGCATGCGCACGGTACGCAGTCTGCTGACCTTTCTCAGCCTGTTTGCAAACGCCATTGAAGAAGTGGTGGTGATTAGCGATCGGGCTGACCCTTTCTCCGAGGGCCAGCGCGAACAGCTTGCAAACAAGGGCCTGAAACTGCGCTTGAGCAAGGACATGAACGCCGAGCTGCCCGAACTGGATGTCATCTATATCAACGCCATCGCCTGGCTCGGTGACAAATACGAGGAGATGGGCAGCCAATTTAAACTCAGCCGGTCATCGCCGTTAAAAGAGGGGGCGATCATTCTGCACCCGCTCGCGCGCGGCGATGAATTATCGCGGGATCTCGATAGCACGCCCTTTAACTGGTATTTCGCCCAGGCACGCGGCGCCGTTTTTATTCGCATGGCGCTGCTGTCAGTCATTCTAAAAAACTTTGTGTAGTTGATTTTATGTGTGGAATTGCTGGATATATACACTCTGATATCAATCGCCCCGTTGACCGGCAAACCCTGGTCAACATGGCGGCCATTCAACACCATCGCGGTCCGGACGGTTTTGGCGTCAAAACCATGAATGATCGCGGCGTCGGGTTTTCCCACGCCCGACTTTCCATCATCGACCTCGACGAGAACCGCGCGCGCCAGCCTTTCCTATCCCTGGATGGCAATCTGATGCTGAGCAAAAATGGCGAGCTGTATGATTACAAACGCCTTCGCACCGACCTTTCGACACGTGGCGCGCGTTTTCAAACCAAGAGCGATTCAGAACTGGTGATCCATCTTTACCAACATTATGGCCTGGATGAAATGCTCAAGCAGTGTCGTGGGGAGTACGCCTTTGCCCTGTACGATAAAAACGAGGATCGTCTGATATTGGTGCGCGACCGTTTCGGCGTCAAACCCCTCTACTGGACCGAGCACCAGGGCACGATCATCTTCGGCTCCGAGCTAAAAGTGTTATTTGCCCATCCGGAAGTACCGCGAAAATTCAGCGCCGAAGGCGTGTACCACCAACTGATGCAAACCATGGTGCCCGGCACCACCGCGTTTGCAGGTATTCATCAGGTAAAACCCGGGCATGCCCTTATTATCACGCGCGATGGCCGGGGCGGCTTTCACATCGACGATAAAAAATACTGGGATATGGATTTCCCCAGGTTAGGTGAGCGCGACGAATCGCAGCCGGAAAATAGTTATATCGAAGCCGTGCGCGAAAAACTGATTGAAGCCGTACAACTGCGTCTGGAAGCCGACGTACCGGTGGCCTGTTACCTTTCCGGCGGTATCGATTCCTGCTCGACACTGGGCATGGCTTCCGCCGCGCAACAGGCGCCCGTGAAAGCTTTTACCATCAGCTTTGACGATGCCGACTATGACGAAAGCATTATCGCCACCGAAATGGCGAACAGCGTCGGCGCCGACCAGGACATCATGCGGCTCAACGCCGACCACCTCTACGACAATCTGGAAGAAACCCTTTGGCATACCGAGCGCACCATTTACAACACCCTGGGTGTCGCCAAATTGTTGATGAGCCGCCACGTCAAAAACGCCGGGTACAAAGTGGTAATCACCGGCGAGGGTTCCGACGAACTGTTTTCAGGCTACCCGGCCTTTCGCCGCGATATGTTTCTCCACGGCATGGACACCCTGCCACCGGCGGAGCGCCAGGAATGGGAAGCCCTGCTCGGCGAGAGCAATAAGCTGTTCACCGGCGCCATGCTCGCCGAAAACGAGGTGCATGATGAGGCCCTGGATGCCCTGATCGGTTTCACACCCAGCTGCCTGCAACCCTGGCTCGCCAGCGCCGAGCATGTTCCGGGCTTGCTCAGCGCACAACTGCGCAAACAAACCGAGCACTACCGACCGGGCAAAGCCATCGCCGAGGCCCTGGATGCCGACATGCTGAAAAATCGCCATCCTCTCGACAAAGCCCAGTACGTGTGGATTAAAACCATGCTGGAAGGACAAATCCTCACCTGGGGTGGGGATCGCGTCGATATGGCCAATTCCATGGAAGCGCGCCCACCCTTTCTCGATCACGAGCTGGCGGAAGTCGCCACCCGACTACCGCCATCAATGCGCATCAAAGGCCGCACGGAAAAATACGTCCTGCGTGAGGCCATGAAAGGTGTGCTCCCCGAGACCCTGTACAAACGGGAAAAATTCGCCTTTATGGCCCCACCCGCCCATACCGATCCGAAAAAATGGCAGGCCCTGAGGAAACTGGCGAATAAATACCTCAACGATCAAGCCATTGATGCGGCAGGCTTGCTGGATAAGCAGGGCGTGCGCGCCATCTTCGAGTTGCACGAAGCGCCGGCAACCACGGCATCCACCAAGGTACAGCTCGATGCGGTGATTAACCACATGATCGGCATACAGGTCCTGCACAAGCACTTTATCGAGCAGGATGTACCGGCCCTGGCGTCGCAAAAAGCAGCGCAATTAAAATGGGTGGCGTGAAACTCTGGTTCTTTCTCGATCAAACTATGCGGCAAAAACGAAGCACAACTTAGTTTGCGTCCGAACGAGCGCTTTGTTAGGAATTGGACGTCACTCAACTGCGTATTATCTGGCAACTGCTCAGTGCTCTCGGTTCAGCACTCTCGGTGACGCAAGCACACAATTTGACTAGAAGTTCAGTGGTTCTACGTTGTCTCCGCCAAACCACATGCCAACAGTCTGCAGAGCTTCGACCGACAGCTCTTGTGTGAAGAGAACGGCCAATCGCCTCTTCGGCCTCGAACAGGTGACGTAAAAGAGATTCCGATTGCGCTCGAAGGCGGCTTGTTTGTTTGCGGGAACTTGGGCGGCGTCCCTAACCAATTCGAGCATTTCGTTAAAGTTATACCTGTTCCAGCCTCTGCCAACGACGACGAGGACGTTCTCGAACTCGGCACCCTTGACTCCGTGCTTCGTCTCGAACGGAGAATGGCCCGACAGGTAGCGGCACAGGGCGACGATTTCCTGGTACGAAACGGACCGGAGGTCGCCGAGCTCCTTCAGCGCTCGCGGCATGTCCTCGCCGGCCTCCGGGTCGAACTCCCGCAATTCGCGTTCGCGCCGCTCGACGGCATCGGGGACCCTCGGCCGGCGCACCGCAAGCGAATGATCCACCACGTCGCCGACCGTCGCGCTGGCTCTCAACTTGATGAGCTCGTCCATGGCGTCGGACCATTTCTTCTTGTCCGCCGGAGCGCGGATCGCCGGCACGTTGGAACCGAGTGCACGGAACATCTCCCCGTACTTCTTGGAGCGGTAAGCCTCACAGGCCGGCTCCAGAGCGTCGGCGAAATAGGCGATGTGCGGATGCTCCTTCTTCGTGAAGGACTCGTTGAACGCGAAGACCGTTGGAATGCTGGGATATCCCTGCTTGCCGGCAAGCACGCGATGGGTGAGCATCAAGATCTTCGTGGTCTCGGGAGACAGGTCCCAGCCGTCTTCGCCAAGACGGTCGAGAACGGTCTGAAGTGCCCGGTCTGCGACTTCGGTAGGAAGATCTCCACCCCAGTGGCCGCCGGTCTGACGGTCACCTGCCCAAGTGTTCGTATGAAAGATGCGGATGCTTCCCTGTTCGTTCGGATCGACCACGAATTGAGGCAGTTCGGGCCTCATGCGGTTCAGGCATTCGACGACCGTCGAAACCGACCGGAAGTTCGCCTGCTTGCCGACGACCGTCAGGCTTGGGTGCTCGATCTTTCCGCATCCGTCGCCATAGATTTTCTGCCAGTGGTCGCCGAAGAACCCGAATTGTGGCGATCCCTGTTGTCCGAGGAAGTGGGCCTTGATCGAGTCTATCCAGTCGGCGTTAGTGTCCTGATACTCGTCGATCAATATGATCGGGAATTTGTCCGCCAGGATGCGCCTGAACTTGGCGTTGGCCATGAGAGCGATAGTCAGGATAAGAACGTCGTCGTGATGGATGGAGACACGACGGTCGTTGATGCTTCTGTGCCCAAGCTCGTACTCAACGGCACGCTCGCCGAGGTCGCCGACTTCGGCGATCCTATCGGGCCAGTGCTCGAGCTGCGGCAGCCGTTCCCGGAGTTGTCTTTGGAAACCGCTTATGAGCGACCAGCAGAATGCGTGGATCGTATTGCAATAGATGAGCGGGCTCCGGTCGGTCCGAGCGTCGATCTCGTCCTTCGCCACGTTGGTGAAGGTGATGCACGCGATCTTCTGATGCCGCTGCGGCAGAATGTGCTCATAGCGGCCCATGAGGAAGTGGAGCGCCTTGACGAGCGTAAACGTCTTTCCGGCGCCAGCGCCGGCTTCGACGAGGAAGCTCTCTTTGCGCTCTAGGCAGCCATACACCTCAGCGAGGGCCTTTTGGCTGGCCTCTTCGGCCGGGTTCAATTGTTCCGCGACCTCAGCCATCTTGAGCAACCGCTGCTTCAGGGGCGTCGGCGGCGGCCACCTGGCCAATCGCCGCGTCCACGTCAGGAATGCCGCCGGCCGCCAGCCATCTTAATCCGTCGAGGATGTAGCCGGGCGCGTCCCAACCCGTCTCATCGATAGCGTATTTGAGGGCGAACTCCGACTTCTTGATCTTGTCGAGCTTGTCCCATGCGCATTGGGCCTGTTCGTCGGACGTGGCCCCTTCGATGCCAAACGTCGCCGGATTCGCCAGCATGAACGCGTCCTCGAAGGTGCGGCCGCACGGACCGCCTTTGGCCTCGGGCCGTTGAAACGCGATGCGCCTCAGCCCCTTGAGCTTGGATGCATCATCTTTCGTCAGAAGAGCTGCGGGCGAACAGTCGCCGTCACCAAACCAAGTATTGAGACAAGCGTTGCTAGTGGCTGTTCCCTGATAAACAGGACAGGCGGAACCGCCGGCGGCGACGACGGAGTCAAGGTCGGTGATGATGAGTGTCCGCAGCTCCAGAAAGTCGAGAAGGTCGAAGAATATGTGCGCGTAGGCGCCCCCAACCTCCATGATCGTCATGTACTGGCTGGACAACTTGGGCGCGTCGGACTCGGCCTCCTCTAGCTTTTCGATGATGACCGGCAACAGCAGGCGCTCGCTGGTGCCTTCGATCAATATTGCCTTGTCGGCGAAGAACAGGTCGCAGCGAGTCAGTGTCAGATATTGGTGGAGAAACCTTCTGTGATCTTCCGGCGTTTCACGTAGCCCTTCGCGCAGGTCCTTGATCGCGGTCTGGCGAACGCCACCAGCGGCGGTCGGGAGGAAATACCGGATCGCCTCGAAGCCGGCCGCATTGGCGACGTGGGATGAGTGCGTCGATACGATGAACTGAACCGGCCAGGGCACGGGAGCGCCCTCCTGCTCGCTGAGCTGCTGAGCGATCTTTGACAGCTGTCGGATGAACACTTCCTGCATCTGGGGATGCAGGTGAGCCTCGGGTTCCTCGATGAAAACGAGGTGGACGCCGGGAGCGTTCGGTTCGGTGCGGAAGGTGCGATAGAAGCTAACAATCCGAAGCAGGATGAAGATGAGGTTGCGTATCCCGAGGCCGGTATAGGACTCCGGCAACAGGATACCGTGATGGCCCGTGTATCTCACCTTGGTGTGGCGGGAAAGGAGCCGTTCCACGTCTAGTGTCGTCTCCGTCTCCAACTCGGAACTGTCGAGACCGGGATAGCCAAACGTGCGCAAGGTGGGCATCAGCTTCCGCAGCTCTTCCTTGAAACTGCCCTCGATTGTCTGCTGAATGTCGCGCACGGCTTCTTGCAAAGCTTTAGCGATGGCTTGGTCGGCCTGATCGGCGGTCGGCGATTTCGCGGTAGTGAAGAGACTTTCGAGGATTTTGGCCAGAACGTCACTGTCTCGCGACGTGTCGTCGTCGAGCCCACGTTGGGCGTTCACGAAACCCGTCTTCAGGAGTGACCGGAGCGCACTCTCGGCCATCTGCTTCCGATTGGTAGGATCGTTGGGGTCTTCGGCCCATATGCTGGCGACAAAGAGAGCGGGAATGCGTTCACGGAGCACCTTGAAGAAGGCGAGCCTGTCCCCGTCGGTCAACTTGCCAGCCGGCTGATCGGCGAACAGCGACTCGATGGAGCCGTCGCGCAATTCGTAGCGCGCCACGACGAGGGCCTCATTGCAGTCGGGGTCGAGATCGATGACGAAGTCGCTGAGAGGGCCAAGATCGGGCAGCTTGGGATCGTATCGGAACAGGAGTCGCAGTTCGATGCTCGGTATCAGTGCGCGAACCTCGTTGTCTTCCCGGCCCGCGTTCTTGGCCTTGAGCGCTTCGCAAAAGCCGTCATACGAGGCGTTCGAGAAGTCCTCGATCTGGAATTTCGGGTTCTGGTCTACGAGAAACCGGCGGATGGCCTCCGAAAGCGATGTCTTGCCGCTATTATTGCGACCGACGACTAGCGTCGTTTGGTCTTCAAGCACTAACTCCACATCGGCCAAAAGCCGGAAGTTTTTAACTGTGACTTTGTGGATGTGCATGCTTGGTCCTTTAACGTTCGGTTATATTCTTGCCACATAACGCCTTTCTTCAGCGGCCAAATAGTGCTGGCGCGGCTTTTGTGGCAGAAAAAAACATGCAAGCATGGCTTGGTCCGATGGGAAGAATTTGTTATGCGCGACCTTGATCATAGCGCCGCAATGAAGTCCTCGACCGCTACATCCGCTTGCCGCAGAAGTCCCGCGAGGGTTCCGACCTTCAGCTCTTTGTGAAGAGGAACGACACATCCCTTGTGATCCTTTCGAAGCACAACATGGCTGCCACTCTGGCGAACCTGCACAAAGCCGAGGCGCCTCAATGCCTGTATTGCTTCTGAACCCGAAATCCTTGGGAGTCTAGGCATGTTCTGGAATATTGAACACCGTGACCAATGGATGACCTTTGGAGACGAGCGGAAACTCCTCCAGATACAAAGAGGTGGCTTCCCTCAAATTTTCGATTGCTTCCTCAACGGTCTCACCCTGGCTAGTAGTGCCGGTCTCTGGGTTGAGAGCAACAAAGCCGCCTTCTTCCGCGGGGGTAATAACAGCTGTCATTTGCATAAGTAAGCTCCAGTTGCGGGCATTGTCACTCAGAGCCTGACGCTCGGGCAAGCGCATGGCAGTTTACTCATACGCACGCGGGTTTTGGCGCTTCGCTTCATTGCCAGGCCCTGAGTCGCCCGCCTTACCCTCTATGAAAAACTATAGGCCAGGCTCTCTACCCGGCGCGTAGATGAGTATGCGCGTTTACACGCGGTATTGACCAAGGCATTGCAAATCATCGACGGGAAGATGTGTCTAGTTAAGCACATCTTCCAGCCCCACCAGTTCAATGATGGCCCCAAGGTGTTTGGGAATATTGACCACGGCCAGCTGCCGCTGACAGGAGATCGCGATCCGGCGCCATGACAGTAAAAGCGCGATAGCCGCGCTGTTGGCGTATTCAAGGCCGCTCAGATCGACCCGACATTGCGGTGGCGCCTGAGCCCTTAGCCAGGCGCTGCCCCTGGCCTCGATGCCGACAACGGAATCGAAATCCAGCCTTCCCCGCGGATACAGGGTGTCAGTATCGAACTCGAGCGAGCAAACGCTGGCATTCATGAGGCTTGTTTACTTTCCCGCAAGGCATCGATGGTCCGTTCGCTCTTCCAGTTGTCGATGGCCTGATCGACATCACCACCATTATTTTCCACGGCGTAAGCAAACTGATTACGGAAAATATTACCTATATTGATACCATCGACGATGACGTTGTACAGCTTCCAGGGTTCGCCCGGCTTGCGGTGCAGGGAATACTGGATAAGGTGGGCGGCCTGGCCGGGACGCTGGATTTTTTGTTCGATTCTGGCGTAGTTCTCGCTTATGGCGTCGGCGGCGGGTGGCAGGGTCTCGATACGCTCGTCGGCGAAATCCAACAGGGCTTTGGCGTAGGTGTAAATCAGGTCATGCTTGAGTATCCTCCCGAAACGATCGATGCGCGCCTGAAACCGGGCCTTTTCCTCATCCGATTCCAGCGCCCGATAGTGCCGGGCACTGGCGTAAATGGCCATCACGCCGCGCGTAAAGCGCTCGGTATCCACCAACTCATCGACGATCTCGCCGACCTGCTGGTAATAGCGTTCCGGCTCCTCCTCGCCATCCGCCCTCGTCGATCTGACCAGCGCCAGAACACGTTCGGTACTGTCGACCACCAGCTGATAGGGCGGCACGGTATATCCGGGCTGATCGCAATCCTCCGCGCAGGGTTGGGTCCCGTGTGTCGCCAGCGACAAACCCGTTAACCAAAGCAACACGACACCGAGAACGCGGATCATGGGGCGCCCATCCTGCTTGTCACCAGCCTGCCCACCAGTTCTTCGAGGATCAGCGCCGATTGGGTATCGCGGACCCGATCGCCGTCGCCTAGTGTCTCCGCGACGCCACCGGGCGACAGCGCGATGTATTTTTCACCCAGTATTCCCGCGGTCTGTATGGCCGCGATGGTGTCCTCGCTGAGATCCTTGACGGTGTTGCTTATGACCATGTCGACGCGCGCGCGCATGGACTGCGGCGAGATGGTGATCGCTGTCACCTGCCCGACCTGGACCCCCGCCACGGTGACTTTTGCCTTTGCCGTGAGGCCGGCGACATTGTTGAATTCGGCGTACAACCGGTAGGTGCCTTTGCTGTCAAATTCGCGGTTGATTCCGCTTACCTGTATGGCCAGAAAGCCCAGCGCCAGGATGCCGGCGAGAATAAAAAAACCTACTGTGAGTTCGATCACTCGGCTTTGCATCAATTCACTCCAAACATGACGGCCGTTAAAAGAAAATCCATCCCCAGTACCGCGAGGGAGGAGTAGACAACGGTGCGGGTAGTGGCGCGGCTGATTCCTTCGGAAGTGGGCGCCGTGTTGTAACCCTGAAACACGGCGATCCAGGTGATGACACCGCCGAATACGGCGGCCTTTATGACGCCGTTGAAAATGTCCCGCCCGAATTCCAGGTAGTCCTGCATGTTGATCCAGAAGGCGTCAACGTTGACACCCAGCCAACCGACGCCAACGATGACCGCGCCCCACAGCGCCACGACATTGAATATCTGCGCAAGCAAGGGCATCGCGATAATGCCGGCCCACAGGCGCGGCCGAATGACGCGGCGAATCGGATCCACGCCGATGACTTCCATGGCGGCCAGTTGTTCGGTTGCCTTCATGAGGCCAATCTCGGCGGTCAGCGCGGAGCCGGCGCGCCCGGCAAACAGCAGGGCGGAGATCACCGGACCCAACTCCCTGACAAGCGTGACCGATACCGCCTGACCCAGGGCCTCCACGGCGTCAAAACGTATCAGCAGGTTATAGCCCTGCAGTGCCAGCACCATGCCGACAAAGAAGCCGGATACGGCAATGATCAGCAGGGACAGGACGCCAACGTTGTACAACTGACGGATCAGCAGGGTCGGGCCATGACGAAAGTCGGGCGGACCGAACAGCGCGAGCGCAACAATCATTCCGGCACGGCCAAGAGTCCCGATAACGGCGAGGCCGTCACGACCCAATTTGGCAATGTGCTCCAGCATGATCATTACGGCGAACGCTGACGCGGCCCCGGGCCGAGGCCGAGGTCCTGCCGATAATCCGGCGCCGGATAGTGAAACGGTACCGGACCATCCGGCAGGCCATGCATAAACTGATGCACACGGGCGTCCTCGCTGTTGAGCACTTCGCGGGTTGGCCCGCTGTCGGCGACCGTGCCCCTGGCAATGACGTAGACATAGTCCGCGACGGCGGCGGTTTCCGGCACGCTATGCGATATGACGATGCTGGTCAGGTTTAGCGCGCTGTTCAATCGCCTGATCAGGTCTGACAGCATGCCGATGGAAATAGGGTCCTGGCCGGCAAAGGGTTCGTCATAAAGTATTAATTGCGGATCGAGCACAATCGCCCGCGCCAGGGCCACGCGCCTGGCCATGCCGCCGGAGAGCTCCGCCGGCATGAGTTCACAAGCGCCCCGCAAACCGACGGCTTCGAGCTTGATCAGCACGATGTCCCGGATCATGCCCTCGGTGAGTCGCGTGTGGACCCGCAGCGGGAAAGCGACGTTCTCGAAAACCGACAGGTCGGTAAACAATGCGCCACTCTGAAACAGCACGCCCATTTTGCGACGCTCCAGAAAAAGTTCGGCGCGGCTCATGCGGGCCAGATCCCGGCCATCAATCCTGATAACACCACGTTTCGGTCTTACCTGGCCGGCAATCAGACGCAGCAGGGTCGTCTTGCCGCTGCCGCTGGGACCCATGATGGCGGTTACCCGGCCTTTCGGGATGCTGATATTGACGTCGTTTAAGACGCTGCGCTGCTTGTAGCCGAAACAGAGTCCATCGATTTCGATGAGGTTACCGTTTTCCGCGCCCTGTACTGTCATTGCCTTTATTTCGGTTATTTCGGTTCGGGTTCAAGCAGTTTCGTTTCTCGCGTCGTTATGAATCGAGTGGCTCGGTTGATCGGTTTCATCTGTGAATACTTCGATCACGTTCCATGCCCCAGTGACCTGTTTAAAACGGTGGGCCCCAAAACGGTGGGCCCCGGGGATAAACGGCTTTTGTGGATATACAAGCCAGCTATCGTAGACCTCGGTGAAGGTCTTGGCCATTTCGGCCCAAAAAATACTGAATCCACCGAACCATTAATACGATATGTGCCCCATTGAACATAGAGCGTTAAACCAAGTAAATCCTGAGCAGTTATTATTCTTGTTAAACAGGGAAAAACCAAGGGCTCACTTTATGATGAGCCATCTATAAGTGCGTATAAGCGCCGCCCCAGGGATGGGAACGTCGACATCGCGGACTCGCTGATCCGGCGGCGAACCAGCGCAATTGGGGTTTTGGCCTGTGTTTCCTGTTGCTGCGCAACGTCAAAGGCCGTCGCTGGCACCACGCCCGCGGGCATTGGATATACCAAGCGCTGGAGTTAAACCCGCGAATCAAAGCGAAGAAACGGGTTGTCCGGAAACAGCCCGAGCCACTGGCGGAGCCCGAAGCGATAAACCAATGCTGGTCGATGCACTTGATGCAGGACCAACTGGAAGACGGACGTAACTATCGGTTGTTTAACGTCTTCGACGACTACAACCGAACTGTACGGCATGGTTGGCTCGCTCAGTACCAGTTTCAATCCATTGAGCAGGTACAGGAATTTGCGACGCGATGGCTATGGAGGTATAACAACGAAGGGCCAAACATGGACCTACT
>JBECKV010000148.1:0-7870 GCA_040235495.1 Porticoccaceae bacterium
GATATTTGCGTCCCTCCAGTTTCAGGCTGACATGGGTATTTTGCTGACCTTCCTGTTTCTCACTAACATGCTCGGCGCTATTTTGATTTTACCCGCCCTGGCACGTTGGCTGATTGGCGCCAGGAAAACGGCGGAGGCCTGATCGCCCGGGACGGCGCCCCGAGATCGCGCACGTGAGTTTGTCTTGCGCTGTCGTCGCGCCTGTCACGAATGCCTGTCGCTAATGCCTGTCGCGAATGTCTGTGGCTAATGGTCGAGCGCCATTTTTGACCGCCAGGGCTTGGACCAGGCGGCTTTGTTCGGCCAAGACTCGTGTTTATCGCCAAATAAAATCCTCTCCTTCCCGACCCCAGCTGCCGGGCCTGATCGTGACCGCCAGCGCCCACCTTGAGTCGATGGCCTGCGCGCGGTCGGCATCAACCAAGCAAAGTAACGACTTCCGTGGTGTGTCACACCCTTGACATTCATGGCGCGAGTGGTTAATTTGCGCACTGCGACTGGAATAACTGGTGTTGATGCGCCGCATGATCCGTCACCATGATTCATGACGGTCTCGATGACGCTTGACAACAGACTCCGCCGCGTTGGCGCTCACTGGCGGTGCCATTTCATTTTGTGGGCGCTTAATACAATAATCAATCCAATATGGGGGATGATTCGTTGAAGACTTTTAGATCAACAATCAAACGTTCGTTCAAAGTCGGCGCTATGGCCTTGAGTGTCATCGCTGGTCTCTCGGTGATATCCGGGTCGGTATCAGCCTTTCAGTTCGAGCTAGGCGACTGGGACGGGGCTTTGGATACCACCATAACCGCCAGCGCGGCGATGCGGGTTGAGGGAACCCGAAAATTTGCAACCGCTGACCCTACCGGTGCGCGACATCTGTTCAAGGACGCTGGTGATATCTACTCGACGCCGGTGTCCTTTTTGTCGGATTTTAGTTTAAAGCGCGACCGGTTCGGGTTTTTCACTCGCTTTTCCTATGTCTACGATCACAAGATCCAGGACATGGATTGCACCAACTGTGAGCGGCCCAATGTCTGGCCCTATGCCGCTGGTCAGGCGCCCGGAGTAGACCTGTTCGCTGATCCGATTGTTTCGGCGTTTCATGTCGGGGCTCCCGTTCATATGGTCGATGGGATCGCCGATAGCGCCCAGGATCTGGCGGGCAATCGGTTTAATCTTCTCGACTTTTTCGTTTATGGGGGCTGGGATATAGGCGACCGTCCCCTTAATGTCCGTGTCGGTAAGCAGGTGATCAACTGGGGTGAAAGTAACATCCAAAGTGGTGGTATCTCCCAGATGATGAACCCAACGGATTTGTCCAAGGCCACTACCCCGGGTACCGACGTTAAAGAGACACTGATTCCCCAGGAAAGCGTCTACTTCAACTTTGGGTTTACGGATAATATCAGTCTCGAAGCCTATTACACCTGGAACTGGCGCGAATCCACTTTTGTCGGCGTAGGCACCTACTTCAGTGGCTTTGACTTTATTGGCGCCGGCTACAACCCGGATTTGTTTTTCCGGGGTATCGAAAAGTGGGGTAATAACGAAGAGCCCGACGACACCGGCCAGTGGGGTATCAATATGCACTTCGTCATTCCTCAGTGGAACTATGCGGATTTGGGTATTTACTGGGTGCGCTCCCACTATTTCATCCCGTACATCCAGCTGGTCGACGATTACACTCCGCGTCCGGACCCGGCCAACCCCGGTTTCATGACCATTGCCGGCTATGAGTGGGCCTACCCGGAAAACCAGGACACCTACGGCATTTCCCTGAACGGGGAAGGGCCGTTTGAGACCTCCTTTGCCCTTGAGCTGAATGTCAAAAAGAACGCTCTGGACGTGCGCGAGTGCCGCAACCTGTATGGCATCTACGCGGCAACGCCCGGCGGCGGTCCCTTAGATAACTTAACGGCCGGGCAAATTTTTGGCTTTGAACTCGTCAACAACCCGGTCGCTGGCCCTGGAGCTTCCGATCCAGTGCCGAACTGTAATGGGCCGGGCAGCCGCGGCGCGGAGTTAGGCGCGAGTGATGTCTATGTGTTTTTGATGAACTTCACCAAGTCCGGTGGTACCGACCTGTTCGGCGCCGACAAGCTGAACCTGGTTTTTGACGCCTCATTCAGCTGGGTGCCGGAGCTGGAATCCCGTGATATCTGGGACAGAAGGAACTTCACGCCGACCTCTCCGACCCTGCAGAGCAACGAAGTCGAGGATCGCGGGCATTTTGCGGGCGCCGGGCCGCTGGATCAGCCGATAACTGACTTTGCCTGGGGTTATACGGCGGTGGCTGGGCTGGAATACCCCAACCTGTTCTGGAACCTGACCATGAGCCCGACCCTTATATTTGTACATAACGTTGAGGGCTATTCAGCCCCCATCACTGCGGGCGGCATGGTCGAGAACCAACGCTCGATGGTCTACAAGCTGACGTTTGATTATCAGAGCAAGCATTCCCTGGACATGCAGTATGTTAACTGGCTCGGTTCAGCCGGCGGCAGTTATGACCGGGACTTCGTATCCCTCGTTTACAAATATAATTTTTAGGGAGCAGTAGACCATGATTCGTATTAGAAGTATTCAGAAAGCCCTGGTGCTGACCGCCAGCTTGGCCACCGGTGCGGTACTGGCAGGTGTTTCGGCAGAGGACAAAGCGCGTATCGGGCTGGAAGGGACGGAATTGACACCCTTGGGTGCGATCCGGGCGGGTAATGCCGAGGGCACTATCCCGGCATGGAAAAATGAACCCGTCCCCGTTCCGGCGGGATTCACGCCAGGCACGTTTCACCCCGACCCCTTTGCCGATGACAAGGTGCTGTTCACCATCACCGCGCAAAACTATCAGGAACACGCGGACAAGTTGACGGTGGCTCAAAAACGCATGTTCGAGACCTACCCCGACTACTTCATGAATGTGTACCCGACCCGGCGCTCGGTGGTTTACAAGCCCTATATCTACGAGGCGGCCTTGAAAAACCTCGATCGTTCGGAGCTGATACACGCCGATGTCAACATGGGCATTATCGGGTTCAGGGGGGCGCGCAGGGCACCGGCATTTCCGATACCCAAAAATGGCGAGGAAGCCTGGATGAACCAGGCCACCAAGCCCATCCTGTCCTGGATGGATTCCTACGAGACGACGCTGGCGATCACCTCAACCGGCGACTATGTGGTTAATAAACTGAACGTGCAACAGCATCAGAGCTGGAGTGATCCTGAAGTTCCCGAGGACAAAAACCCCTCCGACCCGAATATGTTCTATTATCAGACCTTGACCGCGCCGCCCAAGCTGGCGGGGCAGGTGGTATTGGCGATCGATCCGCAAAGTTTTGACAAGGTGTTCCGCCGGGCCTGGGCCTACAGCCCCGGGCAGCGTCGTGTCAAGCGGGCGCCGCAGATCGTCTATGACAATCCGCTGACCGCGAGCGATGGCCTGGCCACGACGGACCAGAAGTTTGGTTTTAATGGTCCCAATGACCGGTTCTCCTACGAGCTGGTGGGCCGAAAGGAAATTTACGTTCCCTATAACGCGTATAAACTTTGGGCCAAGGAGGCTACACCCGACAAGGTGATCATGGACAATGGTCGACTCGACCAGAACTACGCCCGCTACGAGTTGCACCGGGTCTGGATCGTCGACGCGACATTGAAAGAGGGTACCAATCATGACTATGGCCGCCGTACCTTCTACCTGGATGAGGATTCATGGTGGATCACCGCCGTGGATGGCTATGATCGCCGCGGTAATATCTGGCGCCATTGGGAGTCACACTGCGTGTTCCTCTATGACATCCAGTTTTTCCACCCGATCTCGGACATCCAGTACGACATGGACGCCGGTCGCATGCTGGCCTTGATGTTCGATAAGGACAAAGGGCCCGATTTCACCTGGCGGAACGACGAAAGTTACTTTACCCCGGCCTCGGTACGCAGACACGGTGTACGCTAGGATCTAGTGGCTGTACAGAGACAAAAATGGCTGGTTTGACACCAGCCATTTTTGTGCGTCACTAATTCTTTTTCCCAGGCTTGAAGATTTTATGCCGGTAGACGTCTACAACTACTTTTCTTCGGGCTAGAGGCTTTGCGGAGTAGAGGCTCTTTGGGGTAGAGGCTCTTCGGGGTAGAGGCTCTTCGGGGTAGAGACAACCAGGATAGCCGCCTTTTTTTATTATTCGTTATTTTTCATTATTTTTTGGAGTATGTTCCGGGCGATGATCAAGCTCCCCGACGTTACAGTCCCGACAAATTTTTCATAGTGGAACCGACAATGCCAGCAGTAAATAGCACCTTCAGAAAAACCCGCTCCGGTTTTTTAAATTTCCGAGCGGACTCTTGTCGCCACAGTGTGGGAAAAGCGCGCTTCAAATCCAGAAGGCGCCAAGCTCTTTTTACTCCAAGGATTCCTTTTTTAGCGGTGCTACTTCTGATTCTGAGCGGTGTCAGCGCGCCGGTGCCAGTGGCGGCCGAGGAGTCCCTGCAGCGCCCCGCGGTGATGTCGCCCCTGGCCAGTCATGTATTGCTGACGGATTCAGCCAGACTACCCTCTGGCCGATATATTGGCGTGGGGCTGTACGGGAGTATTGTCTATTCCGATGATCAGGGAAAAACCTGGCGGCAGGCCAGGTCGCCAACACAGGTCTTGTTGACTAATGTGTTTTTTCTCGATGAGAAGTTAGGCTGGGCCGGCGCCCACGATAGCTTGATCCTCCACACCAGGGATGGCGGTGAAACCTGGGCAATTCAGCACGAAGACCCGATTCCCGGCGGCGATATTCCCAAGCCCATCCTGGATATCCACTTCACGGACAGCGACACCGGTTATGCCATCGGCGCCTATGGCCTGATGCTGGAAACCGGCGATGGCGGGCAGACCTGGGAAGAGGTGGACACAATGGACCTTTATGACCGCCTGGAAGAGCTCGGCATGGAGCCGGAGCCCAATTTTAATTACATGATTCCGTTTCAAAACAATATCCTGATCGTCGGTGAACTGGGTACGATACTGGTTTTCAATCCCCGCGCGGAAACGGAGGAAGAGCGTTGGCGAATCCTTGAATCGCCCTATGAAGGCACGTTTTTTGGAGTCACTGAGTTGAGTTCAGGTGCGCTGTATCTCTACGGTTTGCGCGGCAATATCTATCGAACGCTCGATAACGGCGAGACTTGGCAAAAAATAAAGACCGGCGTGATAGACAATATTTACGGATGCACGGAGATGCCCAACGGCACAATTGTCTTTTTGGGCTCTGGCGGCACCATCCTGACAATGAACGCGGGCGAAACGACAACGCGTAAACACCCCTATCCGGGTTTCGATACCATCATGAAAGCGGAACTTGTCACCGGCGACGATGTGCTGATGTTTGGCTCACGCGGGGTGCGGCCGTTTACGATTGATTGATCGCGGAATTTTGGTATCTGGACGAATATCGATTATTGAAGGCGCTTGGCGGTAACACCCGTTGAGCGGAAATCCGGACAGCAGGAAGGTTCTAGTTATGAATAGGCGCACCATTACCGATTGGGCCGAAAATAAAATATTTTCAAACCGCAAACCGATTCTGGTTGTTTTTCTGATTCTGACCGCGTTCATGGGCTACCACGGTTTAAAGCTCAGAATGGACGCCGGTTTTGAAAAAATGTTGCCCATTGAGCATGACTACATCAAAACGCTTCAGCGTTACAGCAGCGAATTCGGTACCGGTAACCAGTTAATCGTCGCCGTGACCCAGGCGCAAGGTGACATGTTCAATCCGGAGTTTTTCGCCGCCCTGCAAAAAGCCAATGAGGAAGTGTTTTTTCTTCCCGGCGTCGCCAGGAATACGGTGACGTCAATTCTCACGCCGAACGTGCGTTATATTGAACTCGTCGAGGATGGCTTTCAGGGCGGCAACGTAGTGCCGGCGGAGTTCAGGCCGACCTCTGAGTGGTTTCCGGTCATCCGCAATAACATCATTAAATCCGGGCGGTTGGGAGAACTTGTGGCCAACGATTTTTCCGGCGCCCTGATCCGGGCGGAATTGCTCGATATGGACCCGACCACGCGCGAACCACTGGATTATCAGGTGGTCGCCAGAAACCTCGAGACAAAAATTCGCGACGTGATCGAGACCGACGGTATCTCGGTGCGCATAATCGGTTTTGCAAAATCCACCGGCGACATTGCCGAAGGCGCCAGGGACGTGATTAACTTTTTCGGTATTACTTTCCTGATTACAGCCTTATTGCTGTGGTTTTATTCCCACTCCCTGTCCTTGACCATTCTGCCGCTGTTCAGTGCCCTGGTGGCGGTTGTCTGGCAAATGGGCCTGTTACCCCTGATGGGTTACGGGCTTGATCCCATGAGTATCCTGGTGCCGTTCCTGGTGTTCGCCATCGGTGTAAGCCACGGCGTGCAGATGATCAGTGGCTGGATGGGAGAGAGTATGTATGGCGGTGATACCGACTCCCGGGGTCGACCGGTGGTCCCGGCGCCCGCCGTGCCCCACGGCGTCGACAATATGGAAGCCGCCCGGCGCACCTTCCGACGCCTGCTGGTGCCGGGTAGCGTCGCGCTGGCCAGTGACGTGATCGGGTTTTTGACGGTGCTCTTGATCAGCATTGGTATTATTCAGGAAATGGCCATCACCGCGAGTCTCGGGGTCGCCGTCATCATTCTGACCAATCTGGTGCTGCTGCCGGTGTTGCTGTCCTATGTGAAAATAAACGACATCGAAAAATACCGCGCTAAACATCAGAAGTCCGATGAAAGCCGCGATGTTGTCTGGCGCGCCTTGTCCATGCTCACTCGCACGGGGCCTTCCCTGGTGGTTATCAGTATCGTCGCCATACTGACCATCTGGGGTTTTACCAAACAGGACGACCTGAAGATCGGCGATTCCCAGGCGGGCGTGCCCGAGCTGAGGGAGAATGCCCGCTATAATATCGACAGCCAGGTCATTACCGAGCGTTTCTCCATCGGTGTCGATAAACTGACGGTCATGATTGAGTCGAAGAAGAATGCCTGTGTCGATTACGATGTCATGGACGAGATGGATCGCTTTGCCTGGTATTTGCGAAATCTGCCGGGCGTACAATCGGTGGCGTCCCTGGTCGACAAGCAGAAAGTCATTCTGGCGGCCAATAGCGAGGGCAGTCCCCGCTGGTTCCATCTGTCGAGGAATTCAAGTTCATTGTCCTCAAGCCTCTACCATATGGGGGCCGGTGGTGATGAGTTCATGGATGCTCCCTGTGGCTCGATGCCGATCAATATTTTTACCCTTGATCACAAGGCTACCACGATCAATAAAATCATCGATGGCATCAAGGCCTATGAACCGCATCTTCCGGAGGATAAATTTCGCATCAGGCTGGCCAGCGGTAATGTCGGCATCATCGCCGCGACCAACGACGCGGTGAAAAACGCCCAACTCCCCATAATGGTGTTTGTCTACCTGGCGGTGATCGCGCTGACCTTGTTAACGTTCCGCTCGATCGGCGGAACCCTGTGTGTGATCTTGCCGCTCGCCTTTGTCTCCTTGCTCTGTTATGCACTGATGGCGGTGCTCGACATCGGGCTTAAAGTGAATACCTTGCCGGTGGTGGCGCTGGGTGTCGGGGTCGGTGTCGATTACGCGATCTACATCTATAGCCGCATGGCCGAATTTCTCGATACCGGGGATGCCCTCAATGAGGCTTTCTACAAAGCGATGCGCCTGACTGGCAAGCCGGTGGTATTCACTGGTATGACTCTGGGCGCGGGTGTCTGCACCTGGATATTCGCCTCACTACAATTTCAGGCCGACATGGGCATACTGCTGACGTTTATGTTCCTGGTGAATATGCTGGGCGCCATTGTCGTTATGCCGGCCCTGGTCCG
>JBECKV010000160.1:0-5432 GCA_040235495.1 Porticoccaceae bacterium
GATGATCCCTACATTGAGGAGCAGATCGTTCGCGAGCCGCTTAACGACGAGGTGGAAGTCATTATCGTCGGCGGTGGCTTTGGCGGCCTGCTGGCTGGCGCGCGGCTGCGGGAAGCCGGCATTGATGACATCCGTATCATCGAGAAGGGCGGTGATTTTGGCGGCACCTGGTACTGGAACCGCTACCCCGGCGCCCAGTGCGATGTCGAGGCCTATGTCTATCTGCCCCTGTGCGAGGAACTGGGCTATATCCCCAGGGAGAAGTATTCCTACGCGCCAGAGATTCTCGAGCACAGCAAGGCGATCGCGCGCCATTACAAACTGTACGATAACGCCTGTCTGCAAACGGAAATTACCGATGTCCACTGGGATGGGGACAGCGCGCGCTGGATAGTCGAAACCAACCGTGGTGATCGCATGAAAGCGCATTATCTGGTGATGTCAAATGGCCCGCTGAATCGGCCCAAGCTGCCGGGTATTCCCGGCATTTCCAGCTACAAGGGCCACACTTTTCACACCAGTCGCTGGGATTATGACTATACCGGTGGCGACTCCACCGGAGGCCTGCACAAGCTCAAGGACAAACGTGTCGGGATTATCGGAACCGGCGCCACCGCCATTCAGTGCATCCCGCATCTGGGCGAAACCGCAAAACAGCTTTATGTTTTTCAGCGCACCCCATCATCGGTGGACGTGCGTGGCAATCGGCCTACCGAGCCCGAATGGGTGAAAAGCCTGAAACCCGGCTGGCAGCAGAAACGGATGGATAATTTCAATATCCTGACTTCCGGCGGCGACGTGGACGAGGATTTGGTGGCCGACGGCTGGACCGAAATATTCCGCGATTTGAGTGGGCCCAACCAGCGCAAGCTGAACCCGAATATGAGTCCGGCGGAAGTGGCGGCGCGCATGGAAATAGCCGACTTCAAAAAAATGAACCAGGTGCGGGCGCGGGTGGACAGCATCGTCGAGGACAAGGAGACTGCCGAAAAACTGAAGCCCTGGTATCGCCAGTTCTGCAAGCGGCCCGGCTTTCACGATGAATACCTGCAAACCTACAACCGTGCGAATGTCACTCTGGTGGATACCGACGGTAAGGGTGTTGAACGGATTACCGAAACCGGCGTGGTGGTTGACGGTAAGGAGTATGAGGTCGATTGCATCATTTTCGCCACCGGTTTCGAGGTCGGTACCAATTACACCCGCCAATCCGGCTATGATCTGGTGGGCCGCGACGGGCAGCGTCTGAGCGAAAAATGGGACAAGGGTTTACGGACCTTCCACGGTTTGTTTGCTCGCGGTTTTCCCAACTGCTTTACCATGGGCCTGACCCAGACCGGCTTTACCACCAGTATTCCCCACGCGCTGAACGAACAGGCCAGGCATCTTGCCTACATTTTGAAGCACTGTGTTGAAAACGATATCCGAACGCTGGAAGCCTCGCAGGAAGCGGAAGACGGCTGGGTCGACACCATCAGGCGTTTGGCCCATCTGGGAAAACGCTTTTATGCCGAGTGCACACCGGGTTACTACAACCAGGAAGGTATCGAGGGCGGCGAGGGCTTTTTCAGTAACCAGTATGGCGGCGGCGCGCCCGAGTTTTTCGCTATCCTCGACAAGTGGCGCCGTGAAGGCGGCCTGCAGGGGCTGGAGCTGCAAAAGAACCAGGCTTAACAATATCCGACCCTGAAAAGACCTCGCATTGCGGGGTCTTTTTGTATGCACTACAGTCCTTTTGTATGCACTGAAGGATTTGTGGATGCCAGGCCATGATTAAAGCACGTCAAACTTTCAACAATAACTAACGTTGCTCTACAGGAGAAAAATATGGATTTAAGTGAACTGGAAAAAAGAATTACCCGTCTCGAGGATATCGAAGCCATCAAGCAGCTAAAAGCCCGTTACTGCGACATCTGCGACGACCTGCATAATCCCGACCGCATCGCCTCGGTATTTGCCGAAGACGGTATCTGGGAGGGCGGCAAGTTTGGTCAAGCCAGGGGGCACGAAGCCATTCGCAAGCTGTTTGCGGGATTTCGTGATCAATTCAGTTTTTCCCAACACAATATTATGAACCCGATTATCGCGGTCGATGGCGATCGCGCCACCGGTAGCTGGTATATCGTCGGCCCCTGGGATGATGCCGGGGAGAATAAAAAAATCTGGATGACCGCTAAATACAACGATGACTATGTGAAAGTGAATGGTGAATGGAAATACCAGCACCTGCGTGTCGAAATTCGTTTTGTCGCCGAGCGTTAAATGCACTTGAACGTTGAGCCTCGGTACGATGGACGCGGCTTGTCCGTGTAAGCGAGTGCCTGATCAAGGCGACAAATCCAAGCGGAAACCCGTTCGGAGCTGTGGTGATGTTCAAGGCCCGCAAGGGATATCAAAGGATACATTGTCGATGCCAGGCTCGTGCGGACGCCGACACGGGCTTGCCCCTGGCGGATAGGGACATTTGTTGGACTCATCGCGAATGGATTCAGTATGGAAACCAAGACATCTCATGACCTGATCGAATGGCCGCGAGAGTTGCACGCGAAACTGGCGGTGTGACTGGCGCTGAACACGGCCCTGTCGATCCTGTTCGAGAATGCGCTGAACCAGTTCCCGGAGCTCCGGCAACAACCGTGGTCGCGGGGGCCGTTGAGCGCTAGGATGGCTCGATTCATAGGCTGGAGTGCGCGACAGCGGCGCTAATGCTCGCTCAAGTGCAAATAATAACGCCGTAGGGAGTGCACGATGAAACCCCAATCCTGGCTCTGGTCACTGATCGCGGTAATAGTACTTGCCGGCGCTTCCTACGGGATTTTTGTCCTGCTCGGGGAGGACGCGCTACCCGAGGGAATCATTTATGGCAATGGCCATATCGAAGGGCGGGAGGTGCGCATCGCGGCCGAGGTGGCCGGCCGGGTCGTCGAGCACAAGCTCGTGGAAGGCAGTAAGGTCGCGGCAGGCGATACGGTTGCCGTTATTGATCCCACCGACGCCACGAACCGCTTGCGTTTGGCACGTGCCCAACTGGCTGCGGCGCGGGAAAAGCGGGATGCCCATGACAGCCAGATAGCGACCTGGCGCCATCACCTGACAACGGCGGAGAAACAATTGCAGCGGGTGCGCGACCTGCGGGCGCGCAACCTTGCCAGCAGCAGCGATCTGGATCAGGCCGAGAACGCGGTCCGGGAAGCGCAGGGACAGCTTCAGTCACTGGACAGACAGCGGCAGGCTGCCGAAGAACAGGTCAATGCCATGGCTGCACAGGTGACGCTGGCGGAGTCCCAACTGGCCAAAGCGGAAATTACCGCGCCGATCTCCGGGACGATACTGGTCCGGGCGGTCGAGGCCGGTGAGGTGGTCCAGGCTGGCCAGCCATTGGCCACCGCTGTCGATCTACGGCAACTCGAACTTAAAGTGTATGTCCCCGGAGATGTCATTAGCCGGCTTAGGCTGGGGAACCCGGCCAAAATCCGGGTGGACGGTTTGTCCCGGGACTTTGTCGCCAGGGTCGAGAGGATCGATGATTTTGCCCAGTTCACACCCCGGGATGTGCATATGCCCGACGAGCGGGTGCGCATGGTTTATGGCGTCACGCTGGTGCCTGATAACCCGACCGAAGCACTGAAACCGGGGATGCCCGCCGACGCCTGGATTCGCTGGGACAGCAATATCGCGTGGCCGGCACCGCTCGCGGTTCCGCGCTGAGCGCCCATGCCTTCCTCCGAACCCATCGTTGCCAGGGGTCTCGGCCGCCGCTTCGCGGACAAGGTTGCCATCGAGCCGCTGGATTTTTCCGTTGCTCGCGCTCAGCGAGTGGGCATTGTCGGCGCCGACGGCGCCGGCAAGACGACGCTGTTACGGATGCTGGCGGGCATCCTCGATCCCACGACCGGACAATGCCGGGTGCTGGGTTTCGATACCCGCCGGCAGGCCAAGCGGATCGCCTCCCGCATTGGCTACATGTCCCAGGGGTTTACGCTCTATGATCGCCTCAGCGTCACGGAAAACCTGAGTTTCGCCGCCCGGACCCAGGATGCTGCCCCTGAGGTCTATCGACAGCGCGAAGAGGCGCTGTTGGCCATGGCCGGGTTGGCGCGTTTCGGCGACCGACCCGCGGCAAAATTATCCGGCGGCATGCGCAAGAAACTGTCCCTCTGTGTCAATCTGGTTCATGAACCGGAGCTGCTGATCCTCGATGAACCCGGCCTGGGTGTCGACCCGCTGTCCCGGCGCCAGCTCTGGGCCATGCTCGATCGCTTCCGGGCCCAGGGCATTACCACGG
Organism: Porticoccaceae bacterium; assembly: GCA_040235495.1. Classification (GTDB taxonomy): domain Bacteria; phylum Pseudomonadota; class Gammaproteobacteria; order Pseudomonadales; family Porticoccaceae; genus HB2-32-21. The sequence goes on from JBECKV010000160.1 coordinate 4,286, forward strand.
TGGTGGCCACGTCCTGCATGGACGAGGCGGAGCGCTGCGACAGAATACTGCTGCTGGAACAGGGCCGTATTCTCGCCGATGGCACGCTGACAGACTTGCTGGGAAGCATCGCCGGCCGGGTTTTTACGGTCGATGCCGAGAATTCGGGGCACGGCTTGCGCGAACTATGCGACATTCTGGGTCGGAATGAAACCGTCCATTCCGTGCAGTGGTTGCCCGATCACCTGCGGCTGGTGGTGAAGCCGGGGACCACCGAAAACCGGTTGACCTCTGCATTGCCAAAGGGATTCCGGCTGTCAATCGCCCAGCCCCGGCTGGAGGATTTGTTTGTTCTGCGCACGGCAGGGATGACCGGCGAGCGGCCGAGCCCGGCAATGTACTGGCGGGATAACGAAACAGGACTGGGTTTGTCGGTTACCGATCTCAGCGTCCGCTTCGGCCGTTTCAAGGCGGTTGACCGGGTCAGTTTCAACGTTCCGGCCGGTGAGCTGCTGGCCCTGCTGGGACCCAACGGGGCGGGCAAGACGACCCTGATCAGGGCGCTGTGCGGCCTTGTCGCCATCGACGAGGGCAGTGCCCGGGTGGCAGGTGTATCCCCCGGCGCGGGCGGCGCGGCATTGCGCCGCCAAATCGGCTATATGTCACAGCGGTTTTCCCTCTATCTGGAATTGACGCCCCGGGAAAATCTGCGCTTCTTCGCCAATGCCTACGGTCTGGCCGGGGGCGCGGCGCGAACCGCGATCGACTGGGCACGGCAGGCGACAGGATTGACGGACCTGCCCGACAAGCTCACCAACGATCTTTCCAGTGCCCTGCGCCAGCGCCTGGCACTGGCCTGCAGCCTGCTGCACCGGCCCCGGGTTCTGTTTCTGGACGAGCCCACTTCGGGTGTCGACCCTGTCGCCCGGTACCGTTTCTGGCGGGTCATCCGGGAACTGGCCGCCGCCGGCATGACTGTGCTGGTCACTACTCACTACCTGGAGGAAGCGAGCTATTGCGACCGTCTGGCGTTGATGATGGACGGGCGCTTGCTCGCGCTCGGCAGCCGGCGATCGCTGAATCAGTCCCTCGGTCTCGACACCGGGGCCACGGTGGAGACACTCTTCACCACCGCCATTGAGCGGGAAAGGAAGGCGCAATCCCTGGA
>JBECKV010000164.1:0-3515 GCA_040235495.1 Porticoccaceae bacterium
TGATAAGGGAAGACGAGGAAGTTTCCGCACTTGCCAAAGTATCACTTGAGAGCGATGGCGTGGCGGTGTTGACCGAGCACAAGGCGCTTCGTTTTGAGAAAGTCAGCGACGCCAATGGCGAACATAAACGCCTGGTTGTCGACCACAACGGCACGGAAAAAATCATCGAATTCGATACCTTGCTCTGCGCCGTGGGCCGTGTCGCCAGGCTTGAAGGCTACGGCCTCGAAGCGCTGGGCATCGAAACCCATCGCACCATCATCACCAACGACTATCTGGAAACCCTGTATCCCAATATTTTTGCCGCGGGCGATGTTGCCGGCCCTTATCAATTTACTCACACCGCCGCACATCAGGCCTGGTATGCCGCGGTCAATGCCCTGTTTGGTCAATTCAAGAAATTCAGGGTCGATTACCGGGTGATTCCCTGGACCACATTCATTGAGCCGGAAGTGGCCCGTGTTGGCTTGAATGAGCAAGAAGCCCAGGAGCAGGGCATTGCCTACGAGGTGACACGTTATGGCCTTGATGATCTCGATCGCGCCATCGCCGACGGCGCCGCTCACGGCTTTGTCAAAGTACTGACGAAACCGGGTAAGGATCGCATCCTCGGTGTCACCATCGTCGGTGAACACGGCGGTGATTTGCTGGCGGAATTCGTGCTGGCGATGAAGCACGGCCTGGGACTGAACAAAATCCTCGGCACCATTCATAGCTATCCCACCTGGGCGGAAGCCAACAAATACGCGGCCGGTGAGTGGAAGCGGGCGCATGCGCCGCAACGCGTGCTGGCGTGGCTGGAAAAATATCATTCCTGGAGACGGGGGCGTGGTGGTCAACAACATAGTGCGGAGTCTGATGCTCGTCGTTCTGGCCGTTCCGACAGCCTGGGCTGAAACGCCGGAGACCGCTGCCTTCGATCATGGGCGTTGGCACAGTCTCCTGGCGGCACATGTGTATCCGATCAACGACGGCAAGAGCACGGCGGTTGATTATCAGGGCATGAGCGCTGACAGGGAGCGTCTCAAACGCTATCTGTCAAGGTTGTCGTCGGTGTCCCAGGCGCGCTTTGATCAGTGGCCGAAACAGGAGCAGTTGGCCTTTCTGCTCAATGCCTACAATGCCTGGACCGTGGAACTGATTCTGCGCGCATGGCCGGATCTGGAATCGATCAAGGATCTGGGTGGGCTCTTCAGTTCGCCCTGGAGCAAGAAGTTCGTGGTTTTACTGGGAGAAACACGCAGCCTGGATGACATCGAGCACACGTTGATTCGAGGCTCCGGTCGTTACAAGGATCCCCGCATCCACTTTGCCGTCAACTGCGCCAGTGTGGGTTGCCCGGCATTGCGCGCCGAGGCCTACGATGGTAGCGACCTCGAGCATCAGCTGGATGAGCAAGCCAGACAGTTTCTCAGCGATGGCAGCCGTAATCGCATGGAAAACGATACGATCAAATTGTCATCGATTTTCAAATGGTATCGCGAAGATTTTGAAAAGGGCTGGCGGGGCTTCGAACGATTGGAGGACTTTTTGCTGGTCCACGCCGGGGCACTGGGGATTTCAGACGCGGTGGCGTTAAAACTGGAAAATCGAGATGCCGATATTGAGTTTCTGGATTATGACTGGCGCCTCAATAAGCAGTGACGCGCAGCGACTACAGCAGCCGTATTCAGGCTTAGCCATTACGGCGCCCGTGCCTAATGAGATTGAGTTGCCGCCAGGACAGTTTGGGGGCGAAGCCCCTGAACGCTTGGCGCGACTCTAGCGCTGGTAAACGATGAATCAACAGAACAGAAAAATCCGCATCGTCATATTCGCCAAGGCGCCATTGCCCGGGCAGGCTAAAACCCGGCTCAGCCCGGCCCTGGGGCTTGAAGGGGCCGCCAATCTCGCAAGGAAACTGCTGAGCCATTGTGTAACCGAAGCGTTGGCGGCGGATGTCGGGCCGGTGGAATTGTGCGTGGCTCCAACAATGCACCACCCCGTCTGGAGCGCGTTGGGCATTCCCGAATCGGTATACTGGTCCGAGCAGGGCGAAGGCGATCTCGGTGAGCGGTTGGCCAGGGCAGCGCGACGTGTAACGGCACAAGGGCAAGCCGTATTATTGATCGGCACCGATTGCCCCGGACTGACGGCTGCAAAGCTGCGGGAGGCGGCACGGTTGCTGGCGCGGCATCGAGCCTGCATGGCGCCAGTCAGTGACGGCGGCTATGTCCTGCTTGGCTTGCGGCAATACCATGCGGCTGTGTTCCTCGACATGCCCTGGAGCACCGACCAGGTGGCACGGCTTACCCGCGAGCGACTGAGTGAGCATGGCGTGGTGTTGCACGAATTATCCATGCTCAACGACATCGACGAGCCCTCGGATCTTCAATATCTGCCAGACGGCTTAAAACCCGTGCTTGCCAAAATGGGTAAGGTCAAAATAGGGACACAATAAATAATACTAATAAAGTCGATTACAGGAGACAACATGATGGCAACTGAATTATCAACATCGGCGTCGTTGAAAATGCCCCTGGCTCGATCGCTGCTGGCGTTACGGCTCGGTGTCTTCATTGTCATGCTGATGTGGACACTGGATAAGTTCGTGAATCCGGTGCATGCCGGAAGGGTTTTTGAGGCATTTTACGGTATCAGCGGGCTGACACAGGGTGTCTCGTATGTGGTCGGGGCCGCTGAACTCATTCTGATACTCGCGTTTGTCGCCGGGCTGTGGCGACGCTGGACCTATGGCGCCGTGTTGATACTGCACGGAATTTCCACTTTGTCTTCCTACAAGCAGTATCTGGCGCCCTTCGATAATCTGCTGTTTTTTGCGGCATGGCCCATGCTTGCGGCCTGCCTTGCACTCTATTGGCTGCGCGACTGGGACAATCTCTGTACCTTGAACACAAGAGGACAATAAGCATGCGGCGATTCATTTTGACGGTGATTTGTTCGGCGGTACTCTCTATCAATACCGGCGTGGCCGAGGGTATCAATACCGGCATGGCCGAAAGTATCAATACCGGCATGGCCGAGACCCTGGACGATATTCTGAAAAGCCCGCACCGCGCCGAGTCCGCGCAGCGGGACCGGTATCGTCACCCCCTGGAAACATTGTCATTTTTTGACATAAAACCGAATATGTCGGTGGTTGAAATCTGGCCCGGCGCGTCAGGTTGGTATACGGAAATACTGGCGCCTTATCTGCGCGCTGATGGCAAGCTTTATGCTGCTCATTTCAACGAGGATTCGAGTTCAGACTACTATCGGGATTCACTGAAACAATTTCAGGCTAAATTGCTGGCATCGCCGACGCTATATGATCGGGTTGCCATCACCGTATTCAATCCGCCTGCCCATGTGGATATTGCGCCGGAAAGCAGCATCGACCGTGTGCTGACCTTTAGAAATGTACACAACTGGTATATGCGTGGTGGTGGCGACGAGCGTGTTCTGGCCGCCTTCCGCGCGTTTTACAAGGCGCTGAAACCCGGTGGTCTGCTGGGCGTGGTGGAACATCGTTTACC
>JBECKV010000167.1:0-44108 GCA_040235495.1 Porticoccaceae bacterium
GCCTTCGATGGTGATCGCGAGATCAACCTGTTTGCGCACCAGACCGTGCAGCTGACGGTATCGCGCTCCGGCCCCTGGGTGATAGACCCCGGCCAGGCCCTGGCGCACGCCGCGCGGGCCCAGGTCATGGCCGACCTGCCCCACTGGCAGGACGCTTTTGACGGTGCTGACATGGGCGGTTGTTGCTAGCGAAGCCCGCTCAAATCAAGCTTTATTTTTGCGGAAATGCCCGATCAGCTCTTCGGTGGAGTTGGTTTTTGGGAAAGGTTCATCGGGTACCGGCGTGCCTAGGAAATCACACAGCGGTCGCCAGCCCTCGCGCACATCGAAGACCAGCAGGCGCTCGGGCGGCACCGCGGCCTTTACCGCGGCGTTGTGCTTTTCATACACCTCGATGGCATAGTCCTCTTCGCCAAGACGGCCGTCGAAAGTCAGATCCATGACGATGCGCCGGGCCATTGAGACCTGGTCGGCGGGCATGTCGCTGGTTTTGGCGGTCAGCAGTCGATAAATGGTATTGTTGATACTCTTGTACCAACCCCTGGATTCCCGATGGGTAAGGATCACTTTCGCCCGCGGGTACAGGGCCATCAACTCGCGATAGAAATAACAACTGGGCCAGTCGACGGCTGAGCGATAGCCGGCCAGTAGCTCGCGCAATATATTGCTGTCATCCAGCGCCGCCAGCCAGCGCTTGCTTTGCTCGGGCGCTTTCACCACTTCAAACATGTGGTGCACGGGCCCCAGCCCGAGCTTGCCCAGGGCGGCGCGCATCGACAGCGTGCCGGTACGGCCAAACCCCGCGCCGATCACCGCCAGATTATTTTCATTGGTCGTTTCCATCACGGCTCTCCCTTATCATGGCTATCTGATTTTTTTAAGTTAACCTGTTTTCCAGCCCACCGCGACCGAGGTGGGCCGGTTGCGCATCTGGCAGCCAGACTAACGATCAACTGCAACACAGGCAATGGCGATAACAGACAGTCATGAACGAAGATGCAAACCCAAAATCCCACCGTCGACTACCGATGGCGAATCTTCGTTGGTTCGGACTGGCTGGCGGCCCGGTGCTGGCTGTGCTGGTAGCACTGGCGGTGCCGGCACGGATCACCGGCATCGATGGCGACCCCCTGATGCTCGGCACGGCGGCGAAAGTCACGGCTGGCCTGGCCTGCTGGATGGCGGTCTGGTGGCTGACCGAGGCCATCTCTATTTATGCGACCGCCCTGCTGCCGCTGGCGGTGCTACCCCTGACCGGGGCCCAATCCATGGCCGAAGCCGCCAATGCCTATGCCCACCCGCTGATTTTCCTGTTTCTGGGCGGCTTTATGCTGGCCCTGGCCCTGGAGCGCTGGCATCTGCACAAACGCTTTGCATTGTTCATCTTGCGCATCGTCGGCACCCAGCCCCGCCGGCTGGTGGCCGGTTTTATGATCGCCTCCGCCGCCATGAGCATGTGGATCACCAATACCGCCACCACCATCGTTATGCTACCCATCGCCCTGAGCGTGCTCACCCTGCAGCCTGACAGTCCCTGGAAATCGCGCTTTGCCCTGTGCCTGCTGCTCGGCGTCGCCTATGCCGCTTCGATCGGAGGCATCGGCACCATCGTTGGCACCACGCCGAATATGTTTGCGGTGTCTTTCATCGAAAACGAGTTGGGTACCACCATCAGCTTCGCCCAGTGGATGGTTGTCGGCGTGCCGCTCGTGCTGCTGTTTGTACCGTTCATGTGGTGGTTGATGACTCGCCTGCTCCTGCCACTGCCTAACTCACCCGAAGCGCGGACTGATACGACCGATAACGAATCGCGCGTCGACGTCAGGCCGGCGCTGGACACCCGCCCCGAGCCGTGGACACGGGGCGCGGTATTGACGCTGGCGATTTTCACCGCCACGGCCCTGGCCTGGATGGCCCGTCCCCTGCTTGCGAAACTGCCGCTGTTCACCCACCTCGACGACACCGGCATCGCCATCATCAGCGCCCTGCTACTGTTCGTGATTCCGGAAAACGTCAGGGAAAAACGCTTTCTCATGGACTGGGAAACCGCCCTGAAGGTACCCTGGGGCGTGCTCATTATTCTAGGCGGCGGCCTGTGCCTGGCCGGCGCCATCAGTGCAAACGGAATCGCTGAACTGCTGGCCTTGCAATTGACCGCCATCGGTGAGGTGCCGCCACTGGTGATGACCCTGGTGGTCGTTTCGCTGATTATTTTTCTCACCGAACTCACCAGCAACGTCGCCACCACCACGGCGCTCATCCCCATCGTCGCCGCCATCGCCATGGCGCTGGACATGGAGCCACTGAAACTGGTGATCCCGGCCACCATGGCCGCGAGCTGCGCGTTTATGCTGCCAGTGGCGACGCCACCCAACGCCATCGTCTTTGGCTCCGGGCTGATCACCATCCCGGCCATGGCCAGAGTGGGCTTCTGGCTCAACCTCGCCGGGATTTTAATCATCACGATGCTATGCTATTTCGCGCTCGATCTGGCCTTATCCACGCTCGGCTAAGCGCTCGGCTAAACTCTCGGCCAAGAAAGACTGCTGGTTTGTTGACACGACTAACGCACGGGAGGTATCAACCCATGGCGATGCAAATCCCCTGGCGTAACTGTTTGATGTTTTTCCTTCGCCGGGCGAATGCGCGCTAGCGCCTGATGCTGAATTTGCTGCGTAATCAGGTTCGCTCACCGGCTTACCGAGGATTTATCGATAGATGAAAATCTGGGTCGACGCCGATGCCTGTCCGAAGGTAATCAAGGAAATTCTTTTCCGGGCCGCCGAGCGCACGGAAGTCCCGACCACCCTGGTCGCCAATCAGCCCATCACCGTACCGCGATCTCCCTGGGTGAAAAACATCCAGGTCGCGGGTGGCTTCGACGTCGCCGACAACTACATTGTGCAACACCTTGAAGCAGGTGATCTGGTGATTACCGCGGATATCCCCCTCGCCGCGGAAGCCATCGAAAAAGGGGCGCAAGCCATTAATCCACGCGGAGAACATTACACCAAGGCAAATATCAAACAGCGCCTGGCGCTGCGCGATTTTATGGAGCAGATGCGCAGTACTGGCGAAGTACAGGGCGGGCCACCGCCACTCAACCTGCGGGATCGTCAGGCGTTTGCCAATGTGCTGGACAGGATACTGACCAGGCACCAGGGGTGCCGACCATCACCTGATTGAAACACCCCGGCCACCACCCTGGAGACGCGGATCGGTCGAAGCGGAAGTGACGCCATCCACCGAGAATGCTAAAAACATCCGACCTGATTCCTTGAGTTTCCCAATTACAGGAGCTACATATGAATACTAATAGCGATCCCGAGGAATTTTTAAGAGACTATTGCGCTTCGTTCGTTCCTGGAAATATGGAGATCGTTGCCGCTTACTATCGCCTGCCGGTAACCATGATTTTTGGTGAGAACATCCAGGTGCTGGATACCAGGGACAAAGTGCTCAAGGCCTTGAATGCCGTGATGGACGGACTGGTGGAAAAAGGCTTCGATCACACCGAAATGGACGAATACCATCGCCATCGACTCAATGACACCACCAGCATCCTCAGCGCCGCTTTCTCGCGCTTGAAGACCGATGGTTCTTTACTGGAAAAACTGGGCGCGAGTTACACTGTCGTCAACGATGGTGCCGGCTACAAGATTTCGTACCTGATCGCGCATCGCCCTGACCGGATCATGCGATTCCAAAATTAAAGGGTTCTAGTTCAAAGGGATCTAGTTCAAAGGGGGCAGAGCCATTGAATTCTGGCCTTGCGGTATTTCTCCCACTCACTATTCCCTCCCCGCTCCAGGGGAAATTCCCGCCTGGTCGTCCTTTCCTCTATTTCTTGTTTAAAGCCATCACCTCCCAGCGCCCGGGCTTTGTTAGTCTCTGCGCGGATAGCGCTTAAATCCTGCTCCGAATAACAACAAACAGAGCATCTCACACCCAATACACCTCACTTCCGTTGCCAAAACAGGTTAGAATCTTTCCGCAGCCCCACTAACAACGCAAAATAAACACTGGAGGTTCACGATGAATACCACGCCTTCTCTTGTTCCAGAGAGCGTCCTAAACATCACCCCACTACTCGGCCGCCTGCTGGTCGCGGCATTGTTTATCCCCGCTGGCTTTAGCAAGATCACCGGTTTTGCCGGGGTATCCGGCTATATGAGCGCCAAGGGGCTGCCCTTCCCTGACTTTCTGCTTATTCTGACCATAATCATCGAGTTGGGCGGTGGTATTTTGATTTTAATCGGCTGGCGGGCGCGGGAAGCAGCGCTGATCATTGCCCTGTTCCTGATACCCGTCACATTCGTATTTCACGCTTTCTGGGGTATTGAAGACCCACAGGCGATGGCCGCCGAGCAGCGGACATTCATGAAGAACATCGCCATCATGGGCGGGCTGTTTGTCATGGCCGGGCTCGGCGCCGGACCCTTGAGTCTCGACCAGCGCCAACGTAGTTGAAGCGAACGCTGTTGGCCACATCCTGTCTCTGATATTTTGCTACCCTAGGCTCCCGGCCTGCCAGCCGGGAGCGCGCGGGTTGCTAATTATGGAGACATGAATGATCAAAGCAGTACGTCGAGATTCCCTGTTAGCCGGAATCGTAGTCCTGGTACTTGCACTCGGCGCTCTGAGCGGCTGCGATTCAGAGCAACCTGAACCCGAACAGTCAGCATCCCCAGGCAGCCTTATCTCTGGCATCGACTCCAGTGGCATCGATAAAACCATCAGACCCCAGGATGATTTTTTTGACTATGTGAATGGCGCCTGGCTTGAGAACACGGAAATCCCGCCGGACAAATCCTCCTGGGGTTCTTTCAACATCCTCCACGAACAGACTCTCGGGCAACTGAGGGCGATAGTCGAGGAAGCCGCGGAGACTTCGATTCAGCACCCGCGCGGAGCCGCCGACAATAACATCGACAGCAGCGACGCCAGCGCCAAAGTCGCTGCTTTTTATGCCGCCTGGCTCAATCAGGACGAAATTGAAAAGCGCCAGCTTGCGCCGCTGCAAGAAGAACTAAGAGCCATTGACGCGGCCAGATCTCACGCCGATGTCATTGCACTGTTTGCGCGATTCAACGGCATCGGCGTCGATTCTCCGATAAATTTCTGGATTAATCAGGACGACAAGGATTCCACCCGCTACACGGTTTTTCTCACCCAATCCGGGCTTGGGCTGCCGGATCGGGATTATTATTTTGACGACAGCACGCGCGGCCAGGAAATTCTTGACCAGTATCGGGGCTTTATTACCCGCCTGTTGACGCTTGCGGATATCGAAGAAGCCGAACTGGCCAGCCAACGCATTATCACCCTGGAAACCCGGCTCGCGGAACACCAGTGGAACAAGGTCGATAACCGGGATAGCGAAAAAACCTATAACCCACGCGGAATTGATGAATTACAACAGACGCTGAGCGAGTATCATTTGGACGGTTTTCTCGCCGGCACGGGCCTGGGCACTCAGCAACGATTCATCCTGCGCCAACCCTCCTACGCCCACGCGCTGAACCGGTTATTGCCCCAGATCGATATGGCAAGCTGGCGCGATTATCTGCGCTTTAATGTACTGGTCAGTTTTGCGCCCTACCTGAGTCAGTCCTTCGAGCAGGCTCATTTTGATTTTTATCAACGCACGCTGAGTGGACAGCCGGAGCAGGAGGCCCGCTGGAAACGGGCCATCGGTTCCATCAACGACAACATGGGCGAGCTGCTCGGACAGCTCTATGTGGCCCGGCATTTCCCGCCGCAAGCGAAAACACGCATGGTTGAACTGGTGGACGGGCTTATCGCCGCTTATCGGTCCTCCATCAGCGGGCTGGAATGGATGGGACCGGACACCCGGCAAAAGGCGCTCGCCAAACTCGCGATGTTTACGCCCAAGATCGGTTATCCCGATAAGTGGAAAGACTACTCGAGCCTGGTGATCGACGCCGACGATCTCGTCGGCAATATCAAGCGTACCCGCGCTTTCCATCACCAGCTGGAGATCAACAAGCTGGGCAAGCCCGTGGATCGCACGGAGTGGTTTATGGCTCCCCAGGAGATAAACGCCTATTACAACCCCGGCATGAACGAAATTGTTTTCCCGGCCGCCATATTGCAACCACCATTTTTCAATGTGGCGGCTGAGGACGCGGTTAATTACGGCGCCATTGGCGCGGTGATCGGCCATGAAATCGGTCATGGCTTTGACGACCAGGGCAGCAAATACACCGGCGAAGGCAATCTGGAAAACTGGTGGACCGAGGCTGATCGCGTTGCCTTCGAACAGCGCACCGCGCAACTGGTTGACCAGTACGCCGCTTACGAACCGCTGCCCGGCCTGCCTCTCAATGGCGAGCTGACATTGGGTGAAAATATTGGTGACCTGGGTGGTCTGAGTATCGCCCTGGAAGCCTACCGTCAGTCCCTGAATGGTGAGGCCGCACCCGTGATCGATGGCTTCACCGGCGAGCAGCGGGTGCTTATGGCGTGGGCCCAGGCCTGGCGAGTCAAACGCCGCGATGAGTTGACGGAGCGCCTGATCAAAACCGACCCCCACTCCCCGCCCAAATACCGGGTCAATGGTGTGCTGCCGAACATCGAGGCATTTTATACCGCTTTCGATGTTCAACCCGGCGACAACATGTACTTGCCGCCGGAGCACCGGGTGAAAATCTGGTAAAGCCAAACACCCCCGTCCCCCGCTGTTACGCGAATAGCAGAGCCTTACCTTAGCAATGCCCTGCTATTGGAGGATAAAGCCCTGATAGCCGCTGGCCGCGACTTCGGCGCACCTGGCGTTATATTTCGGCACTCCCCCCGCGTAGAGCATGAAGGTGCGCTTGCGCTTCGGGTTATTGCGATTAACGCCCATGAACCAGGAGTCGGCGGTTGGGAACAACGTACGCGCCGCCGCCTGATCACAATGTTCCGTCCATTCCTCGACAGCTGCCTGACTCGGCTCGACGGCGTTTAAATTCCGCTCACGCATGTAGCTCAACAGGTCGGTCACCCAGTCGACATTTTGCTCGATACAGCGGGGAATGTTGCACAGGCTGGCGCCATTATGCGGACCGACCAGGGTGAAGAAATTGGGAAAACCCGGCGCCTGAATGCCCAGGTAGGTCCGCGGGCCATCGGCCCACACATCCTTCAGGCGCTGGCCGTCGACGCCACGAAGATCGATACGCTCCAAGGCTCCGGTCACGGGATCAAAGCCGGTGGCGTAGATAATCATATCCAGTTCGTAGTCGGCGTCAGTGGTTCTAATACCGGTTTCGGTCACTCGCTCGATGGGGGTTGCCATTATGTCAACCAGGGTCACATTGTCCTGGTTATAAACCTCGTAATAATTGGTTTCCAGGGGCACGCGTCGGGTGCCAAAACCATGATTCTTCGGAATCAGTTTTTCCGCCACGTCGGGATCGTTGACCCGCTGGCGGATTTTTCCGGCGATAAACTCGCTGATAATTTCGTTGGCCTTGGGATCAACCATGATGTCGCGAAAATTGGCCAGGGCAATGCCAAATCCGCGTTCGCCATAGAGTTTTTCGAAAAAGGCCTGCCTTTCCTCGGGTGGTGTTTCCACGGCCAGGCGAGGGTCCGGGCTATGAAGAAAATTGCCAAAATTTTCACTGCATATTCTGAATATTTCCGGATAACTGGCTTTAATCTGCTTTTGTTCCTCTTCAGTAATAACGCTGTTGTGCAGCGGTGCGCACCAGTTGGGACGGCGCTGAAAGACATAGAGATGGCCGGCTGTCTTGGCAATTTCCTGTATCACCTGCACGCCACTGGCGCCGGTGCCAATTACCGCCACCCGCTTGCCATCAAAGCTAACGTCCTTACTGCCACCAAAGCCGTTGGGGTCCCGGGGCCAGCGAGCGGTGTGCCAGGATGGGCCCTTAAAGCTGTCCAGGCCTTCGATGTCAGGCATTTGATAAGCCGACAGGGGTCCGGTCGCGGATATCAGAAATCTGGCGCGGGCACGGCCGCCGTCTTCCAGTTCAACCTCCCATTGTCGATGATTGCCATCGTAAATCGCGGCGGCAACACGGCTGTTAAACTGAATATCCCTGCGCAAATCGAACTTGTCGGCAACCAGATGCAGATAGCGCAGGTTATCCGGCTGTGGCGAAAAGTGCTCCACCCAGTCCCACTCCTGCAATAGCTCCTCGGAAAAGGAATAGCCATAGGAATAGCTTTCCGAATCGAAACGGCAACCGGGATAGCGATTCCAGTACCAGGTGCCGCCGACGTCGCCGCCGGTTTCGTAGACTCTTACTGAAAACCCAGCCTCACGTAATTTCAGCAATTGATACATCCCGGCAATCCCGGCTCCTATGATAATCGCGTCGTACTGCTCAGTCATAACACTCCCCAAAAAGCCTAATCAATAGCTTCAAATGCAAAAGCGAGGTATTTAAACATGCCTGTCACGCCGCGTTCGGCGGGCGCCAGGTGCCCCCTGCAGCGGCTGTGCAAAAGCTAGTGATTATGGAAAAAAAAGGGGCCGCCAGCGGCAGTCCCCTGAAATCCTGAATTCATCCCGATGCGGAAATTCACCCCTCACCGGCATCCACTATCAGGTCATGACAAAACCCCGGTAACCATCCGCCGCGACCTCATCACAACGGGCCTTGTAGTTTTGTTGGCCTCCAGCATACAGCATAAAGGTTCTCTTTTTGCCTGGATCATTGATATTGACACCCATAAACCAGGAATCAGCGGTGGGAAACAGGGTTCTTTGCGCGGTTTCATCGACATGAGCCGTCCACTCTTCCTCGGCTTCCACCGTCGGTTCAACTTCGTGTAGATTGTTTCTCCTCATATAGGAGACAAGATCGGTCACCCATTCAACATTCTGCTCGATACACCGGGGAATATTACAGAAAGTAGCGCCATTGTGGGGTCCGACCAGGGTAAACAAATTTGGAAACCCGGACGCCTGCATCCCCAGATAAGTGCGTGGGCCGTTGACCCATTTATCCACCAGCTTCCGCCCCCCCTTGCCGCTAATGTCAATACGCTTGAGCGAACCGGTCACGGCGTCAAAGCCAGTGGCGTAGATAATGATGTCCAGGTCGTATTCCCGGTCGCTACATTTGATGCCATTGGGCACCACCCGTGTGATGGGCGTTTGGCTGATATCCACCAGGGTGACGTTGTCCTGGTTGTAAACCTCGTAATAATTGGTTTCCAGGGGCACACGGCGGGTGCCAAAACCATGATTTTTCGGAATCAGCTTTTCGGCAACTTCGGGATCATTGACGCGCTGACGAATTTTTTTGGCGATAAACTCACTCAACAGCCTGTTCGCCTCCGGATTAAAAAAGGTATCGTGGAAGTTACCCAGCCAGATACTGAAGCCGGGCTGATCATAGAGCTCTTCAAAAAAGGCTTCCCGCTCCTGTTCTGAAACCTCCAGCGCCGATCTCGGATCAGCCGCGTGGTGAAAGGCACCGAAGGTTTCAAGGCACTCGGCAAAGATCCGCTGGTAATTGGCTTTGATATCAGCCATTTCCTGATCGGTCATGGGACTGTTTTTCAGGGGTGCGCACCACTCCGGTGCCAGTTGGAAGACATAGAGTTCATCGGCGGTTTTTGCCACTTCCTGAATCACCTGGACACCGGTGGCGCCGGTGCCGATAACCCCGACGCGCTTGCCACTGAAATCGTTGCCACGCCCGCCAAAGCCTTCCTTGGGGTAGCGAGCGGTATGCGCCCAGTCACCCTTGAAGTCATGGATGCCGGCAATTTTCGGCAGCGTATAGGCGTTGAGGGGCCCCGTGGCCGAGATCAGAAACTCTGATCGCGCCGTTGAACCATCCTCCAACTCTACTTCCCACTGTTTACCGGCTTCGTCATAGGTGGCTTTTGTTACCCGGCTGCCAAACTGGATATCCTTGCGCAGATCAAACTTGTCGGCGACGAAATTCAGGTATTTCTCAGTCTCCGGCTGCGGTGAAAAATGTTCGGTCCAGTTCCATTCCCGCAACACCTCGTCCGACCAGGAGTAGCCATAGGTTTCGCTTTCGGAATCGAAGCGGCAACCGGGGTATCTATTCCAGTACCAGGTACCGCCCACTCCAGTGCCGGTTTCGTAGACTTTTACCGAGAGACCCAACTCCCTGAGCTTGTAGAGTTGATACATTCCCGATATTCCGGCCCCGATAATAATCGCATCATATTGTTCAGACATGGACTTCATCTCCCGTACAAAAGTTCTCGGACCACTGCTTAACCGCCGGCCAGGCTTGCGCAATCAACACCCCTGGCACACAGGCTTGGCAATTTACCCGTCATCGCGACAATGCTAATTGATTTCGCTCAATGCTTACTCGGTGACAAATCCGGCGCAAAAAAAGAGCTGCCGGTGGCAGCTCTCCATCACAAGGTGGGTCGCCCGTTGCGTCAGCGAAACGATCGCTGACCGGGCCTGGGTTCAGCGCATTACAAAACCTTCATAACCACTGGCCGCCACTGCATCGCACCTGGCGCGATAGTTCTGCTGGCCACCGGCATAAAGCATGAAAGTGCGCTTTTTGTTGGGATTATTGGGATTGATGCCCATAAACCAGGAATCCGCCGTTGGGAACAAGGTGTGCTCAACGGTTTCATTCACATGCTCGGTCCAGCTTTCCTCCGCTTCCGTGGTCGGCTCGACGGTGGTCAGGCCTTTATCGCGCATGTAGGCTATGAGATCGGCCACCCACTCGACATTTTGCTCGGCGCAGCGCGGGATATTACAGAACGTGGCGCCGTTGTGAGGACCAACCAGGGTGAGCAGATTGGGGAAGCCATTAATTTGCAGACCCAGCATGGTACGCGGACCATCCACCCACTTCTCTTTCAACTTCCGGCCACCTTTACCGGTGATATCGATACGGTTGAGAGCACCCATGACTCCTTCGAAGCCGGTCGCGTAGACGATGATATCCAGCTCGTATTCCCGATCGCTGCACTTAACGCCTTTCGGCGTAATACGCTCGATGGGCGTTTCCGGCAGCGACACCAGATGGACATTGTCCTGGTTGTAGCATTCGAAGTACCTGGTTTCCAGAGGCACGCGACGGGTGCCGAAACCGTGATTTTTCGGAATCAGCTTTTCGGCAACCTCGGGATCATTGACGCGCTGACGTATTTTCCTGGCGATAAAGTCACTGAGCATTTTATTGGCCTTGAGATCGCTCATGATCTCGGGGAAGTTACCCAGCCAGATGCCGAATCCGGGTTGTTCATAGAGGTATTCGAAGCGCGCTTCACGCTCCTGTTCACTCACCTCGTAAATGGAACGCTCATCAAACTTGTGCCGAAAGCCGCCAAACGAATCCTTGCACTCGGCAAAAATCTGATCGTACTCAGCGCGAATTTTATTCATTTCCTCCGGGGTAATAGGGCTGTTTTTTAGCGGCGCGCACCACTCCGGAGCCAGTTGGAACACGTACAGATCCCCGGCGGTTTTCGCCGCTTCCTGGATGAACTGCACGCCGGTGGCGCCGGTACCGATCACCCCCACGCGCAAACCGGAGAAGTCGTTATTGTTACCCAGACCTTCCTTTGGATAACGCGCGGTGTGGGTCCACTGCCCTTCGAAACTGTCGATACCGTCGATTTTGGGCAGCTGGAAAGCCGACAGGGGTCCGGTGGCTGAAATCAGAAAAGTAGCACTGGCACCAGTGCCGTCATCCAGCTCGACGTCCCACTGGTTTTCGGCTTCATTCCAGGTGGCCTTGCTGACGCGGCTGTTGAACTGAATATCGTCGCGCAGCTTGAATTTGTCGGCAACAAAGTTCAGGTACTTTTCCGTTTCGGGCTGGGGCGCGAAGTGCTCCGTCCAATTCCATTCATTCATTACTTCCCTGGACCAGGAGTAGGCGTACGTTTCGCTCTCGGAGTCAAAGCGACAACCCGGGTATTTGTTCCAGTACCAGGTGCCGCCAACACCTGATCCGGCTTCATAGACCTTCACCGAAACACCCTGTTCACGCAGTTTGTAAAGCTGGTAAAGACCGGTCACACCGGCGCCTATGATGATGGCATCATATTGTTCAGACATAACACTTCCTCACTATCGACAACATATCGACTAAATTAGTGAATTGAGATCCGACGCTGGATCCGGGAAACCCGCAAGCACCGGGGAACCGCGGGCATTTGACTCTCGACCGCCTCGCCAATCCGGGGCTTAGCCAACGAGAAAGCGCCGGAGTATACCCAGCCACGCCAGCGGTTGAAAGCCCAGCGGCTGTCCGCCGAAAAACGCCCCGGGTCAGGATCCGCCACGCAACTCGCTGGACGAAATATCGTGCCGGAACCTCTCCTCTTCGACACCGTGGCATATGGCTCCCAGGACCTCCGGCAAGTCGACATCGGCCAGAGTTTCAAAGGTCCCGCCCTGCCTGCGACCGAAGACCAGGAAGCGGTTACCACGGCTGGCGATGGTTGCAATGGCATTGATACAGGCAGAGCCATCGTCGCCGTAATAGCGGGGCTCGGCGATGCGTTTAACCGTATCCACGCCGATGACAAAGGTGGCGCCGGGAAACAGCTCGGACTTCTCCAAAAAGGTAGGGGCGCGCGTGAACACCAGCGGATACTCCGCGCCGATGGCAGCCTGGCGCTGAGTCATATCGAAATAATCCAGCGGCGGTTTGTCGACATTGAACGCCGAGATTTCCAAAGTTACCGGCTTGCCCAGAATATCCTCGGCCAGACGGACCATGGTCCGGTGCCCGTCATGCATAGGGTTAAATGCGCCGGGGAACAGGACTTCCGGCGGGGCGCCCTGGTCGTGGGTGGAGCGCCGCTCGCCGCTAATCAACCCCTGCCAGGCCGGCTGCCCGGGAGTCGAATGCCTGTTAAACCCATCAACAGTATTTTGCTGCCAGGCGAGATCCGCGGGCAGGCCACAGGCCTCGGCCAGGAGGTCGATGATCAGTCTTGCCGCCAGGGCCTCCTCCTCGCCCCGGGTACGGGTCATGTTCAGCATCAGCGCGGCCTCGCGGGTTGCGCTCAAGGATTGGACGCAAACATACACCCTGTTATCACCGCGCCGCGACCTGTTCGTGGCCAGGGCCGCCGTCGCCCCGACCCCCAACAATCGACCGGGATCGACATCCGGCTCCAGCTTCATGGCCCGCTGAAAGGCAGCCATGGCCATGGCTCTCGCGGTTTTGGCGCTGCAGGCCTGATCCGGCCGTCCGCCCAGGAATTCAGCCAGTGCGCTCGGATGGTAGGGTACCAGGGCTTCCATCACCGTTCGCGACGCTCCGGGGACGGTCAGCAATTGTGCCGGCGCCTCGCTGCCGCCTCCGGTAACAGCAATCACAGCCATGAAAGGCGAGTCATGAATTTCAGCGATAATGCTTTGTAGACGCTTCACCCAGTCCGGCACCCCCGATTCGATAACCGCCGTTATTGTAAGTGTTACCCAACGATGGCATAAACAGGAAATCCAACGGTGTTTCGACAGTGCCGCCCGCTTCGGGGAGCGTTGCTCAGTGCGAGGGAACGTGCCTGCGTATACTTGAGTCCCTGGTCAGGTCTGGGACAAAGCCAGGTCTTTGACAAACATCAGGGTCTGGCTAAACTAGCCCCCTGCTCGGGTTTATCCCCCCAAAAATTGACGCCCTGCCTTGAACACCGCGCGGCAATCGCTTGCACGGCAATCGCTTAATGGCGGCCCAGGGCTACTGAACCGATCAACCATCAACCATCAGCAATCAAAGAGGTTTTCAATGACGATCCAAGATCAACTGGCCGAAGCCGTGGCCATTGCCAACATCCCCACTCTGTTAATGGTGCTGGTCCAGATGACCGGCGACAAACGCTGGCTCGAGGAACCGTATCGTATACGCCGAGCCGGTGGCACCGACGATAACGATAGCGGTGGCCTGAGCGACGAAATTCAACAGGAAATACGCGCCGCGGCGCTGGACGCCATACTCGCGTGGAAAGCCGGCAAGCCGATGGGCCTGCCCAATCCCAGTGAAAAAGAACTGGTGGAGATGCT
This sequence comes from Porticoccaceae bacterium, assembly GCA_040235495.1. Lineage (GTDB taxonomy): Bacteria > Pseudomonadota > Gammaproteobacteria > Pseudomonadales > Porticoccaceae > HB2-32-21. Next base: position 14,012 of record JBECKV010000167.1, read on the forward strand.
TACCGCCGCCATGGGCGAAACCGTGCCCGATGAATATGGCGAGATGACCGCCGCCCAACTGGGTCAGACCCCCATGCTGTGGGACCACAAAATCAACGTCCCCGAGGGTTTCAATGTCGTGGTCATTGGCGCCGGCGTATCCGGCCTCTGTGCCGCGGTCAATCTGAAAGCAGCCGGTGTACCGTTCACCGTCCTCGAGCGCCGGGATTCCGTCGCCGGTGTCTGGCAGGATAACCGCTACCCCGGCGCGGGTGTCGATACCCCCAACCACCTCTACTCCTACTCTTTTGCACCTTATGACTGGTCGGCCTATTTCGCCCTGCGCAACGAATTGCACGACTACTTTGACCATGTTGCCGACGCATTCGGCCTGCGCGACAACATTCAGTTCAGCGCGACCGTCAACAGCGCGGTCTACAACCGGGACAAGCAGGTCTGGGAAATCACCGTCACCCGTGCCGATGGCGGCGAAGAAACCCTGGAGGCCAACGTGCTGGTGAGCGCCGCCGGCATTTTCAACCCGCCGGTATTTCCGGATATTCCGGGCCTCGACAGCTTCACCGGTGAAAGCTGGCACACCGCCGAGTGGCCGGAAAACGGGACCCTGGAAGGCAAGAGAGTCCTGATGATCGGCAATGGCGCCACCGCCATGCAGATCGGACCGGAAGTCCAGAACAAGGTCGAATCCCTGACTATCTTCCAGCGCAGTCCACACTGGGCGACACCGTTCCCGCAGTTCCGCATGGATGTACCCGAGGCCATACGCTTTTTGTTCCAGGAGGTGCCCCTTTACCGCATGTGGTACCGCATGCGCCTGGGATGGACCTACAACGACCGCATCTACGAAACGCTGCACAAGGATCCCAACTGGGAGCACCCCGAGCGCTCGTTGAATGCGACTAACGACGGCCACCGCGCCTATTTCACCAGCTACATCAAAAAGGAACTCGGGGATCGCACCGACCTCATGGACAAGGTACTGCCCAGCTTCCCGCCTTTCGGCAAGCGCATGCTGATGGACAACGGCTGGTACCGCATGTTGCAAAACCCCAGGGTGGAGCTGGTTGACGACCCCATCGACCACATCGACGGCAACAGGATTGTCTGTAAAAGCGGCGCTGAGTACGAAGGCGACGTCCTGGTGGTCTCCACCGGCTTTAACGTCCTCAAGTTCCTCTCCACCTATGAAGTGGTGGGCCGCTCCGGGAAGAGTCTGCGCGAGGTCTGGGGGGAGGAAGATGCCTCGGCTTATCTGGGCACGGTCATCCCCGACTTCCCCAACTTCTTCACGCTCTACGGCCCCAACCTGCAACCCGGTCACGGCGGCAGCTTTATCTTCGTCGCGGAAATGCAGGTGCGTTATGTCATGCAAATGATCGACGCCATGGCCAAACAGGGTATCGGCGAAGCCAACTGCAAACAGGAAGTCCACGATACCTACATCAGCGAAGTGGATAAAATTCACCAAAACATGGTCTGGGCCCATCCCGGGGTCAGCAGCTACTATCGCAACTCCAAGGGTCGCGTGGTGGTCAACTCTCCCTACAGAAACGTCGATTTCTTTGCCAAGACCCGGCATCTCAATCTGCAGGATTACGATACCGAACCCAGCAAGGTGGCAAGCTGATCGCCGCGGCCCGGCCTGGATTAAAAAACGCCGCTGCCCAGCGGCGTTTTTTTTTGCCGCAATTACCCCCTCCACTTGAGGCACGAATGCACGCCGTAGTGTAAGCTGGAGTCAGTCTTGCCGGCTCCTGGTTTTATGGCTATAAAATACCCGATCATCGGTTATATAAATTGTTGCCGCGGCCACCCAAGCCACATTGAAACCACCCTGGTCACATACCTGACTGTTGCCCAGCGCCCATGAACGACACCACCACGCAATCACCCTGTCTGGCCATCCTGCCATTTCGAAACCTGTCCAGCGCCACGGATAACGACTATTTTTCCATCGGCTTTATCATGGATCTGACGACCGAATTGTGCCGCTTCGCCAACCTGCAGGTCATCTCACCCACAACCGCGCTCGCCCTCTCCACCACCGGCGGTGATATCCACGAGGCCGCCGATAAGCTGGGTATCGACTATACCCTGTCAGGTGGCATTCGGCGCCGGGGCGATACCCTGCGCATCAATACCGAGCTGACCGAAATAAAAAGTAAGCAGGTCATCTGGGCCGAGCGCTACGAGATGCCCACGGCGGCAATTTTCGATCTCCAGGATGACATTATTAGCCAGGTCACCAGCACCCTGTCGGTCTCCATCGAAAATTCCCGTCTGCGGGCGCTTCGGCACAAACCGGCCTCGGACATCGCCGCCTATGATTACTGGCTGAAGGGCTTTGCCGCCTTGCAACAGGGCTCCATCACGTCTGACGAGCAGGCCAGGGGGTTTTTTCAGCAGGCGCTGGACATAGACAGCCACTACGCACGAGCCTACGTGGGATTGTCCTTATCCTATTTCAATGAATGGAGCTGTCAGCACTGGGAAAAGTGGGATGAAAACGAAGAACAGGCGTATCAATACGCTTTGCTGGCCAGTCGGCTGGATGAGAACGACCCCCTGCCCCAGTTGGTGCTCGGCAAAATACTGCTGTACCGGCGCGAATACGAGCGCTCGGAGTCCTATCTGGAGTGCGCACTCCAGCTGAATCCCAACGACACCCATTGCCTGATTCAGATCGCCATGTGCTTTGCCTATCTCGGTCGCCGCGAGGAAGCGATGACCCTGGTGGAAAAGGTGTTCCGGCTTAACCCCCATTGCGAGGCCTGGTACTACGCGTTCGCCGCGCTGCCCTACTTTCTGGGCCAATGCCACCATCGGGCCCTCGACCTGGTGGCCCGCGCCGAGGGAGTCAGCTTTGTGGACATACCCGCCTATGTCGCCTGCGCCCATATGGCCTGTGGCGATACCCACGAAGCGAGACGTTTTCTTGAGCAGTTCAAGCTCAACTTCCGGGAGAAAATCATCTATGGCCGGCAACCGGAAGAAGGCGAAACGCTACGCTGGTTTTTGCATGTCAACCCCTTCAGAAAGCAGGAAGACATTGCTTTGCTGACCGATTATCTGGTCAAAGCGGGTCTGGATGCGCCCACAACCGAGCCACGTTCAGTCACAGTGTTCGCGGCTGATACCTCGACCACTCCGGTTTTTCAAAGTGAGGGCGATACCTGGCGGATTGGCTATCAGGGGAAAACCGTACATCTGAAACGCGTCAAGGGCTTTTTCGATATCGCCCGCATGCTCACCAAACCCGACCACGAGTTTCATTGCAGTGACCTGATGGGCTTACCCATTACCGACAGCGAAGACACGGCCATCGATGCTCAGGCGCGCGCCACATACAAGCAGCGTATTCTCGAACTGCAGGAAGAACTGGAAGAAGCCGAGGAACTCAATGACATCGGTCGTGCCGAATTATTGAGAGAAGAGCTTGACCAATTGATTGATCATCTTGCCCAGGCCACCGGCCTGGGTGGCAAAAGCCGAAAACTGTCAGCACCCTCAGACAAAGCCCGCGCGGCGGTCACCTGGCGCATTCGTCACGCCATACTGAAAATGGAATCGGCGCACCCGGAACTGGGGCGCCACCTGCAAAACTCCATCAAAACTGGAATTTATTGCAGTTACTCACCCGAAACAACCATTCGCTGGCGTACTTGAGCGCCTCACTAGTTAGCGGTTATTCGAAATCCGACCATTTATCACGGCCTGTTCTGGCCATTCCTTAGGACAAACGAAAGGCCACGGGCAGTTCTCTCCGTTAACGCCAGGGCCGGGCCGGCTACCAACACCCTCGGTTTAATCCCTCCCTTCGCAAGGAAAATTCTTCCACCCCCGAATTCACGCTTAATATTTTCACTTACGTTGTAAGGGGGAAACTTACGCCTGTCTGGTCACCAGCAAAGCTTTTCTTGGCACGGAGGACAAACATGTTGGCAAAAAAGCTCAAACAACGCCCGGCGAACTTGCTCAGCGGTGTCACATTATTGGCACTAGCGTTTATTTTCGCGGGCGTATACGTAAGGCCGGATAACGATGCGCATCACCCAACAGGAAGCATGACAAAGGAATCCCGCCCACTTATTCAGCAACCGTCATGCTTTTGATTGCCAGGCACTGACACAAGTCAACTCAACGGAGCACAACCATGAGCAAATATCGCAACAACCTGCCCCAATTGGCCGGCGACAAACTTTTTATCACCGATGGCGGCCTGGAAACCACTCTGATCTTTATCCATAACTATAAATTACCGGAGTTCGCGGCGTTCGTGTTGCTGGATGATCCGCAAGGGCCAGAGATTTTCAAAAGCTATCTCCAGCCCTATTTGCAGGCCGCGCACGATAATCGATACGGCTTCGTGCTGGAGTCACTCACCTGGCGCGCCAACCCCGACAGGACGACCAAACTCGGTTATTCAACCGAACAGTTCGTCGACATCAACAAACGCGCTATCAAATTGCTGGAAGATATTCGGCTCCGCCACGAAAGCCAGGACTCGCCGATGGTAATCAGCGGCTGCGTCGGCCCTAGAGGCGATGGCTATGTGCCTTCCTTGCGTATGACCAGCGGCGATGCCGAGCAATATCACGCCCAGCAAATAAGGGTCTTGCGCGATACCGCCGCCGACATGATTTGCGCCATGACCCTGAACTACCCGGAAGAAGCGATCGGCATAGTTCGCGCGGCCCGCGCGGCCGCCATGCCGGTTGCAATCTCCTTCACTGTCGAACTCGACGGCACCCTGCCCAGCGGCCATTCGCTGGGGGAAGCAATCCATACAGTCGATGCCGCCACCAACGCGGCGCCGGCCTATTACATGATCAACTGCGCCCACCCAACGCATTTTGATGCCGTGCTCGCGGCGGCGGCAGGAGCGCCTTGGCTCAATCGCATCAGAGGTATTCGCGGCAATGCGTCAACCCTGAGTCACGAGGCACTGGACGAATCCACTGAACTGGACGACGGCAATCCCGCCGAGTTCGGGCGACAAAGCCAGGCATTATTCGGCTACCTGCCTAACCTGGCGGTGTTGGGTGGTTGCTGCGGCACCGACCACCGGCACATTGAGGCGATTTGCGCGGCGACCAGATAATTTCAGGTAATGCACAAACAGCATCGTCAAAATGCTGAAGGCCGGCAATTAGATTGTCGGCCTTCAGCTCTACCCGTTTCATCCAACTTCCGAGTTTTTCCACCACTACGCGGTACTCACCCTGACCAATATCCAACCTCAGTGAGCCGCGCTTTCACCGCAGCTCGAGTCACTGCAATACAGTTCGTACAGCAGTGACACCACGGCACCCACCTCCCTGCCGAGCAGTGAGTAATAAACTGTCTGCGCCTCCCTTCTGGTGGCGACCACGCCCTCATGGCGCATCCTGGCAAGGTGTTGGGACAGCGGTGACTGGGGAATGCCGATTTTCTCACTCAGCTCACTGACCGAACGCTCTCCCTGCTTTAACTCACACAAAATCATCATGCGATGAGGGTGACTTAACAACTTCATCAAGCCCGCCGCCTGCGCGGCATTTTCTCGCATTAACTCCAAATCCATCCCATGCTCCTGTTACCAAGCTGCAAAAATAATTGCAATCAACCCTTGTTATGTTAGTTTCTTTTAATATACTAACTATAAAATTAAGGCGATAATTTATAGACAGGTGGATGATGAGTCAACGGGACAAGAACCAAGCCTTAGAGCGTTTGGGTCTAGCCATAAAACAGTCGAGCGAAAAGCTACCCCGGATAGAACGGCGCAATTTCCTCAAAAAAGGCCTGGGACTCGCCGGTGCGGTCGCTGCTGGCGGTCTTGCCAGTGGCGCCAGCATGGCTAGCGATGGCAAACCGCCGAATGTTCCTTCGTGGACCAAAAGTCTGGGGCCGGGCGTATTGACCAAGCCCTACGGTGAACCTTCAAGGCACGAAGCCCATGTTCAAAGACGTACGGTGGACTGGCTGACAGCCGACCGTATTGCATCGATCAGTTTTACGCCCCTGGGCGATCTCAAGGGCATTATCACCCCCAGCGGCGTGGTCTTTGAGCGCTACCACGCAGGCCTGCCCGCGATCGACCCCCGGCAGCATTACCTGATGATCCACGGCAAGGTGAAACGCCCGATCATCCTGAGCATGGACGAGTTGATGCGCTTTCCCTCGGTCAGTGTCATACGCTTCCTCGAATGCCCCGCCAACGGCGGCATGGAATGGCGCGGGGCGCAGATGGATCGCGTGCAATTTACCCATGGAATGCTGTCCTGTTGCGAATGGACCGGGGTGCTGCTGTCGACTCTGCTGGAGGAGGTCGGCCTGGAGCAAGATGCCCGCTGGATTCTGGCCGAAGGCGCCGATGGCGCCCACATGAGCCGCAGTATTCCCATCGAGAAAGCCCTTGATGACGCCATGATTGTCTATGCCCAGAACGGTGAGGCGCTGCGGCCGGAACAGGGTTACCCGGTCCGCCTGCTCAATCCGGGCTGGGAGGGCAATACCAGTATTAAATGGCTGCGCCGTCTGGAAGTGGGCGACAAACCCTGGCACCACCGGGAAGAGACCTCCAAATACACCGACCTGATGGCCGACGGTAGCGCCCGGGAGTTTACTTTCGTGCAGGAGTGCAACTCCGTAGTCACCTATCCCTGTCCGGAAAAGCCTTTGGCCAAACCGGGCAAGTATTTCGTCGAAGGTTTGGCCTGGTCGGGTCGCGGTCGCATCCGCCATGTGGACGTTTCCTTCGACGGCGGCGTATCCTGGCGGGAGGCACGCTTTACCAGCGAAGTTTTTCCGCGCTCCCTGACCCGCTTCGGCCTGGAATGGCACTGGGATGGCTCCCCGGCGTTGATCCAGAGCCGGGCGGTGGACGACACCGGCTACGTACAACCCACCCTCAACCAGTTGAGGGCAGTACGGGGCACAAACTCCATCTATCACAAGAACAGCATCCACACCTGGAAAGTGTCATCAAACGGAGCGGTCGGCAATGTCCAGATTTCCTGACACCGTCCTCTCCTGCGTGCTTTCCTGCGTGGCCCTGGTCGCCGCTTTCGTACTGAGCGCATGCGCGCCTGAGAAAGCCGAAGAAAAAATAACCGTAGCGGCGGAAAAAAGCGCTTCGCCACTGGCGGCCTATGCTGGCTCCAGCATCGGCTACTACGGTTACGGCAGCGACGCCACGCCGGCACAGATCGCCGGTTGGGATATCGACGTGCGCCCCGATGGCCTGGGCCTGCCCGAGGGCAGCGGCTCCGTGGCAGACGGAGAGTTCCTTTACGACGAAAAATGCGCCCATTGCCATGGCGCGTTTGGGGAGGGCGCGGGCCGCTATCCGGCCCTGGCTGGCGGCCAGGGCAGCCTGCGGGACGCCCGACCCAATAAAACCGTGGGCAGTTACTGGGGCCACGCCAGCACCCTGTATGACTATGTTTACCGGGCCATGCCATTTACCGAGCCCGAGTCCCTGAGCCCGGACGAAACCTACGCCCTCACCGCCTACGTCCTGTATTTGAATGATCTGGTGGAGGATGACTTTGTCCTCGGCAAGGAAAACTTCACTACTGTTACCCTGCCCAATCACGGTAATTTCACCCCGGATCCGCGACCCGACACCAACAACACGCGGTGCATGGAAAACTGCCGGGACCCCAACAGCATCACTATTACCTCCGAGGTCGAAAGCACGGTGATTGCAGCGGCAACGACGGATGACGTGCAAGCCAAAACGGCTCAGGTGGAGCCAGAAACCCCCGGCCAGACTGTCTATCGGCAGTATTGTGGTATCTGCCATGCCGCCGGCGTCGCCGGCGCACCCCGCGTGGGAGACAGTGCGGCATGGCGGGCGCGTCTCGAAAAAGGCCTGGAGGCAATGGTTAAAAACGCTATCCAGGGCACCAGCTCCGAAAACGGCATCATGCCGCCCAAGGGTGGCTTCACGCAATTGAGCGACGAACAGGTAGGCGAAGCCGTCAGACACATGGTGGAGGCTTCCCAATGAAAAAAAATCTCATTTTGCCCGCTCTGCTTGGTATCTCGCTGACTGGCGCCGTTCTTCCCGGGACTGCGCAAGCCACTGATCTCGAACGAGGCAAGGCCCTGGTCTTTGACCGTGACGTGGGCAACTGCCTGGCCTGCCACGCCATCGATGATGGCGAACTGCCGGGCAATAGCGGTCCGCCACTGATACAGATGAAGCTGCGCTTTCCCGATCGGGCCGTGCTGCGCGAACAGATCCATGACGCCCGCATCCGTAACCCCAATACCGTGATGCCGCCCTACGGCGCCCACGGCATTCTCAGTAGCGAGGAAATGGATCTGGTAGTGGACTACCTGCTGACCCTGTAAACGCAACCCGGAAGACAACCTGCAACAACGAGGTAGACGATGACTATGAACCGACGACAATATCTGGGCGGCATGCTCGCCCTGTTCGGCGCGGCCCTGCTGCCGGGCCGCCTGCTGGCCAGCAGTGGCGCGTTTAAAGCCACCAGCACCAAGGACGTGTTGGACGAACTGTTCCCCGGCATGGCGGTGGAGGAGAGTGATGCTGTCAATCTGCGCACTCCGGATATCGCAGAGAACGGCGCCGTGGTGCCGGTGACCGTATCCACTGATCTGGCCGATGCGCAGAGCATCAGCCTGATCGTCGATGCCAACCCCAACCCCCTTTCCGCCAGCTTCGAACTGACCCCCGATGCCGTGGCCGAGGTATCGTTCCGGGTCAAGATGGGTAAAAGCTCGACGGTTCGCGCCCTGGTTAAAACCTCCGACAGGGTTTATATGGCAAGCCGCGAGGTCAAAGTCACCATCGGTGGCTGTGGCGGTTGATTAAAGGAGAAACAGACATGGCAGCAGATGTGAAAATTCGCGGCAATCTGAAGGACACGACCGCCACCATCAAGTTACTGATACCCCACCCCATGGAGACCGGCACCCGGCGGGACGCCGACGGCCATCTCATCCCGGCCAAGTACATCCAAAGCGTTACCCTTGAAAAGAACGGGCAACTGGTGATGAAAGGCAACTGGGGACCCTCGGTGTCGAAGGATCCCTACCTGTCCTTGCAGATCAAAAACTGTGCCGCGGGTGACGTTATCAAAGTCGACTGGGTGGACAACACCGGGGAAAGCGGTACCGGCGAACTGACGCTGAAATAACGCCAATCAAGTCCGCAATCATCATTGACGGGGGGTTATCCATGATTCGCAAGCCTGGCTTTATCGCACTGTATACAGGGCTGATGGCTTTGACGGTGTGCTTCACGGCCCTTGCCAGTGGCGTGCCGGCGGAAGACCGGGAGGCCATGCGGGCCTTTTATCAAAAACGTTTTCCCGCGGTTGAACTGAGCGCCCACCAGGATGGAGTCTACGCCTTTGACCAGAACGCCAGGGAGCAGTGGCTGGAGCTGGAAGATTTTCCGCCCTATGAAGTCGACGTCGACGAGGGCAAGGAACTGTTTAACGGCTCACTGGCCGACGGCGGCAACTACAGTGACTGTTTTGGCGATGGCGCGGTTAAAAACCGCTATCCCCGCTTCGATGAAAGTCGTGGTGAAGTCATTACCCTGGAACTGGCCATCAACGACTGCCGCAAGGCCCACGGCAGCGCACCCCTGTCCTACAGGAGTGCGGAGCTGCTTCGCCTGAGCGCCTTTATCGCCTGGCAGTCCAGGGGCCAGACCATCGCCGTCGCGGAGCCGGAAAGCCCGGGCGCCCTGGCCGCCTACAACGAGGGCAAGCGTTTCTACACTACCCGGCGGGGGCAACTGAACTTCGCCTGCACCAGCTGCCATGTGCAACTGGCGGGCAACCGCCTGCGCGCCGAGTACCTCGGCGCTTCCCTGGGTCACGTCAGCCATTGGCCCGCCTACCGTCTCAAATGGCAGGAGTTGGGCAGCCTGCATCGGCGTTTCGCCCGCTGCAACGAGCAGGTGGGCGCGGAGCCCTTTGCCCAGCAGAGTCCGGAATACCGCAATCTTGAATACTTTCTCTCCTATATCAGTAATGGCCTGACCTGGAACGGACCGGCGATACGCAAGTAACACACCCCCGGGGAAACCGGCAGGTGACGGCAGCGGAATTTAAAGCGATGAACACAAACAACCTTTCTTTCAAGCTAAAAGTCATTGCCTTACTGGCGGCCGGTCTGCTGACCTCGGCCTGCTCGGAAAAAAGACCACCCACCGCATCGGCGCCCGAAGCCCAAGCCTGGCAGGCCGTCGAGCGCGCGCGCGAACAATACGAAGCATCCAAAACCGCCGGGCACGCCTGGATCAAAACCGGCAAACTATTGACAGGAGCCAGCGAGGCCCTGGAAGCGGGAAACTTCCCGGCAGCGCTATCACTGGCCCAGCAGGCTGAAACACTGGCGCAGGCCTCCCTGGCCCAGGCAAAAGCCGAACAGGAGGCCTGGCGTCAGCGACTACCGAAACCACCCGTCCAAAAGCAGGATGGGAAGTAGCAATGAACCGGCGTGAATTTCTCGATATTCTCTGGAAGGGCAGTATCGCCGCCGGGCTCAGCGGCTGCGACCGACTCGACAGTAATGCCGAAACAGTGAAGGATTACTACAATCTGCCCGCTTTCGGCGATGCCCGCATCCTCCACATCACTGACAGCCATGCTCAGTTGCTACCGATTTATTTCCGCGAACCCAATGTCAACATCGGCATCGGCGAAGCCAGCGGCCGCTTTCCCCATCTGGTGGGGAAAAACCTGCTCGCCGAACTCACCGCCGCCAAAAGCCTGACCCTGAGCGCGCGCGACATCCACGCATTCACCTATCTGGATTTCAGTGAGTCCGCGGCCTTGTACGGCAAGGTCGGTGGCTTTGCCCACCTGAAAACCCTGATCGACCGCCTGCGGGCGGAAAGCCCCGGCGGCGCCCTGCTGCTGGATGGCGGTGACACCTGGCAGGGTTCCGGCACTGCTCTGTGGACGCGGGGCAAGGACATGGTCGGCGCCTGCAATCGCCTGGGTGTCGATGTAATGACCGGCCACTGGGAGTTCACCTACCAGGCCGGGGAAGTTTTGGAAAACAGCCGCGCTTTCATGGGTGAATTTGTCGCGCAAAATGTCAAAGCGACCGAAGACGCCCTGTTTGAAGGCACTGATGTGTATGACGAAGACAGTGGCCACGTATTCAAGCCCTACGTGATCAAGACCGTTAACCAGCGGCGTATCGCGGTCATCGGCCAGGCCTTTCCCTATACTCCGATCGCCAATCCACGGCGGTTTATTCCGGACTGGACCTTCGGCATTCGCGCCCAGGAACTGAGTGAACTGGCGACCCGGATTGGCGAGCGGGAAAAACCGGATGCGGTCGTTTTGCTGTCCCACAACGGCATGGACGTGGATTTGAAGCTGGCCGGCGAAGTGGTCGGCATCGACTTCATCCTCGGTGGCCACACCCACGACGGCGTACCCCTGCCGGTCACCGTGCAAAACCCCGGCGGCAAGACCGTGGTCACCAACGCCGGCTCCAATGGCAAGTTTGTGGGCGTGCTGGATATCCAGTTCGGCGCCTCGGGCATCAGCGGTTTCCGCTACCGTCTGCTGCCGGTGTTCGCGAATCTGCTGCCCGCCGACCCGGCCATGCAGGCTTATATCGACGAAGTGCGTGCCCCCTGGCTGGAGACCCTGAACCAGCCACTGGCCGTCACCGAATCCCTACTCTATCGGCGAGGTAATTTCTCCGGCACCTTTGACCAGCTCATCTGTGACGCCCTGCGCGATGTTCTCGATGCCCAGATCAGCCTGTCACCGGGCTTTCGCTGGGGCACCAGCGTGCTGCCCGGCGAGACTATCACCATGGAGCGGGTGTTGGATCAAACCTGCATGAGCTACCCGGAGACCTATGTCCGGGAAATGAGCGGCGAGGACATCAGGTTTGTACTGGAAAGCGTCTGTGACAACCTCTTCAATGCCGACCCCTATTATCAACAGGGTGGCGACATGGTGAGGGTCGGCGGCTTGCGCTTTAGCTGCGCTCCCAATGCGGTCATGGGCAAGCGCATCGGTGATCTGGAACTGCCCGATGGCACCCCGTTGGAGGCTGCCAGGCACTACAAAGTAGCCGGCTGGGCAACCGTCGCCTCCCAGGCGCCGGGCGCACCGGTGTGGGAGGTGGTGGCCGACTACCTGCGCGCGGCCAAAACCGTGAATATCCCCCGGGGCAACAACCCGCTGCTCAAGGGTGTGGAAGGTAATCCAGGGCTGGCCGACTATGATTAAATCTCGCAAACCACCGGGAGCGGGTTCCGGTTCGAGGACCACAGATGGCCCACAGTCCTTGCTTGATACGCTCGCACAACACTAAAACTCCGCGCCCGATCCGGTGCTTGATCATGCTTTGTCTGGTGACCATGGACCCCCTGCTGAACTTAAGGGCTTGGGCATCCGAACTCAGCGCAGAAAAGCCTTTTGCCGAGGCTCATATCATTTTGCAGGTCAGCGATGCCGCCAGCGTCCATCACGATGCCACGCTGGATATCGCCAATAACCTGATGAAATACTACGGCGGCCAGGACAAGGTAGACATCGAGGTGATCGCCTTTGGCGCCGGGGTCAAGCTGCTGACGGAGGGTAGCGAGGCCGCGGACCTTATGCGCGCGCAAAGAATTTCCAGCCTGGCCGCCCACGGCGTCAGGTTCTATGTCTGCGGCAACACCCTGGATACGATAGCGCGCAACACCGGCAAACGCCCCCAGACACTCAACAACGTGGAAGTCGTGCAGACCGGAGTCGCGTTCATGGTGGAGGAAATAAAGCGTGGCTACACCCTCGTTCATCCCTGAACGAAGGGCTTGACAAGCAGGTGCTTACTCGTAGTTGTCCTTCAGCACGAAGAAAGTGATGCCGATGAAAGCGACAAAGATCACCAAAGCCGGCCAGATCCCGTTAATGCCCAGCAAACCATTCAGCGTAAGCTCACCAAAGTTGGCGGTTTTGATCAACACCTCCAGAGAGGGGTAGACCAGGGAAAAAATCAGCGCCCCGACGAGTCCGCCAAGCAGGGTCGCGAGCGCGTCTTTTTTACCTTCCGCGGCGCCAACCACGCAGGTGCCGGGACAAAAGCCGGATACCGCCCAGCCGACACCAAACACCAGGCCGCCGAGAGCAACGCCCCAGACATAGACGGGCTTGACCGACATGTGGGCCCAGCCACCCAGATTCAGCAGCGCGATACCCAGGGCGCCGACACCAATGGCGGTGCCCATCAATTTTATGATCCACATATCCTTGAGTCGCAGGGTACCCAGGATGCGGCGATAACTGGTCGCTCCGCCCAGATAAAGAATCGCGCCGAAGGCGCAACCGATAAGAAAACCGGTAAGCAGAATGGTCATATTAATTCTCCGCGCCGGAACGATAGAGGAATTTGGCTGCCAGAATCGCGGCGCCAAAGGCCGTGGCGGCAAAAATAAAGGAACTGATCGCCAACTGCGGGATGCCACTGATCATATGGCCGCTGGTGCAACCACCGGCGAGCCGGGCGCCAAACAACAAGGCGACACCGCCGAAAAAAGCCGCGGCGTAGCGTTTGCCCATGGAATCACCAAAACGCGCCTGCCACATGGGAGGCAGTGAACCCTTGTCCGCTTGCGGCTGACGCTTGCCAAAGATCGCCGCCGCCACCCCGCCGCCGACGAACATGCCTAATACCAGCATCCAGCCATAACCCACGCCCCAGTTTTCCCTGGCGCCGTATTTGGCTAAATAGGTATTGGATTCAGCGAACGCGGGGGCAATTTTATGGGCGATCACGGCATCGGAAACGACAAACTGAGTCGAGACTCCGAGCGGTGAGACCAGCGCCGTGGCTAAAACCAACAGCAGCCCGAGGGAAATGCCCGCCGCTTTCCAGGAAATGATGTAATCACGTTCCATAAAACCTCCTACACTTTGTTTTTATACATTATTAAATTATGTTACTAATATATAACAATCAAGACTAAATATATATTATATATGCATATAAGATGGATGTTTAAAAACTCACACCTGCGATGACTCGCAACCGCTATGACTCGCAACCGCTATGATGGCAGGACTTCCACTGATCGCGCCGACTTCCAAAACACGAGTGCACCGAACACAATGACGTTTAAAACGCAGCCGCTTAAACCAGCGTCGAGGCACTGCCGAAGCCGCTCTGCCAGTACCCATGGTCGTATCCTGGCTCTCGTCCTGGCCCTTGTCGCCGGCTTTGTCGGTGAGCCTGCCCGTGCCGACACGAGCGGTTTCCCTGAACTGCTGGCTGGAGCCGAAGCCGCCGAGGGCGCACCGATCATAATTTACGCCTCGCGCGCGGACTGCCGCTTTTGCCGCCTGCTGGAACAGGAGGTTCTCAAACCCCTGATCCGCTCAGGTGACTACAGCGGCCAGTTCAACCTCCTTCCCCTGCCCCTCGATGCGCCCCAAGGCCTGGTTAATTTCGCGGGCAACGAAATAACGGTCGGGGAGTTGGCCAGCCGCTATCAACTGCAACTGACACCTACCCTGGTATTTGTTGATGACCAAGGATCGGAGCTGGTCCCGCGCCTGATCGGTTACCAAAGTGGTGCTTATTATGAGTACTATCTCGAGCAAGCCATCCGCGCGGCCGGGACCGGCACAAAGCCCTCGGCTCAAGCACTTGAAGACGCCGGCAGGTAAAACCAGACCCTGTCCCGGTGGGCGCAAGCGCCCTGTAAACCCACACCACTGTGATAAAGTCCGGTCCTCCCGCGCAAACCATTCGCTTTCATGAAACCAGGCCCAGCGGTAGACCGCATCAAAAACCAGCTCGACCACCCGATCATCGACGCTGATGGCCACTCGGTGGAATTCACACCGGTCTTGCTCGACTACCTGAAACAGGTCGCCGGGCCGGACATTGCCCAGCGTTTCGAACAGCGCCAGGTCAACTGGTACGCCATGAGCCCCCAGGAGCGACTGGACAAGAAGCAGACCCGACCGGTGTGGTGGGCGCTGCCGTCGCGCAACACCCTGGATCGCGCCACCGCCATCCTGCCCAAGCTGCTGCACAAACGGCTCGATGAAATGGGTATCGATTTCGCCATCGTCTATCCGACCCTGGGTTTGATGTTTCCTGGCGACCCCGCCGAGGATGTGCGTCGCGCCACCTGCCGGGCCCTGAACACTTATCAGGCGGATATCTTCCGCAGCCACGGCGCACGCATGACGCCGGTGGCGGTGATTCCCCTGAGCACGCCCCAAGAAGGCATCGAGGAGCTCGAATACGCGGTCGGGGAACTGGGCCTTAAAGCCATCATGGTGCCCGGTTTGATCAGGCGTCCGATTGCCGCCGCTGCTACAATTTCCCCCCAAGCGGGCCGCTACGCCACCTGGCTGGATACCCTCGGGTTTGAGTCCCTTTACGATTACGATCCCTTCTGGGCCAAATGCGTGGAGCTGAAAGTCGCGGTGACGGTGCATTCCGGCGGCACCGGCTGGGGGACCCGCCAATCGGTCAACAACTATATGTTCAACCACATCGGTAACTTCGCCGCCGCCGGCGAAGGCTTCTGCCGCTCGTTGGTGCTCGGTGGCGTCACGCGGCGCTTTCCCGGCCTCAAGTTCGCCTTCCTCGAAGGCGGCGTGGCCTGGGCCAGCTCACTCTACGCGGCACTGATCGCCCACTGGGACAAGCGCAACCGGCAGGCGCTGGAACACTACAACCCCCAGGCGCTGGATCACCGGCAGCTGGCACAATTGTTCCGGGAGTATGGCGATGAGATCATCGGCCAGGAAGTAAGCGTGGAGGATCTGGCCCGGGATTATCTGACCAGAAACAAGGAAGATCCGGCAATGCTGGATGAGTTCGCCGCCTGCGGATTCTCCCGCGCCGAGGATATCCGCGAGCAGTTCACGGCGAATTTCTATTTCGGTTGCGAGGCCGATGATCGGCACACGGCTACCGCTTTTGATCGGCGCCTGAACCCACTGGAGGCGGTACTCAAGCCCGTACTCGGATCGGACATCGGCCACTGGGATGTGCCCAACATGAGCGGGATCCTGGTGGAAGCCTGGGAACTGGTCGAAAACGGGATTCTCGACCCCAAGCAGTTCCGGGATTTCAGCTTCGCTAATGCAGTCACCCTGCATGGTGGCATGAATCCGGACTTTTACAGGGCTACGGCGGTGGCAGCCGCGGCGGATGAAATACTCGGTCTATAGCCGCTGTAGCATCTGTTCATGCGTATTTAAAAAAACGGCACGGAACCGAAAGCTCCGTCGCTTGCGGCTCCGTGTTGGCGATGCCTGAAAGGTTCAACCGAACTAGCCGAACTAGCCGATGTTGATTTTTTTGCGCTTGGCTTTTTCAACCTTCGGCAACTTCAGTTCCAGAATGCCATCCTTGAACGTGGCCTTACATTGATCGCTGTCCACGTCGCTCGGCAGTGATAGCACGCGGGAAAAGCTGCCGCGACTGATTTCGCTGCGATAATAATCGCCCTTTTCTTCCTTTTCCTCGTGGCTGGTACTGCCATTAATGGACACCGAGCTATCGGTTACCGAGATATCGAGATCTTCCTTTTTGACGCCTGGCAGCTCGGCGCGGACCACCACCTCACTGTCACGGTCGATCACATCCACCTTGGGAATCTTGCCCTCGAAAACACCACCCAATTCCGGCCACGACGGCCACTCCGTCTGCAAAGACCGCAGCCAGCGGCGCGGAAACCATTGAGCGGCGAAGCGGTCCATTTCCTCGAATGGACTCAACGCCCGGCCTGGTTCCGCTGTTTGCACTTGACCACGTTTTACTTCTACTTCTTTTTTTTCCTGCTGTTTAGCTTTGCTCATAACAATCTCCTTTTGGTTTAGATGACGCGTAACACCCGCTCTCATCAGCAACTTTTATAGTGGATAAAAAGTGCTTTTGCGCCAGTGACGCAAATCAACAACATCGAAATCTCCGTGTGGCGCCAAAACCCCGGCAGGCCGACAGGGATCAGCGACGGGCGACCCGACCCGACCGCGCCATGCCGACCCCGCTCGCTTAAATCCCAATCAAAGCCCGAATATGAGCCGTTGCGCACCGGCCCAACGCGGGGAGGTTATAGCCGCCTTCCAGCGACGAAACAATTCTGCTGGCAGCGTATTTCCGGGCCATGCGCACCAGTTGTTGCGTCAGCCAGGCGTAATCACTTTCACTGAGATTGAGCTCCGCGAGCGGGTCGTCCATATGCGCGTCAAAACCGGCGGAGATAAATATCATCTCCGGCTTGAAGGACTCGATTCGGGCAAACCAGGATTGCTCGACAGCCTCTCTGAACTGCCGCGCCGAAGAACCGGGGGCAAGCGTCACGTTGATGACCCGGTCGCTATTTTTAATGAAATCCTTACCGGGATAATTGGGATGCTGGAAGCTGGAGCAGATCAGGACATTTTCATTGTTTTGAAAAATCTCCTCCGTGCCATTGCCGTGGTGAACATCGAAATCAATAATGGCGACCTTATTGATGCTGTCCCTGGTCAAGGCGTAGGCAGCGCCGATGGCAATATTATTAAAAAGGCAAAAGCCCATGGCCTGATTGCTTTCCGCATGGTGGCCGGGCGGGCGAACGTTACAAAAAGCATTGTCGGCCTCCCCGGCAATCAGCAGATCAACGGCCTTTATGACAGCGCCAGCCGCCCGATAAGCCGCCTTCAGGCTGTCGGGATTCATGGCCGTATCCGCGTCCAGACGCCGCAAACCCTGTGGCGGCAGGCTGCTGTGAAGGAAATCGACATAAGCGGCGCTATGGACGAGTTCGATCCGAGCGCGTGTCGCCAGGGGTGCTTCGTACAGCCGCAGGAAGTCATGGATACCCGCTTCCTTCAGGCCATCCTCGATGGCCCGCAAGCGCCGGGGCGACTCGGGGTGATGCGCCCCCATGTCATGGAGGAGGCAGTCCGGATGTGTCACGAAAGCCGTCGTCATCATAAAGCAGAGCGGCCCTGGCCAATAATGACCATTAATAAAGAAGGTGAACTTACCGTCAATTTTTAAAAAGTATAAACCCGCGTTTCAGGACGGGCCAGTGCGCGCCGTTCTATCCGACCTAAGGCCTGCTGTCCGATCTAACGCCCGCTATCCGACCTAACGCTTGCGCGCGAGCGTCAGGCCGTCACCCACAGGCAACATCGCCAGATCCACTCGCTCGTCCGTTTTGATAAAGGTATTAAACGTTCGGATCGCCCGGGTATCGTCATCCTGCTGGTTCCGATCGATTACCGCGCCGCCCCACAGGACATTGTCGATCGCAATGAGGCCGCCGGGACGCAAAAGCTTCAGGCATTGTTCGTAGTACTGTCGATAGCCGGTTTTATCGGCATCGATAAAAGCAAAGTCATAGCTGCCCTGCTCACCGGCTTCGATCTTTTTTCGCAAGGTCTCTGTCGCCGGGGCGAGATGGAGATCGATTTTGTCGGCCACACCGGCGCGCTGCCAATAGCGGCGCGCTACCGAGGTATAGTCCTCGTTGATATCACAAGCCAGAACGTGACCTGCCTCGGGCAGGGCCAGCGCTACCGCCAGGGCGCTATAGCCCGTGAACACCCCGACTTCAATGGTTCGTGTGGCGCCCAGCAATTTCACCAACAGGGCCATGAACTGACCCTGCTCGGGGCTGATCTGCATGGCCGCCATGGGCAGGCCCGCCGTTTCTTCGCGCAACTCGGTCAGTATCGAGGCTTCACGCAGGGAAACATCCTGCAAATATGCGTAAAGCGCTTCCGTTAACTGCAGGGTTCTGCTGGACATTTGGAACCTCCCACGGGCAAGACGTGCCAAACAGTAATTTCCCGACGGCCACGCAAGCAGACAAAATGCATGCCGACGAAACCTTTTCTCAACTCAGCGGCAACAAAATTTTATCCGCTGATCGCGTTTTTTTTGCTTTCAAAATGCGCATTTGCGGTGACAGCGTGCAATCCCTGTTCGCGACCAAAATACACCACATGAGCGGATAAGCAAAAAAAATAGCGGGCATTCAGGAACGACCGTGGGGGCAAAAATGGTTTAGCCAGTTTCTGCTCGCAACTTGACAGGAGGGCGTGGCAGGCCCCCCTCGGCATACCAGACCGGAAATGAAACCGGAAGGCAAGCCGCGCTTTTTGGTCGTCCGTTCCGGTGACGGGGAACGGGCGACGGGGCCTGCGCGCATCCAGTCACCTGATGTCAAGCCGCCATAATCCCGCCATCCACGGGCATGGCGTGGCCGGTGACAAAGGAGGCCTGGTCGGAACACAGCCACACCGCGGCGGCGGCGATTTCCGGCGGCTGACCCATGCGGCCCACGGGCTGCCATTTGGCTACTCGGGCCTTGCCTTCCGCCGCGCCTTCGGTGAGTCGCTCGACCATCGGCGTTTCGATCACCCCCGGACACACGGCATTGACGCGGATATTTTTCTTGGCAAATTCCAGGGCCGCGGTTTTGGTCAGGCCAACCACGCCGTGCTTGGCGGCGACGTAGGCGCAGGAGCCCTTGACACCGACCAGGCCGGCCACCGAGGCGGTGCTGACGATGGCGCCGCCATCACCCTGGGCGAGAAACTGCAGAATCTGATACTTCATGCACAACCAGACGCCTTTGAGGTTGATGTTGTAGTTGCGGTCGAAGTTCTCTTCGCTGCAGTTGATGGTAGTGGCGGCATCACCTTCGATACCCGCGTTATTGTAGGCGCAGTCCAATCGGCCATAGGTAGCGACGGTTTGCTGAATCAGGTTTTCCACCTGAGCGGCTTTGGAAACATCGCAGGCGATAAAAGTCGCCTCACCCCCGGCTCGTTTAATCATGTCGACCGTTTCCTCGCCACCGGCGACATTGACGTCGGAGACCACTACTTTAGCGCCCTCCTCGGCGAACTTGAGTGCCGAAGCCCGGCCAATGCCAGAGCCAGAGCCGGTCACCAGAGCCACTTTGCCTTGTACTAATCCAGTCATCACTTTCTCCATCTCGTTTAAGTTGGGTAAATCGGTATTTTCATCTTGGTATCGCCCGACCCGGCCTATGCCCGCCCCTTAGTCGGTAAGCAGCGATTCCAGCACATCGAGCGCCGCGCCGGTAAAGGCCCACATATTATTCACCCGGTCGTTATCACCGGTCTGAAGAGTAATGGAGTGCTCGACCTTTGGGCCAACCACCGCAATGCAGGTGTGCCCGGCGGGGTCGCCATAGCGGGTGCCATCCGGACCCGCCGCGCCGATCTCACCCACGCCCCAATCGCTACCGAGCTGCTGACGAATGTTATGGGCCAAATACAGGGCGGTTTGCTCACTGAGCGGTTTAGTGCCGCCGACCGTTTTAATGGATGCGTTGAGCAGGCTCTCCCAGGCCTGCCGGGTGTAGACCACGCCGCCGGCCCTGAAATAAGCGGAAGCCCCGGGCACCGCCAGCAGCGCCGCGGAAAGCAGACCGCCAGTGGATGACTCGGCCACCGCGATGGTTTGCCCCCGGTCTTTCAATAGCGCTCCGACACGGGCGCCCAATTGGTTCAGATCGGTGCCCGTGGTTTCACTTGATCGAGTCATTCCGTCCTCTTGCTTGTTATGACGCTATTAATTTTAGTGCTCAGCTAGCCCGCCAGAGGCAGCACGTCCTTGGCGATGCGATGAAGCATTTCCCGGTTATACGCCACATCACCGCTGTTGGGGTCGATAATCAGATGGCTCACACCGGCGTCCCGGTAAGCCCGCATCATCGCCACCAGCTCCGGCACCGTACCGCGCAGGGTACGGCGCTGTTCCGGCGGGCGCTCCCAGGCTTGTTCGGTGATCTCCAGCGGGGTGCGCAAAGCCACGGGAATATCGGCTGAGCGCCCGGCCTTCAGCAATTGCCGTTTAACGCCGGGCAAGGCCTCGGCCAGTTGTTGCGGTGACAGGGCCAGCGGATGCCAGCCGCTGCCGTGGGCCACCAGCCGCCGCTGAGCCGCGGGACTGTTGCCGCCCACCCAGACGGGGGGGCCCTCCGGTACGCGGGCCTTGGGCGAAAACAGCTGATCGGCAAACTGGTAATAGCTGCCGCTAAAGGCCGGGAGTTCCTGGGTCCAGAGCGCCTTCATGGCCGCCAGGCACTCGTTGGCAATGGCGCCGCGCTCGGCGAAAGACACCCCCAGCGCCTCGTACTCTTCACGGGTTATACCGACACCGACGCCCAGTATCACCCGCCCGCCGGACAACTGATCCAGCGTCGCGATCATTTTGGCCAGACGCACCGGATGATGCCAGGGCAGCACCAACACCGAAGTACCCAGCTGGATTTTTTCGGTCGCTGTGCCAATGGCCGTGAGCACGGTGAGCGCCTCGTGGTAGGGTCGGTTGCCCAGCCGCTTGGCCACGTAGGCGGTATTGAACAGGTGCTCGCTGACCCACGCTGAGTGATAACCGAGGTCTTCGGCCTCGCGGGCCAGGTCCACCAGGTCGGCGACCTTTTCCACACCCTGGTTGTTGGGAATGGCGTAGCCAAGCTGCACGACGATATCGCCTATTGATCGAAGTTAATTACGCCACGCGCGACTTTACCGTCGCGCAGCTTCTGGATCGCCTCGTTGATTTCATCCAGCTTGAAGCGCTCGCTGATCATCTCGTCCAGGTTGAGCCGACCGCTCATGTAAAACTCCACGTAGCGGGGCATGTCGATACGAAAGCGGTTGGAGCCCATGATCGAACCGAGGATGCGCTTCTGCGCCAACACCAGGTCGAGGCCGTCAAATTCAACTTTCGTCCCCGCCGGCACCACCCCGACAATGACCGCCGCGCCACCCCGGCGGGACATGCGGCAGGCCTGCTCCACGGTCTGTTTCACGCCGATGGCCTCAAAGGCGTAATCCACGCCGCCCGAAGTCAGCTCGAGCACGGCTTCGACGGCATCGGTTTCGGCGCCGTTAACGACATCGGTAGCGCCCATTTTACGGGCCAGATCGAGTTTCCAGGGCATGGT
Source organism: Porticoccaceae bacterium (assembly GCA_040235495.1). Lineage (GTDB taxonomy): Bacteria > Pseudomonadota > Gammaproteobacteria > Pseudomonadales > Porticoccaceae > HB2-32-21. The sequence goes on from JBECKV010000167.1 coordinate 35,940, forward strand.
ATCGACGGCAATGATCCGATTCGCCCCGCTGATGCGCGCGCCCTGAATCACCGACAGGCCAACGCCGCCACAACCGATCACCGCCACGGTATCGCCAGCGGCCACCTTCGCGGTGTTCAGCGCCGCGCCCAGACCAGTGGTCACTCCACAGCCAATGAGCGCCGCCCGGTCCAGGGGCATGTCATCGCGGATCTTCACCAGCGCATTGGCGTTGACCAGCATCTGTTCGGCGAAGGACGAGAGGTTGGAAAACTGGCGGACATACTCACCTTCGATGGAAAGACGCGGTTCCTCGCTTTTGCGCCGCGCCATTTCCGCTTGCCCGGTGCATAGATAACCCCGCCCCTCCATGCAGAAATTGCAGTGACTGCAAAAAGCCGAGGGGCAGCCTATGACATGATCGCCGGGTTTGAACTCGGTCACCTCGGGTCCAACCTCTTCGACGATGCCCGCGGGCTCGTGGCCGAGAATCGTCGGCGTGCCCATGGGCAGATAACCGTCAATCACGTGCAGGTCGCTGTGGCAGATACCACTGGCCGCGGTGCGCACCAGCACCTCGCGGCCCCTGGGCTTGCTGATGGCAACGTTTTCCAGCGACAGGGCTTGTTTAAATTCCCGCAATACGGCTGCTTTCATGACTTGTACTCCTCGGTTGATTATTTGGCCCACGCAGACTAACGGAAGAGACACATAGCCACAATCACCAACACTGCGTCAGGCGCGCGTCGGTCCTCGCCAGGCGGCCCCGGTTTTGCATAGCCGCCGGCATCACCACCGAAAAAAGTGAGGGACTTCACATTTCCCGCAAGCCGACTTATACAGCCTTGTATTTGAGTTGATAAAACCTTTTTTAATCAGTAAGTTGGCGGTTATTTCAAACAAACTACCTCGTGCAACCAGGGGCGATACCGGGGGCAACCGCCGGCTCTGGAAAGATAGAACGGTAACAACACTAACCCACCCGTAAGGATCCACCCATGCAATTTATCGACCTTCTGAAAATGATCGTTGAGCGCGACGGCTCGGACCTGTATCTGTCCACCGGCGCGCCGGCGAGCATGAAAATACAGGGACAGCTAACGCCGGTGAGCGAGCACACGTACCAGAATGGCGAGGTGCGCGCTATCGCCTACGCCATCATGGATGACGGCCAGATTGCCGAATTCGAGTCCAAGCCGGAAATGAATCTGGCCATCTCCGAGCCCAAAGTAGGCCGTTTCCGTGTAAACATTTTCAAGCAACGCAACGAAGTGGCCATGGTTATTCGGGTGATCAAAACCGAAATCCCCAACTACCGAAATCTTGGCCTGCCCGAAATTCTGCCTCAGCTGGTGATGGAAAAACGCGGCCTGGTGCTGTTTGTCGGTGGCACCGGTTCAGGTAAATCCACCTCGCTGGCATCGCTGATCGATTACCGCAACACCAATTCCGCCGGGCACATCATCACCATTGAGGACCCGGTGGAATTTGTCCACCGGCATAAAAAGAGTATCGTTAACCAGCGGGAGGTGGGGATGGATACCGACTGCTACGAGGATGCCCTGCAAAACACACTGCGCCAGGCCCCCGATGTCATTCTGATCGGCGAGATTCGCAGCCGCGAAACCATGGAGCACGCCCTGGCCTTTGCCGAAACCGGCCACCTGTGCCTGTCCACCCTGCACGCCAACAACGCCAACCAGGCCCTGGACCGCATCATCAATTTCTTCCCGGAGGACCGGCACAAGCAACTGTTTCTCGATCTTTCCCTTAATCTCCGGGGTATCGTTTCCCAGCGCCTGATACCGACCATCGACAATAAGCGGGCGGCCGCCATTGAAGTACTGATAGGCACGCCGCGCGTCAGTGACCTGATCAAAAACGGCAAGGTCGAGGAAATCAAGGAAGTCATGGAGAAAGGCGCCAACCAGGGGATGAAGACCTTTGATCGGGCGCTGATCGAACTGTACGAAGACGGCAAGATCAGTTTCGAAGAAGCCCTGCAAAATGCCGATTCGAAAAACAACCTGCGCCTGCAGATCCAGCTGAAAAGCGGCGCTCCCGCCGTCGACGAGTCCCTCGGACTGGAAATGGAGGCCGAGGCGGTCGCAGCGGAACCCGCGCAGGGAGACCAGCCAAAATCCGAGCCAACCGCAAACGCTCCAGCTGCAAAGCCGACGGAAGAAGAAAAGATTATCATGCAAGCCGCCGCCGCTCACGCGACCGCCAAACCCGGCTTGCAGAAGCCCCTCGGCAGCCTGAGCCTGTCTCTCGAACCCATGGAAGAGGCGGCCGAGGAAGAACCACCAGCGGCGGTCGCCACCAAGCCTCACCGCTCCTGAGCTGATTTCGGCAACGGCCGCCAACTCGGCTAGCGAACCCTCAAGGGTTCGCCATCAAAGCGGATGCCAGGCCACCCATGTCTCATGAAGCCGCGGATATTGGCGTGATCCCGGCCATCGGGTTTGCCCAGCACATCCTCCCGGTAGTAGCGGCCGAAACAGGCCAGCGTTTGCCTTTCGTTTAAACCATTGAGCCTGGCGAAGGCGAAGATACGGCAGGAACCGGCATTGATGCCCGCCTCATTGACCACCTGGTCCGCATCGGGGCCGTTGGTGAACCGGGTTTCGGTGTAAAGGTAATGCTCGGCAATCACCGCCATCACTTCATCGAATTCGACGGCGTCGGGCCGGGTTCTGATTTTTTCCAGCAGGGCTTTAACATCCATAACTTTTCCGACATACCAGTTAGCGTTAAGCAACGATGGGCCAGGCCTACATATTCAGGGTCTTGTTCGCGAACTCGATAAAGTAGTCGATGGCCCTGGAGTTGCGCATGGCGTCGCGATTCACCGATTTATCGATATCGAAGCCCATCAGGATTTTCTTCACCGGCGTCTCCAGCTTCTTGCCGGTCATGGTGTAGGGTACCTCGTCGATCTGAAATACCTCGTCGGGGATATGGCGTGGCGAAAAATTGGCACGCAGGGACTGCTTGATCTGGCCGATGATGTCGTCGTTCAGGCTCAGCCCCGGCTGCAACTGTACGAACAGCGGCATGTAGTGGCGGCCACCGGATAACTCCAGACTGACCACCAGGCTGTCGGCCACGGCGTCGACTTTTTCCACGCCGCGATAGACCTCACTGGTGCCGATGCGAATGCCGCCCCGGTTCAGGGTCGAGTCGGAGCGGCCCATGATCTGGATGGTGCCCGCCGCGGACAGGCGCATCCAGTCACCGTGGCGCCACCAGCCGGGGTAGTCTTCAAAATAACTTTCCCGATAGCGCGCATCGCCTTCGTCGTTCCAGAAATAGATCGGCATGGATGGCATGGGCTGGGTAATGACCATTTCGCCCACTTCATCCACCAGGGCATTGCCTTCATCGTCCAGGGCGCGGACGTCGACGCCGAGCATGCGGCACTGGATCTCACCGGCATAAACCGGCAGCAGGGGTGAGCAGCCGACAAAGGCCGAAGCGATGTCGGTGCCGCCACTGATGGAAATCAGCCAGACATCTTTTTTAACCGCGTCATAGATCCATTCAAAACCTTCCTCGGGCAGGGGCGAGCCGGTGGAGCCCACGGCCTTGAGATCGCTTAAATCGTAGTCTTCACCCGGCTTCATGCCCGCTTTCATGCAGGCGATGTAGTAGGCCGCGCCGCCGCCAAACTGATTCAAGCGCGCCCGCTCAGCCAGAGACCAGAGCCGCCCGGGATCGGGAAAGGCCGGGTTGCCATCGTAGATCACCAGCACGGCGCCGGTAAGCATCGATGCCACTCCGATATTCCACATCACCCAGCCGGTGGTGGAAAACCAGAAAAACCGGTCCCCGGGCTTGATGTCGCAATGCAGGCCCATGTGCTTGTAGTGCTCCAGCAGAATACCCCCGTGGCCGTGGGTAATGGCCTTGGGTATGCCGGTGGTGCCGGAGGAATATAAGGTCCAGATGGGATGATCGAAAGGCACCTGCTCGAAAACAATCTCGGTGGCCGGGTTATTCAGCGCCTCATGCCAGTGGTCGGTATCGGGCACCGCGCAGGCAGCGGCATTGCCCTGATAGTCGAACAGCACGATGCGTTCCAGGCTCGGCAGATCGGCCTTGAGGCGGGCCAGTTCATCGAGGCGGTTAATGGTCTTGCCGTTGTAACTATAACCATCGACGGCAAACAACACCTTGGGAGAAATCTGCTGGAAACGATCCACCACGCTGTTGGTGCCAAAATCCGGCGAACAGCTGGACCACACCGCGCCAATCGAATTGGCCGCCAGAAAGGCCGCCACCGCCTCGGGAATATTGGGCAGGTAGGCCACCACCCGGTCACCGGGTTCGACACCAAGTCCACGCAGGTAGTGAGCGAGGCGGGCCACCTGCCGGTGCAGGTCCGCCCAGCTGACCGGGTACAAATCCCGGGTTTCGGATTCGGCCATCAAGGCCGGACGGTCATCGGCGCGCGCGCGGAAAATATGCTCGGCAAAATTCAGGGTCGAGCCCTCGAACCAGCGGGCGCCGGGCATGGCCGAAGACGACAATGCCCGCGCAAAGGGCGCGGTGGAGCGCACCTGGTAGTAGTCCCAGATACTCCGCCAGAAAGCTTCCAGTTCGGTGATCGACCACTGATAAAGCGCGTCGTAATCAGCAAAGCTCAACCCCCGCTCAGCCGCCAGCCACCTCATGTAAGCGGCCATATTCGAGTCGGCCCGCCGCTGGGCCGAAGGCTCCCACAACTTCTTCATCTGCTCGCTTGTCTCCTGTCAGTTATTCGCTCCACCCTGCCAGTCATGACCAGCAAAACGTCCATCAAACCCGCTCGATAATCAGCGCGATACCCTGCCCGACGCCAATACACATGGTGCACAGGGCGTATTTGCCGCCCGTGCGATGCAGCTGGTACATGGCCGTGGTAGCCAGGCGCGCGCCGCTGGCGCCCAGGGGATGACCCAGGGCGATGGCGCCACCGTTGGGGTTCACATGGGGCGCATCATCGGGCAGGCCCAACTCGCGGGTGACCGCCAGTCCCTGGGCAGCAAAGGCTTCGTTGAGTTCGATCACATCCATTTGCTCCAGGCCAAGACCGGTCATGGCCAGCACCTTTTGCGCGGCCGGCACCGGGCCGATACCCATGATGCGCGGCTCCACGCCGGCAGTGGCCATGGCGACGATACGCGCTTTCGGTGTCAGGCCGTGGGCTTTAGCAGCGGCCTCGGAGGCCAGCAGCAAGGCGCAGGAGCCATCGTTGACGCCGGAGGCGTTGCCAGCGGTCACCGTGCCGCCAGCCCGAAAGGGTGTCGGCAATCTGGCCAGCGCCTCCAGGCTGGTTTCCCTGGGATGCTCGTCCCTGTCAAGGATCAGCGGCTCCTGTTTGCGGCGGGCAATTTCCACCGGCACGATTTCGTCATTGAACACGCCGCCGGCCTGTGCGGCGGCCGCCCGCTGCTGACTGGCCAGGGCGAATCGATCCTGGGCCTCGCGCTCGATGCCAAACTGCTCGGCGACATTTTCGGCGGTCTCGGGCATGGAGTCGGTGCCGTATCGCTGCTGCATCAGCGTGTTGACAAAACGCCAGCCCAGGGTGGTGTCGTAGATCTCGGCATTGCGGCTAAACGCCGAATCGGCCTTGCCCATGACAAACGGCGCGCGGGACATGGACTCGACGCCACCGGCAATCACCAGCGCCGCCTCGCCCACGCGAATCGCTCGCGCCGCACTGCCCACGGCATCCAGACCAGAGCCACACAGGCGGTTGATGGTAGCGCCCGGCACGCCGGGGTCCAGCCCGGCCAGCAGCGCACTCATGCGCGCCACATTGCGGTTATCCTCACCGGCCTGATTGGCGCAGCCGTAGATCACATCATCCACCGCCCGCCAGTCGACACCGCTATTGCGCGCCATCAACGCCCGGATGGGCAAGGCGCCCAGGTCGTCGGTGCGAATGCTCGCCAACGAGCCGCCATAGCGACCGATGGGAGTGCGGATGGCATCGCAAATAAAAGCGTCCTTCAGACTGGCTGAACTCATGGTGTTGCCCCGGTTTTCTGGTTACGGATTGCCAGGCGCGGACGGGCGAATCTCCCCGCGCGGCGCAAAGGCCCGGTATTGTAGTGTCAATAGCCTGGACGTACACAACATCGCTGGCGGCCCTGCTACAATCGCGCGCTTTTGTTCATCCGCCTGTTCACAGACCGCAACGCTACCGGACCCAAGCTTGGATAAACTCAACCCTCCCCAGCGCCAGGCCATCCGTCATGTCAACGGCCCGCTGCTGGTGCTGGCCGGCGCCGGCAGCGGCAAGACCAGCGTCATCACCCACAAGATTGCCCACCTTGTCGAGGTCTGCGACATTCCGGCCCGCCACATCGCCGCGGTCACCTTTACCAACAAGGCCGCCCGGGAAATGAAGCAACGGGTCGGAGCCCTGGTAAAGGGCGAAAAGGCCAGGGGTCTGACCATTTCCACCTTCCATAATCTGGGCTTGACTATCATCCGCCATGAAATACGGGCGCTGGGCTATAAAAGCGGTTTTTCCATTTTTGATGGCGAGGACAGCGGCAATCTGCTGCGGGAACTGATGGTGCGCGGCGCCGACATCGACCTGGATCACCTGGATCTGGCGCGCAAGCAGATCTCCGCCTGGAAGAACGCCCTGGTCGATCCCAGCCAGGCCCTGTCCCGCGCGCAAAGCCAGGGCGAGCAGGCCATCGCCACCCTCTATCAGCGCTACCAGCAGGCGCTGAAAAGCTATAACGCGGTGGATTTTGACGAGTTGATCCTGGCGCCGGTGCGGCTGTTTCACGAGCAGCCGGACATTCGCGATCGCTGGCAGGCACGCATCCGCTACCTGCTGGTGGACGAATACCAGGACACCAACGTCGCCCAGTACGAACTGGTCAAGTTACTGTTGGGCCATCGACAGAATATGACCGTGGTCGGTGACGACGACCAGTCGATCTACGCCTGGCGTGGCGCAAGGCCGGAAAACCTGGTCCAGCTCAGCGAGGATTTCCCGCACCTGGAAGTGATCAAGCTGGAGCAGAACTACCGCTCCACCGCCCGCATCCTGCGCGCCGCCAACACCCTGATCGCCAACAACCCCCACGTGTTCGACAAGGCGCTGTGGTGCGAACGGGGCCTCGGCGAGGCGATTCGGGTGATCCGCTGCGGCAACGAGGAAGCCGAGGTCGAGCGCGTGGTTAATGAAATCATCGAAAGCCGCCTGCGCGGAAACTGTCACTTTCGCGACTTCGCCGTGCTCTACCGGAGTAACCATCAGGCCCGGCTGCTGGAGATGAAACTTCAGGCCCAGGGCATTCCCTACCAGCTCAGCGGCGGCACTTCCTTTTATGCACGCAGCGAAATCAAGGACGTCATGGCCTATCTGCGCCTGCTGATGAACCCCGACGACGACAACGCGTTTTTGCGCATCATCAACACGCCCCGGCGCCAGATCGGCCATGGCACCCTGGAAAAACTCGCCGCCTACGCCGCCCGCCGGGAGATTCCCCTGTTCAGCGCCATTGACGAGTTGGGCCTCGCCACCGAGCTTGCCTCGAACAACCTGGAGCGCCTGAAAAGCTTTAAAAGCTGGCTGGAAAATATCGCCAGAAATTGCCAGAGCGCCGATCCCATCGCCGCCATTCGGGAGATGATCGACGACATCGGCTACGAGGCCTGGTTGCATCAGAACGCCGCCAGCACGGCGGCAGCGGAAAATCGCTACAACAACGTCTGTCTGCTCGTGGAGCAACTCCGGCAATTATTAACACCCGGACAAAACGACACGGCAACCGACGACCAATTTACCGTCGAAGAGGCCATCGCCCGCCTGGTGCTGCGGGATTTGCTGGAGCGCCAGGCGGAGGAATCCGCCGACGACAAGGTCCAGCTCATGACCCTGCACGCGGCCAAGGGCCTAGAATTCCCCCACGTGTATCTGATCGGCATGGAAGAAAATCTCCTGCCCCATCGCAACAGCATCGATGCGGACGACATCGAGGAAGAGCGGCGCCTGGCCTATGTCGGCATTACCCGCGCCCGTCAGACTCTGACCATGACTCTGGCGGCCAAACGCAAGCAATTCGGCGAAATCCTCGAAACCTCCCCCAGCCGGTTTCTCGATGAATTGCCAGCGGACGATATCGAGCGCGAGGGCTTTGGCGAAGCCCTGAGCGAAGCAGCAAAAAAACAGAAGGG
>JBECKV010000032.1:0-4476 GCA_040235495.1 Porticoccaceae bacterium
ACGTCGTTGACACTCTGGGTACGCCGCGCATTTTGTTAAATGCAGCCGGTATCGATGTCGCGATTAGAACGGCCAATGACAAGGGCCCCCACCCATTATCGGAGTTCGAGCGTGTGATCGCGGTAAACCTGACCGGTACCTTTAATGTCGCCCGCATCGTCGCCCACCGCCTGACCAGAACCGAGCCGCTGAATGAAGACGGTGAGCGCGGCGTGATCATCAATATCGCCTCCGTGGTCGCCCAGGATGGCCCCATCGGCCAGGCCGCGTATGCCGCGTCCAAGGCCGGGGTGCAGGGTCTGGCCCTGCCCATGGCCCGCGACCTCGCGCAGTACGGCATCCGCGTGGTGACGATTGCCCCGGGCATGTTTGAGACACCCCTGGCCTCTGGAATTCCGCAGGCATGGATTGACGCGATAATTCCCACCGTACCCTTTCCCAAGCGTTGGGGTAAGCCGCTGGAGTTTGGCGCCCTGGTGCAACAGATTGCCGAGAACACCATGCTCAATGGCGAGATGATTCGTATCGATGGCGCGGTGCGTCTGGGCACCGGCTGAGCGCTCATCTATTCTGGAGAACTGGCGTAGGAAAATTGCTTGGGAAAATTGCAATGGATATAAAAAATCAAAGTGTGGTCATCACCGGTGGCGCTTCCGGCCTCGGCGCCGGCGCGGCGCGGCTGTTCGTGGAAACAGGTGCAAAGGTCGCTCTCTTTGATCGCAACCTGGAGCTGGCCCGGCAAGTTGCCGGGCAATTGAATTGTGCCGCTATCCAGTGTGATGTGGCGGACGAGGCATCGGTGCTTGCGGCGCTGGAACAGGCGACCAGGGCCAATGGCGCGCCACGGATATTTATCAACTGCGCGGGTATCGACATCATTGGCCGAGTCGCCACTCGAGGGGGTGGGCCGCAGCCGCTGGAGGCCCTGGGCAAGCAGATTGCCGTCAACCTCACAGGCACCTTTAATGTCTGCCGCCTGGGTGCCGACCTGGTGCGTCAGCTCGAGCCCCTGGACGGTGAAGAACAGGGGGTGATTGTCAACGTCGCCTCCGCTGCTGGTCTGGATGGCCCCCGCGGGCAGACCGCCTACGCCGCCACCAAGGCGGCGGTGATCGGCATGACCCTGCCCATGGCGCGGGATCTGGCCAGCTACGGTGTGCGCGTGGTGACCATCGCCCCCGGTGTATTCAACACGCCGCTGGCGGCACAAGTCCTGCGCGGTGATCCGGAAGACGCGGTTGCAACCGTGCCCTTTCCCAAGCGGGCCGGCAAGCCGGTGGAATTTGGCAAGCTCGCTCTGCAGATATGCGAAAACCCCATGCTTAACGGCGAGGTGATTCGCCTGGACGCGGGATTGCGCGCGACCTAATTACAAAATTCCTGCGTCACAAGTTTACTACTCATAAATAATTAACAGTCAGGAGATCAGGATGGAGATTAAAGATCAGGTTGCCATCGTTACCGGCGGTGCCTCCGGCCTCGGCGCCGGTACCGTCAGGGCATTGGCGTCCAGGGGCGCGAAAGTGGCGGTGCTGGATTTGAACGAGGGGCTGGCTAAAGCCATCGCCGATGAGGTGGGTGGGCTCGCGGTCAGGGTGGATGTCGCCGATACCGACAGCGTTGCCGCGGCCATGGCCACGGTGAAAGAAAAACTGGGTATTGCGCGCATCGTTATGAATGTCGCCGGCATCGGCATCGGCCGCAAGATCACCAGCCGTAAGGGGCCTCATCCACTCGCCGATTTCATGCGCGTGGTCAATGTCAACCTTACCGGCACCTTCGATGTCTGTCGTCTGGCCGCCACGGATATCGCGTCGCTGGAGCCCTTGAACGAGGACGGCGAGCGCGGAGTGTTCGTCAATGTCGCCTCGATCTTTGCCTTCGATGGCCCGGTGGGCGATACCGCCTATGCCGCGGCCAAGGCCGGTGTCGCCGGTATGACCCTGCCCATGGCGAGGGATCTGGCCAGCTACGGCATTCGGGTGATGACCATTGCGCCGGGCTTTTTTGATACCCCTCTGGCACGTAGCGAAGTCGGCGAGGCGGGTGTCGACAAGATGGTTTCTCTGGTGCCCTTTCCCAAGCGGCCGGGTAAGCCGTCTGAATTTGCCCAGATGGCCTGTCATATCGTCGAGAACTCCATGCTCAATGGCGAAGTGATTCGACTGGACGGCGCTATTCGTATGTCTATGATGTTGTAAATCAGAAAAAAGAAAGCTGGCCCGCGACCGGGACCGGCAAACTCAAGGTCAGGGGGAATAATAATGTCCAGTCACCGTCTTGGTTTTGTCCTTTCAACCGTCACCGACGCACCGCCCCAGGAATTTGTCGAACTTGGCAAGATGGCCGAGGACAGGGGCTTCGATGCCATGCTGGTCAACGAGGGCGCCGGCGATGCCCTGGCCAATGCCCTGGCCATCGGTCTCGGCACCTCGAACATCAAGGTTGGCACCAATATCGCCAACATTTATTTCCGCCATCCCTTTCTTGCGGCGATGACTGCCTGGACCATCACCGAGCTGACCCAGGGGCGCTTGATACTGGGTCTGGGCATGAGTCATCGCCAGGTACTCAAATCCCTGGGTATTGACATGAACAATCCCCGGGCCTACCTGCGGGAGTACGCCCGCAATGTCAAACAATACCTGCGCGGCGAGGGCGGCAAAGGCTTATTCAAGCCCCGGCCGACCCAATACGACTCAAAAGTGCTGGTCGCGGCGCTGACTCCGGAAAGCGCTGAAGTGGGTGGGCAGGAGGCCGATGGCATCATGCCTTTTCTGACCGGACGTTCCTACCTGCCGACGCTGGTGGAAACCGCCAGGCAGGCGGCCCGAGGTGTGGGCAAGAACCCGGATGATATCGATTGCATCATGAGCATTCCCACCTTTGTCTCCGACGATGTCGAGGCGGCCATGTCAGCGGCGCGCTACAACCTGGCGTTTTTCGGGCAGATGCCCAACTACCGCAAACAGTGGCGGGCGAGCGGTTTTGAAGCCGAAGTCGCCGGTCTGGAAGCAGCCTGGCAGGCCAGGGACCGGCGCCTGGCCGCCACCAAGGTCAGCGCCAGGATGGTCGAGGAGGTCTGTGTTTTTGGTCCCCCGGGTCAGTGCCGGGAGCAACTGGCGGCGTTCCATGAAGCCGGGGCGGGCATGCCCATTCTGGCCGTGAGTCCGGTGAACGAGGGTCGGCTCGAAGCCACCCGCAAGGCGGTCGACACGCTGGCGCCGCGTTGATTACGGGTGCGTACCAGAATCAGGAGAGATACTTATGAACGCACTGGAAACGCCCGAAACACTCAGCTACCAGCCGGCCATCGACGCGGTGCTGCCAGTGCTGGCCACCCACCAGGAAATGACGGAAGCGGGGCGTAGCGCCGCCGTGGAATCCATTACCGCCCTGCGCCAGGCTGGCCTGGCCAGATTGATGACGCCGAAGCTGAACGGTGGCCACGGCGCGTCCATTCGCGCCCAGGTGCATGCCTGCGCGGAACTGGCGCGTACCTGTCCCGCGTCCAGCTGGGTATTGATGGTTTGCGGCGCTCACAACTGGATTGCCGGAAGCTTTCCCGATGCCTGTCGGCGGGAGCTGTTCGATGACGATCGTGACCTGCTGATCGCCGGCACCCTAGCGGGCCAGGGACGTTTCCGAAAGGCCGATGGTGGCTGGCGGGTGAGCGGACGGTGGCAGTACTGCTCGGGGGTCGATCACTCGCCCTGGCTGTTGATTGGTTCCTTGCATGACTCCGATGATCCCGCCAAAGGCCCCAATAGCCTCCACGTCATGGTGCCCACCGAACAGGTGGAGGTGGACGATACCTGGCACACCCTGGGCATGCGTGGCAGCGGTTCCAAGGACGTGCTCCTGCATGACGTGTTCATCCCCGAGCACCGCGCCCAGGCAACCGGAAAATTATTCAACGGCCTCAGCCCTCATGCCCGGGATCACGAAAACAGTGGTGTTTACATGGCGCCGGTGATGTGCAGTCTTTCCACCCAGCTCGCCGGTACCATCCTGGGGATGTCCCGGCGGATGTTGAGTCTGTATATCGAAAACACCCGGGTGCGCCCGGATATATACAGCGGCCAGGGTAGTGGCGCCAAGGCGCGCATGGGCACGACGCAAAGCCGGGTCGCTGAAGCCTATGGGGATATTACCGCGGCGGAATTATTGATTGCCCGCAACTGCGATATGTTCGACGTCATCGCCGAAACCAGGGAACCAGCGGGTCCGGAGGCGCAGGCGCAAATGCGCTGGCACTCCGCTTACGCCGCCGAACTCTGTCGCCGGGCCGTCGAGCGTTTATACGCCGGGGCCGGTGCCCATGCCGCCTATAATGATGCCCCCATGCAGCAGTATTTTCGCGATGTCATCATGGCCACGCACCATGCGGCCGTGGACAGGGACGGAGCCGCCGAGGTGCAAGGCATGGCCATGCTAGGAGTGGAGCCGGGCCGATAAATTCGCGTGCCGGCTCAA
>JBECKV010000055.1:0-12973 GCA_040235495.1 Porticoccaceae bacterium
TTTTTCGACCCGATGATGCCGGCGCTCTCCAGCGCGTTGATTTGCGCGTCCGTATAGGCGAGCCGATTGCGCAGAACTTCACGGTTGTGCTGGCCCAGCATGCCGGCTTCCAGCGCCGGTGGCTCGGGAAACTGGGAAAAGCGCAGCGGCGTGCGCGGGATTTTTACGCTGCCGAAAACCGGGTCGCTGACCGTGCGCACTATGCCACGCTCTTTAGTGTGTTCGAGTTCCATGACTTCCGGAATGGTGAGGATCGGGGCGCTGGGAATTCTTTTTTTCTGCAGGATGGCGACGGCGGTGAATACGTCTTCCACCGTCGTCAGCCAGACTTCGATGGCGGCATTGATTTCGTCGGCGTGCTTGCCCCGACCGCTGACATCGGCCATGCGTGGATCATTAAGCAGATCCTCACGGCCGATTATTTTCATCAGTGATTCCCAGGCGTGGCTCAAGCCGACGATGAACAGGTAGCGATCCCCGCAGCGATAGATGCCGACCGGTGCGAATAGCGGATGGTGGGGACCGGAGCGCTGGCATACGAACGCGCCGCCGGTGGTGTCGTAAAGCTGAACGTTCATCTCGTGATAGCTGAACAACACCTCCATCAGCGAGATGTCCAGATATTGTCCGCCACCGCCATTCATCCGATGGATCAGGGCTGTCAAAATCGCCGCGTAGGCGTGGGTGCTGGTGGACAGGTCGCCGAAGGCATACTCGCCGAATACCGGTGGGCGCCCCGCTTCACCGGTCAGATCGATAATTCCCGCGTAGGCCTGGCCGATGTAGTCAAAGCCGGGCAGGCTCGACAGGGGCCCCGACTGGCCGAAACAGGAAATGGAACACATGACCAGATCGGGATTGATCCGGTTCAGAGTCTCCCAATCCAGTTTGTGTTTTTTCATGACGCCTGGTGCGAAATTTTCCACCACCACATCGGCCTGTTTTACCAGTTCGTAACAAATGGCCTGACCCTCGGGCGTGGTGATATCGATGGCCAGATTTTTCTTGCCGATGTTGTGTTGAATATAGTGGGCGCTCCGACCTTCGCGCAGGCTCGGGAACATGCGAATCATTTCGCCGCCAACGGGTTCGATCTTGAGCACCTCGGCGCCGTGCTCGGCCAGCATCTTGGTGCAGTGGGGGCCGGCCAGAACATGGGTGAAGTCAACCACCGTGAAGGCGTCCAGCATGCGTTTGCTCACGGTTGATTTACCCGGTTATGTCAACAAGCCCTGTTTATTGTTGCGAAGTGATCCCTGGCTTGAAGGACCACCCCGTGATTTTAATCCGAACCGGGCAAGGATCAGATATTTTTAGACGCAATTATCGCCCCTGATTCAAGGGTCGCGATTTTTTCCGCGCTGTAGCCGAGGTACTCGCGCAGAATTTCGTGGTTGTGCTGCCCGAGGGTGCTGGCTCTCAAATCCGGGGGTTCCGGAAACTCGGAAAAGCGCAGCGGCGTTCGGGGAACACGAATGTCGCCAAAAATATCATCCTTGATGGTGCGCACGCAGCCCCGCTCCTTGACGTGAGGGTGGTCCATGAATTCAGCGATATTAAGAATGGGCGCGCAGGGAACACGGTTGGCTTCCAGGACTTCCATGGCCTCGTAGATGTCTTCCTGAGTATCAAGCCAGTCCTGGATAGCGCCGTTAATTTCGTCTTTATACTGGCTGATTTCAGCCAGGTTTTTGAATCGCGGGTCGTTGGCCATATCCGGTCGGTTGATGGCTTTGGTTAGCCCTCCCCACTGGTTCAGGCCAACGATAAACATATATTTATCCTTGCATTTGAAAATGCCGGCCCCTGCCAGCAGGTAATGCTCTGGCCCCGCCCTGTGAGGGAGCATCTTGCCGCCCGTGCTGTTGTACAGTTGTACGCTGAGTTCGTGGAAGCTGAATAAAACGTCGATCAGGGAAATATCGATGTATTGCCCGCCACCGCCACGCAGACGGTGCATCAGCGCCATGACGATGGCGCCGCAGGCGTGGGCGCCGGTGGCGATGTCGCCGAAGGCGAAGTCACCGTATATCGGGGTGTCGTCTTTTTTCCCCAGTAGATCGATGATGCCGGCATAGGACTGACCGATCCAGTCAAAGCCCGGTAACTCGGCCAGGGGACCGGTCTGGCCGAAACAGGAAATGGAGCACATCACCAGGTTGGGATTGATTTTTCTCAGGGTTTCCCAGTCCAGGTTGTGGCGTTTCATAACCCCGGGTTTGAAATTTTCCACCACCACGTCGGCCTGGCGAATCAGTTCGTGGCAGATCTCCTGGGCTTCCGGTGTTTCGATATCCATGCACATGGATTTCTTGCCGACGTTGTGCTGGATGAAATAACCGCTGCGGCCCTCCCTGTGCATCGGCAGGTTGCGGGCCAGTTCGCCGCTAATGGGCTCGATCTTGACGACTTCGGCACCGTGCTCGGCCAGCATTTTGGTACAGTGTGGTCCGGCGACCACATGGGTAAAATCGACGACTTTAAAGCCGTCCAACATACGCTGGTTCATGGTTAAGGCCCCCGTTTACTGAACGTTCTTATCGTCACTTCACAATACTTGCAAAGTTTCCCGCTTGTAAAGATGTAATGCGCCGCTAAAGATGTAATGCGCCGCGCCCACCAGTGGCAACTCCTAAATGTTTTTCGATTCTATGATGCCTTTGTCCTCGAGCTGGGCGATCCGGTCAGCGCTGTAGTTGAGCCATTGGCTCAGGATCTCGTGATTATGTTGCCCGAGCATGCTCGCCTCGGCATCGGGGGTGTCGGGGAAATCGGAAAAACGCAGGGGGGTGCGCGGGATGTGCAATTCGCCCCACACGGGGTCCCTGACCGTACGCACGATTCCCCTTTCCTTACAGTGGGGCAGTGCCATCACTTCCGGGATCGACAGGATGGGCGCACACGGCACACGGTGTTTTTGCAACAGTTCCACAGCCTTGTGGACATCGCCGACGCCGTCCAGCCAGACCTCCACGGCTTCGGTGATTTCGTCACGATACTGGCCTCGGGTATTCAGATCGTTGAGCCTGGGGTCTTCGAGCATGTCCTCGCGACCCATGGCTCTGACCAGCCCTTCCCACTGATGGGCGAGGCCCAAAATAAAGATGAATCGATCCTTGCAGCGATAAATGCCTACCGGCGCCAGCAGGGTATGGTAGCGGCCGGCCCGCTTGGGCTGGAACTGGCCCTTGCTGGTGTCATAGAGTTGTACGTGTAACTCGTGATAGCTGAAAAGTACTTCGATCAATGACAGGTCTATGTGCTGGCCTCGGCCCCCTCTCAAGCGATGCAAAAGCGCCGAGACAATGGCGCCATAGGCATGGGCGCCGGTGGAGGCATCGCCGAAAGCATATTCCCCAAACACGGGGATGTCGTCAGGGTCTCCGGTCATATCGATGATGCCGGCGTAGGACTGACCGATCCAGTCATAGCCCGGCAGGTGCGACAGGGGGCCGGTCTGGCCAAAGCAGGAAATGGAGCACATCACCAGATCAGGGTTTATCTGCCTGAGGGTGTCCCAGTCCAGGTTGTGTTTCTTCATCACGCCCGGGGAAAAGTTTTCGACCACCACATCGGCGTCCCTGATCAGCTGATGACAGATCTCCTGACCCTCGGGCGTCGAGATATCCATGCACATCGTCTTCTTGCCAATGTTGTGCTGAATGAAGTAGGCGCTGCGACCGTCCTTCTGATTGGGTAGGAGTCGTGATAGCTCGCCGCCGATGGGCTCGATCTTGATCACTTCGGCGCCTTGTTCGGCCAGCATTTTGGTGCAGTGTGGTCCGGCGACCACATGGGTGAAATCGATGACTTTAAAGCCGTCCAGCATTCCTCGACTCACGACAACCCCTCCCGGTATCAGTTCCTGGTTCTGGTAGGGGATGTTTTGCAGCCAAATTTGGCGCCCCCGTTCCCGGTAGTTTATGGAGTCGGCGGCGGACGGGGCAAGCCTTATCGCGCGCCGGCATTGCACACGCCGCCTTGCTCCAGTGCGGCAATTTGCGTTTCGCTGTAGCCGAGCTCGCCAAGGATGTCGCGGTTGTGCTCTCCCAGCAGCGGCGCCGACAGCTTCAGGGGCTTGGGAAAACTCGAATAACGGTAGGGTGAGGCGGGGATTTGCACCGGGCCGAAGATGCTGTCATCGATGGTTTCAACCAGCCCCCGTTGGAGCATGTGCGGATGACTCATGACTTCCGGCACGCTCAGTACCGGCGCCGCCGGCACGTGGTATTCACCCAGAAGGCGCAGGGCGTCATCGACATTGCCGACCTGCTCCAGCCATTGCTCGATGGCCCGGGTCAGTTCGTCGCGGTTATCGTGGCGACTGACCGGATCGGCAAAACGCGGGTCCTCGAGCCATTCTTCCCTGCCGAGCAGCGCCAGCAGATTGGGCCACTGCTTGCCGAGTGCGATGATAATCAGCCAGTCGTTCTTGCAAGGAAAGAGGGCGAGGGGCGCGACAAAAGGATGCTGATGGCCACTGCGCCGAGGATTCATCGCACCGCCCGAGGCGTCATAGACCTGTACATTCATGGCGTGGTAGCTGAACAGGCAATCGAGCAGCGCGATGTCTAGATATTGTCCGCCGCCGCCCTGGAGCCGGTGAAACAGGGCACTGACGATGGCGCCGTAGGCGTGGGCGCCCGTGGACACATCACCAAAGGCAAGGCCTGACAGGGCAGGGTAGCCGCCTTCTTCGCCCGTCATGCCCATGATTCCGGCATAGGCCTGGCCGATATAGTCAAAACCGGGATAACGGGCCAGGGGACCCTCCTGCCCCAGGCAGGAAATCGAGCACATGATGAGTTCCGGGTTCAGGGCTCGAAGAGTCCGCCAGTCAAGGTTCAAACCCTGCATCACGCCGGGAGTGAAGTTCTCCACCACGACGTCGGCACGCTTTATCAACCGATGACAGATTTCCTGGGCCTGGGGCTGGTGGAGATCGAGACTCAGGCTCTTCTTGCCGATATTATGCTGGATATAACAGCCGCTACGACCTTCCCGGACAAAGGGCAGCTGCCGTGCGGGGTCGCCGGCCAGAGGTTCGATTTTGATCACCTCGGCGCCATGCTGGGCAAGCAGGCGAGTACAGTGAGGGCCCGCCACGTAATGGCTGAAGTCCACCACGCGGATACCCTTGAGGATGTGTGTTTCGGTCACGCTGAGGTCTCGCTTGTGTCGATGGTTGATCAGACCAGCCATCAAGTCCCGAGGGGGCTTGAAATTCCTGGCCTGGGGCGGTGGCTATCCGCCCCTCGAGCGGCTTGTAGTTCAGGCCTTGCCCAGTACGCCTTCCCGATCCAGCCGGACGATGTCCTCGGCGCTGTAACCCAACTCACCGAGAATTTCGGCATTATGTTGCCCAAGCGTGCTGGCCTGTAATTCCAGGGGTTTCGGAAAGGCGGAATAACGCAGGGGCGAGGCGGGGATTTTAACCTCGCCATACTCGGGGTCACTGACGGTCTGGACGATCCCTCGCTGCACCATGTGCGGATGGCACATTACCTCCGGCACATCCAGCACCGGTGCTGCTGGAACGTGATTATCCTCGACCAGGATTTTGACGGCTTTTTCGGCGTCGCCAACGGTCGCCAGCCAGGCTTCAATGGCCGCGCTGATTTCGTCGCGGTTGTTGTTGCGACTCACGGGATCGGCAAAGCGGGGGTCTTGCAGCCACTCTTCCCTGCCCAGCAACTTGCACAGGTTGGCCCACTGGGGACCGATGGCAACGATGATCAGGTAGCGGTCTCCGCACTTGAACAGACCCAGGGGCGAGACAAAGGAGTGCTGGTGGCCGCTGCGCTTGGGCACCAGTTGCCCCCCCGAGGCGTCATAAACCTGTACATTCATTTCGTGATAGCTGAACAGGCAGTCCAGCAACGACATGTCGAGATACTGGCCGCCGCCGCCATTGGCCCGGTGATACAGGGCGCTGACAATCGCGCCGTAGGCGTGAGCGCCGGTGGAAATATCGCCAAAGGCCATGCCCGACAGGGCCGGCGGGCCATCCACCTGGCCGGTCATGCCCATGACCCCGGAATAGGCCTGGCCGATGTAATCAAAGCCGGGCAGTTTGGATAGCGGTCCCTCCTGACCGAGACAGGAGATCGAGCACATGATCAGATCAGGCTTGATCTCGCGCAGGGCCTCCCAGTCCATGTTGTATTTTTTCATCACGCCGGGGGTGAAGTTTTCGATGACGACATCGGCGTTTTTGATCAGCTTATGGCAGATGTCCTGGGCTTGCTTGTTGCGTAAATCCAGGCTTATGGTCCGCTTGCCACGATTATGCTGGATGAAATAGCCACTGCGACCGTTCCTCTGCACCGGCAATTGCCGCGAGGTATCGCCGGTCAGGGCCTCGATTTTAATTACCTCGGCGCCGGTCTCCGCCATGAGCCGCGTACAGTGGGGCCCGGCGACGTAGTGCGTAAAATCCACGACCTTGACTCCATCCAGAACATGTTTGCGTGTCATTGAAATGTCCCCTGTTAAATGTCGCCGGTTAAAGCGCTATATATAGTTGTCATTTGATCGCCGGCGCTCGTTGCATCGATGGTCAAGGGCCACCGCTGCCCAGCGGTTTAACTGAAAGGCGCGGGCCTTGACATCATAGCAGTACATCCCGACTTGTCGTTAGCTGTGGTCACAGGCGCGATTATCCGGACCATGTTCACCGCTGGCTTGGGTCCGGCGTCGTTTCAACGCGCCTGGCGCGATTGACAAATCCGCCATGGCTGCCTGAACTTTTGTGTTGTTCTTTTACCGTTCGTGGCGAGGCATCAGGCGTGCTCGGAGTGGCGATTTTTCCTGGCTGGGCGACAGCGGGACCGGGGCGGTTGCCAAAGGATTCGCGACCCTTGTCATCGATACCGGTGCCGGTGCGCATGTCGGGAGCTTGACCGGTGCGCCCGCGCCGGGCACGGATAAAACCAGGCAGCTTAGGCGTGCGGGATATGTTTTCTTTGAACCATGTTCTTTAACCCTGGTTTTGTTACCGTCGGTGCAGGTTGTCCGGTTTTTAACCCGTTTATTTGATTTATATCCGGACTGGCGTACGCCGACGTCGGCTAGTATCGCTGCTGGTATTTGCAAGTGTTCCACAACAGGATAGCGCGTATATGGCAGTTAAATATGGTGACGGGGACGCCTCTTTTCAGGCGGCCGGGGGGCTGGAAGGTTTGAGAAAACTGGTGGATCGTTTTTACCGGGCGATGGACGAGTTGCCCGAGGCGAAAACCATCCGCGCCATGCATCCCGAGGATCTCACCCTGGCCCGGGACAAACTGACCCTGTTTCTCAGCGGCTGGCTGGGCGGCGAAAAGCTGTTTTCAAAAAAATACGGTCCCATCATCATTCCTGTGGCGCATGCGCATCTGGATATCGATGAACCGGAGCGCGATGCCTGGCTGGCCTGTATGCAGGTGGCGGTCGATGAGCAGGATTACGCGCCGGCATTCAAAAAATATCTGATGGAACAGTTATTTGTGCCAGCGGAGCGGTGCCGTCTTGCGAGTGTCAATCGCCGGGCGAAAATGGACTGAATCAGGAAGGAGCACTCATGCGCATCAGCGGAGAATGTTTTTGCGGCGCCATTGGCTATGAAGCGGAGCTGGATGAGAACCGCGTCGGTATTTGTCACTGTCGCGACTGCCAGATATTCAGCGGGTCGGCCTTTCGCATGTCCAGCGTCGTAGCTTCCGGCGACTTCAGGTTTACCCGGGGCGAGCCGAAGTACTTTGACAAGCGGGCTGATAGTGGCGCGATTCGACGTCTGGCCTTTTGCGGCGAGTGCGGTACCCATCTGTGTTCGTTGCCGGTCGACGGTGACTCGGCGTCGTCCTTCGTGTCGATTCGGCTGTCGACGGCTCGGGAATTCCCGAACATGAAGCCAGCGTCGGAAATCTTTTGTGATTCCCGGGTCTCCTGGCTCGAACCCCTGGCCGGCACTATCCAGTTTCCGCGCATGCCCACCCGGCGCTAGGCACCTGCTTGTGCCCACTGATCGCTCACGCCCAAGGCGAGGAAAGGCGATCATCAACCGCCTGGTTATGCAATGCCCATTATTTTTCTGACTTCCGGCTTCATGATTTTACCGTTGGCGTTGCGCGGCAGAGGCTCGGGGTACTGGTCGATGCGAATCGGCACCTTGAAGGCGGCAATTTGCGCGGCCACGTGATCCTGTAGTTCTTTTTCGGTCACCGAATCACCGGGGCGAATCTGGACCAGGGCGCCGACCTCTTCGCCGAGGATAGGGTGGGGAATGCCGACCACGGCGGCGTCGACCACCGCCGGATGATCGTAGAGCGCGCTTTCCACCTCGATACAGTAGATGTTTTCACCGCCGCGCAGGAGCATGTCCTTGGCTCTGTCGACCACGAATAAAAAACCCTCCTCGTCCAGATAACCGAGGTCACCGGTATGCAGCCAGCACTGGGTGAAACTGCTGGCCGTGGCCTCCGGGTTATTCCAGTAACCCTTGATGACCTGGGGTCCCTTGACCCAGATCTCGCCGATTTCGCCCGCCGCCATCTGTTGTTCGTCATCGGACATGATTTTGATGTCACACACCGCTGCCGGCATGCCCGCGCTTTCGGGACGGGCCAGGTAATCCTCGGCGACGCATACGGTGGTCAACGCGCTGGTTTCGGTCAGGCCGTAACCATTGCTGGAGCTGGAGTTCGGGAAAGCTTCCTTCACCCGCCGGGCAAGTTGTGGCGACGGCGGCGCACCGCCAAAAAGGACAGCCCGAATGCTGGAGGTGTCGTGTTGACTGAGAATCGGCGATTCCAGCACTTGCAGGGGCATCGACGGTACGCCCCCGAAGGAGTGAAGCTTTTCTTTTTCGATCAGCCGAATCGCGGTATCGGCATCCCACTTGTACATCAGCACGATTTTGCTGCCGGCGATGGTGCTGCCACAGAGCATGGCCAGGGAACCAGTGACGTGAAAAAGTGGCGCACTGAGCAACTGACCCATTTGCTCGGTGGGCATTTCCGGTTCGCGGCCATAGCGGTATTCGGTGCGGACTCGGCAGTAGACACCACTGACCTGGTTGGCGCAGATATTGCGGTGGCTGTTAATCGCCCCCTTGGGGTTGCCCGTGGTCCCGGAGGTGTAAAAAATACTGGCGTCGTCGTCGGGGGCTATGTCCACGGCGGGCAGGCTTTGCCGGTGGCCGTGGCGCTTGACCACTGCCTCGAAGCGATCCTCGTTCGGGCTGATGGCGTTATCCTCACCACGAATGACAATCAGTCGCTCCAGAGTGGGAATGTGATCGCAGCTGCCGGCCAGCAAGCTGGCCCGTTGTTGATCGGCAAACACGAGGCGGGCGCCGCAGTTCCCGATGGCGTATTCGAGCTCGCGCGCGGTCCACCAGGCGTTCAGCGGCACGATCACCGCGCCGACGGATACCGTCGCCCAGAACACCACCGGCCACTCGGGGAAATTGCGCATTGCCAGCGCCACCCTGTCGCCTTTGCCGATGCCATAGTTTTCGCGCAGGGCGTGGGCCAGCGCCACCACCTGCTGAAAGTGTTCGCCGTAGGTGAGGCGCTCGTCCTGATAGACGAGATAGTCTCGGTCGGCGAACTGGAGCGTATCTTCCAGAATGGCCCGCAGATTGGGCCGGGCATGCTTCCACATTCGGGTCGGCAGGCCGTTAATCTCGATTTCCTCGATCTCGAAGGGTGAGCCGGGAGCGGTGAGTTTCTTGTCAAGCAGTGGAACGGGAACGGGTGTACTCATGGTGATTTCTCTGTTTTATTCGTTCTCGCGACTGGTTTTATTCGCGCCACTATTGAAACCAAGCGGGCCCGGGTATGCAAGACTCCGGTTGCCGTCGAGCATCCACCTTTGGCCGGGCTACGTTAGAATGACTTCTGGTGCTGGCTGATTCAACGAGTTAAGGAAGTGGAATGAAAAATTTATTCGATTTGAGTGGGAAGGTTGCCGTAATTACCGGCTCCACCAAGGGCATCGGCAAGGCTATTGCCGAGCAGATGGCCGCCCATGGCGCGAAAGTGGTGATATCCAGCCGCAAAGCAGGGGTCTGCGAGGAGGTGGCGGCGGCTATTAATGCCGCCAACGCCAACGCCAACGGTGAAGCCATTGCCATTCCCGCCAATATCTCCCGCAAGGAAGAATTGCAAAACCTGGTCGATCAAACCCGCGAGCAGTGGGGTCACATCGACATACTGGTGTGCAACGCCGCGGCCAATCCGTACTACGGCGGCATGCTGGGTATCAGCGATGATCAGTTCGACAAGGTGATGGACAACAATATCAAATCCAATCACTGGTTGTGTTCCATGGTGATTCCACAGATGCGGGAGCGCCGGGATGGCGCCATTATTATCATTTCTTCCATCGCCGGTCTGGTAGGGCATACGACCTTGGGTGCTTACGGTATTTCCAAGGCCGCTGATTTCGCGCTGGTGCGCAATATCGCCGCTGAGTTCGGGCCGGACAATGTGCGCGCCAACGCCATCGCCCCGGGCCTGATCAAAACCGACTTCGCCCGGGCGCTGTGGGACAACCCGGACTATCTCAAGGCGGCGACCGCCAACGCCCCCCTGCGCCGCATCGGTACGCCCGATGAGATTGCCGGGGGCGCGGTGTTCCTGGCCTCGGCAGCGGGTAATTTCATGACCGGCCAAACCCTGGTGATCGACGGTGGGCGGGTTATCTCGAACGAATAAACCGAATAAAACAAAGCAAATAAAAATCCAACGAATAAAACGCACCGTTTTCTTGAAGCACGACGGGCGGCTGGCTAGACTCAAGCAGCGAGCTTGGGATTAAAAGAGATTACAAGGTCAATAATATTAATCGCTAGATAAGGGGTAAGGTTATGGACGTAGGCATGTTGAGTGTTTTCCAGGCGGGGCTCGGTCAGGGTCTCACGGACCTGGAGGTGTATAAAAATCAATTGGCAATTTGCGATCTGGTGGAGCCCCTGGGTTTTGATTCCCTGTGGGCGGCCGAGCACCACTTCACTGATTACACGATGTGTCCCAGTGTCACTGAATTACTGGCCTACATGGCGGGTCGCACCGAACGCATCGGCCTGGGTACCGCCGTATTGATTTTGCCCTGGCACAAGGATCCGGGCCGTATTGCCGTGGAAATGGCCATGCTCGATAACCTTAGTGATGGCCGCGCGCTGATGGGCTTCGGTCGCGGCATTGGGCGGGTGGAGTATGATGGTTTCGGGATTCCCATGGAGGAATCTCGCGACCGCTTCGATGAATCAGCCGAAATTATCATTCAGGGCCTGGAGACCGGCTTTATCGAGTATGACGGCAAATTTTTCAAACAGGAGCGGCGCGAACTGCGACCGCGGCCTTTCAAGTCCTTCAAGGACCGCCTGTACATGGCCTGCCAATCACCGGACTCCGCCGATGTGGTGGCCGATCTGGGGGCGACCATGATGATCTTCGCTATCTCGCCCTGGAAGAGTCGAGCCAAGGACGTCGATCGCTACCGCGCCCGCTACAGAAAATCACAGGGCAAGGAGCCACCACCGATCGTTGCCAATATTTTCTGCGTCTGCGACGAAGACGCCGGCAGGGCGGAAGAAAATGCCCTGAAGTATATGCACGATTACTGGATTTCCGCCCTCGACCATTACGAAATGGATGGCACCCATTTCAGCGATAAAAAGGTCTACAACTACTACGCGCAAAGCGCCGAAATCATGCGCGACCGGGGTCGGGAGTCGGTGACCGAGCTGTTTACCAACAATCAGGTGCATGGCACGCCTCGGCAGGTGCTGGACAAGATTCACTGGATTCGCGAGCAGGCCGGCCCCATGAATTTGAATGTCTCCTTCAGTTTTGGCGGTATGCCTTTTGACGCGGCGGAGAAATCCATGCGCCTGTTTGCTGACAAGGTGTTGCCGGAGCTGCATGCCTGGTCCTGCGAACCCGAAGGTTACCAGGCCAGCGCCTGAGCCCACGCGCCTCGCGCTTTGATTGGCGCTTTTTTAGCCGCAACAGGTACAATCCATTGAGCGTGAACAGGCCCTAGCGAGAGGTAAAAATAATGGCAAGTTTAAGAAGCAGATTACTGGCGTCAGTGATGCGCGTTACCATGAAAAAGATGCTCGGCCGAAGCGGTGACGTCAACAAGGAACGGGCTTCCCTGGAGAAAATGTCCGGCCTGACCGCCAGTCGCAAGCCCGGACAGTCAACCGAAGTGGGTGGCGTGCCCGGTGAATGGCAATACTGCCAAGGCGCGAAGCCCAAGCGTACGATCCTTTACCTGCACGGCGGCGGTTACGCCCTGGGCGGTCCCGACAGCCACCGGGATATGGTGGGTGCGATCGCTGATGCCACTCAGGCCAAGGCCCTGATTCTCGATTATCGCCTGGGTCCCGAAACGCCTTTTCCCGGCGCGGTCGATGACGCCGTTGCCGCGTACCAGGGGTTACTTGACGATGGCGAGGAAGCCGGGCAAATCTTTCTTGCCGGTGATTCCGCGGGCGGTGGCCTGACCGCCGCGGCCCTGGTGGCGATCAAGGACAAGGGTTTGCCGATGCCCGCCGGTGGCGTGTGTATTTCTCCGTGGGCGGATTTGACCTTTTCCGGGCGTTCCATGTACACCAAGGCGATGGAGGACCCCATGCTCAGCAAGGAGACGCTCGCCTGGATGGCCGATCTGTACCTGGCCGGACAGGATGCCAGTCATCCGCTGGCCTCGCCGATTTACGCCGATCTTTCCGGCTTGCCGCCGCTGTTGATTCAGGTCGGTGGCGCGGAAGTATTGCTCGATGATGCGCTTACTTTGCACGAGCGCGCCAGGGCCGCTGGGGTTGATTCCACCCTCGAGGTCTGGCAAGACATGATGCATGTCTGGCACCTGATGGCGAAATTTATCCCCGAGGGTAAGCTGGCGATGAAGTCCATGGCTGAGTTCATGGCCAGGCATACAGCCTGATAATTTCATCTGGCCCACGGATCGGGGCGACAAC
>JBECKV010000188.1:0-2799 GCA_040235495.1 Porticoccaceae bacterium
TGGTGGTGACCATCAGTGCCTTGATGGTGGCCCGATCGGCCTTTTTCGAGCTGAAAGTGAGCGGCAGCGACATCCGTGACAAAGAGGCCTACGCCAGCGCAATCAGCGGCCTCGATTACGGCATCCAGTGGTTGATCAATGGCAACGAGGTATGGAGCCTGCTCGATCCTGACGATGGCTCGGGCGTAAAAGGGGCGGTGGCCTATGCGCCCAACCCCGGCCTGAACGCGGTGCAACGGGCCGATGATTACACTTTCGATCCCGATGGCGATGGCACACCGACGATTTCCTATGAATTGATGAGCGATGAGAACGAGGCCGCAGCAATTGTCAGGGCGCGTTCCAGGGCTACCGCGGTGAAAACCAGCGAGGTCACCAAGGGGGTGGAGGTCATGGTCATCAAAGCCTCGCTCTTGCGCCCGTCCATCATCGACGGCCCGCCGCTGGTGGTCGACCACTGTATTCCGGAGAGCGCTGACGTCGTCGGGGGGACGCCGAAAATCTTTCCCGCATTGATCAAGACCAACCCGCAAAACCCGCCAAACGCCGAATTCGAGGTCAGAACCGATGGCGTCGCGGGCCCGCTGCGTCAGGATAGCGATGGCAACTATATTCCCAGGACCGAACCCTCGATTGCCTCGGTAAACGAAGGCTCGGCCTCGGACTGTGTCCACGAAGGCCATTTCACGTCCTACTATGTCGACAACAAAACCGACGGCTATGCCCCATATGACCAGAACAATGACAACAATATTCCCATCCTCGATGAAAGCGGCACTCCCCTGGTCGACAAGCAGTACAGCACGACGGCGGAAAATGGCGGGCAAATCAATTTTTACAACTCCTTTTTTTCCATCTCTCGCGCCGAGCTGCAAAATTTGAGTCACAGCAGGCCCACGTCGATTATTTACGTCGATAAGGAATATGCCTCCGGTCCGAATAGCACTCATGCCTATCCTTTTAATAACAATAACTGGAAAGCCTCGCCCCTGGGTAGCGACGCCAAGGACCCGGCTACCGGCGAGTACAACGATCAGGTGGTTTTGTTTTTCTCCAAGGAATACGGTTGTCCCACCATCAACGGTGGCGGCGGTTCAGCGGTCCAAATATACGGGCTTGTCTATATCGACACGGAAAACTGCGATTTGGGGGGTTGGGGGCAGGTTAAGATCTACGGCACCCTGGCGGTATCGGGCAATATGAACAAATTCAACGCCAATGTGGAGATCCACGATCGCAGTCTGGATACCTTTGCCGGCGCCGACAGCCCGTTCACGGTGGTCTCCATCGTCCCCGGCAGCTGGAAAGACTTTTAGGAACCGCCAGCACCCCTCGCGGGTAGCCGGTTCCATATAGGGAGGTAGTTATGAAATTGCTCGATCAACTGAAGGCGCGCTCATCCTTTACCAGCCAGCGGCGGCAGGACGGCTCCATTCTGCTTGAAGTATTGATCGCCTTTGTCATTCTCGCGGGCGGCTTGCTGGTGGTGTTTCGCTTTCACAACACCACCATGGGCACTGCGGCCCAGGCAAAAATCACCGCCGAGGCCACCGCCCTGGCCGAGGCCAAGCTGGAGCAGGTGCGCGGTTTTGTCGGCACCGTCGATTACCTGGCGCTGATGACCAATGGCGCCGGACTCGGCGAATACGCCGGCACCGATTTTGTCGGCAGCTTTACCCGCCAGTGGGCCGTGAATCAGAATCCCTATCCCGCCGTCACCGGCGAGCCCTGGGAAATCAACGTCAC
This sequence comes from Porticoccaceae bacterium, assembly GCA_040235495.1. Classification (GTDB taxonomy): domain Bacteria; phylum Pseudomonadota; class Gammaproteobacteria; order Pseudomonadales; family Porticoccaceae; genus HB2-32-21. Next base: position 1,747 of record JBECKV010000188.1, read on the forward strand.
GGTAAGCTGGACCGACCGCAACAATCAGCCGCAAAATGTATCGCTGCGCTCGGCGGTCCTGGGTCAGGACCCCTCCACCGGCGCGGGCTTGCTGGCCACCGCCGTGCATGGTGGCTCAGACCCCATCGATGGCTGGGTAGACCATGATCCAACCAAGGTGGGCACCGGCTACGGCGGCGGCAAGGTGACCATCAAATATAAGGGTGCGGACGGGCTGACCTATGACTCACAGGCGGCTGCCCTGGACGCTGGCACCACGGTTGTCTCGGTAACCGTTTATTTTACCGGCACCATTGAATCCGTTGACGGTGGCAAGCTTGTCGATGTGGCCCTGGATGGCACGCCGGTCAGTAGTGGCACGGCCTGCCAGGTTGATGCCGCCATCGGTGGCGTGGCCACAGTGTTTGATCCGCTCGCTGTCGATGGTAGCAATAACCCCCTTACGTTTAAGACCTGGCATTTCACATCGGGCCCGTATGCTCTCTCCCCGGACGGCGGGTTGAAGTATAACGGCGCCTGGCGTGATAGCTCGGGAGCGATTGTAAGTGACCCCTATCTTTACTCCTGCGTGATCGCCGATATTCCCCTGAACGAAACCTGGCAGGGCACCATTACCTATACCGGTGAACAGGGTGTCAAGAGCAGCCCGGACGATGTCGTCTGTATCCCCAATCAGGGGACAACAACCCTGGCCTTTTCCGCCGCTTCACCCGAGACCCTGCAGCTGGGTATCGTATTGGTCGACAAGAAAAACCTCTGTAACCTGTTTAAATAACAAGGCGGGTATCGACCCCTCAGGGCATGGATAAGGCAAGCTCGATGGCAAGATAACCGCGATATAGGCGAGAGACATGAAGAACAGATGCCGGGGGTTTACCCTCCTCGAATTAATGATCGTGCTGGCCATCCTTGGTGTTATTGCCGCTCTTGCGGTGCCGTCCTATATCGACTCGGTACGCAAGGCCCGACGCTCCGATGCGGGTGATGCGCTGCTGTTCGTGCAGCAATTGCAGGAAAAATACTGGGCCAGTAATGGAGAGTTCGGGACTCTGG
>JBECKV010000061.1:0-2591 GCA_040235495.1 Porticoccaceae bacterium
ACCAGTGGTACGTAAATGCCAAAAGCCTGGCGGTGGCGGCCGTCGACGCCGTTAAAAGCGACGCTATCCGCTTCGTACCGAAGCAATATGAAAACATGTACTTTTCCTGGATGAATGATATTCAGGACTGGTGCATCAGCCGCCAGCTCTGGTGGGGCCATCGCATCCCCGCGTGGTACGACGAACACGATCAGTTCTACGTCGGCCGCGACGAAGCGGATGTACGGGCCAAACACCAACTGGATGACAGTGTCACGCTGCGCCAGGATGAGGACGTCCTCGACACCTGGTTCTCCTCCGGCCTGTGGACCTTCGGCACCCTGGGCTGGCCGGACGATACACCCGAGCTGAACACCTTTCACCCCACCAACACCCTGGTCACCGGCTTCGATATCATCTTCTTCTGGGTGGCGCGGATGATCATGCTGACCCTGTATTTTCGGGGAGAGGTGCCATTCAAAACCGTTTATGTACACGGTCTGGTGCGGGACAGTCACGGCCAGAAAATGTCCAAATCCAAGGGCAACGTGCTCGACCCCATCGACCTGATCGACGGCATCGACCTGGAATCCCTGGTGGGCAAACGCACCGCCGGCCTGATGCGCCCCGGCGACGCCGAGAAAATCGCTAAACTGACCCGCAAGGAATTCCCGAAGGGTATCGCTGCCTACGGCACCGACGCCCTGCGCTATACCTATTACTCCCTGGCTGCCACCGGGCGCGACATCAATTTCGACGTTGGCCGCATCGAGGGTTTCAGAAATTTCTGCAACAAGATCTGGAACGCCTCGCGCTACGTGCTGATGAATACCGAGGGCCACGACTGCGGCCAGGACAATAGCCAAGACTATGAACTGTCCCCGGCCGACCGCTGGATCATTGCCCGCTTGCAACAGGCCGAGCAGGCGGTGGTCAAGGGACTGGAATCCTATCGCCTCGATCTGGCCTCCCAGGCCCTCTATGACTTCATCTGGTCCGACTACTGCGACTGGTATCTGGAGCTGTCCAAACCCGTTCTCTGGGACGACAATGCCGCCCCGACCCTGAAAACCGGCACCCGCCGCACGCTGATACGGGTACTCGAAGCCACCCTGCGCCTGGCCCACCCGCTGATACCTTTTATCACCGAGGAAATCTGGCAAAAGGTCAAAACCCTGGCCGGCAAGCAGGGTGACACCATCATGCTCGAACCCTACCCTCGGCCAGACGGCTCGGCCATGGATGAAGCGGCCACCACCAGCATCGAATGGGTAAAAAACGTCGTTGTCGGCCTGCGCAATATTCGCGGGGAAATGAATATCCCGCCCGGCAAGTCCCTGCCGGTGCTGCTCAATAACGCCAGTCAAACGGATCGGTCATATCTCGAAAGCAACCGCGTCTACCTGAGCCGCCTGGCTAACCTGGAAAGCATTAGCCTATGCCAGACGGGCGAGGAAGCGCCACCTTCGGCGACGGCGCTGGTGGGCGGCATGGAAGTACTGGTACCGATGGCCGGCGTTATCGACAAGACCGGGGAACTGGCGAGACTGGATCGGGAAATCGGCAAACTGGGCAAGGACGTGCAACGGCTGGAAGGCAAACTGGGCGACGAAAAGTTTGTCGCCAAAGCCCCGCAAGCCGTGGTCGAGGCGGAACGGCAAAAACTGTCCGCAGCCCGGTCAGCCCTGCGCAAGCTGGAAACCCAGAAAAGCCAGATCGAGGCTCTGTAAGTCCAGGCGACACAGAGCCGCGCTGGCGCTACGACACCAGGCAATGAACCTGCTTCTATTACAGGCGGAGGATCTGGACGATGCCGGCCATGCCATCATCCGTGGCCGGCGTTTCGATCACATCGCCAAAGTGATCAAACCCGCTATCGGGGACACCCTGAAAACCGGACTGCTCAATGGCAATAGCGGACGCGCCACCATAGCGACCCTCGCACGGGACCACGTCAGGCTAATCAACCTTGAGCTAAACGATGCGCCGGAACCGAGCCTGCCCCTGGTACTTCTGTTGGCCCTGCCCCGGCCGAAAATGCTCCGGCGCATACTGCGGACGGTCGCCACCCTGGGTGTCGAGACCCTGTACCTGATCAACAGCTACCGCGTCGAGAAAAGTTACTGGCAAAGCCCATTTCTGGAAGCCGCGGCCATCGAACAGCAGTTACTACTGGGCCTGGAGCAAGCCGGCACTACGTGCATGCCCAGGGTGAGCCTGCGCCAGCGCTTTAAACCCTTTGTCGAGGATGAACTTGAAAGCATCGCCACCGACGGGGGTCGCTTCGTCGCCCACCCCGGCGCCAGCGCAGCCCTGCCCGTTGCATTCAATGCCCCGGCCACCATCGCCATTGGTCCGGAGGGTGGCTTTATTCCCTACGAAGTCGGCAAGCTGGAAGAACACGGCTTTCAGGTGGTTAACCTGGGCAAACGAATTTTGCAAGTGGAAACAGCCATCAGCGCCATCATCAGCAGGATGTATATATGAGTGAGTCTGATTCCAGGCCGCCTGGCCCGGATGTGGGCCTGCCCCCGGCCCTGTATCCGGCGCTGGCGATAGGCGGCGCCTACTTGCTGCAACAATACCTGCCCCTGCCCCGGCCCACCCTGGCG
>JBECKV010000089.1:0-27330 GCA_040235495.1 Porticoccaceae bacterium
CCACTGGTCGGAGATCAAAAAGCTCTGGGGCGTGGCCAATGACCGCAACAAAAAATCGATCGAGGAGCTGCAGACCTCGGTCGCTGCCGCCGACAAGGCCAGCAAGCAGTTACAAAAGAATCTGGAGCGTTTGCAATCGAAGCATGACGCGCAGGCATCGACGTTTGGGGAGTTGCGTGGCAGCGTGCTGGCGTCCGGAGCGCGCCTCGATGAAATTGCCGAGCGCGTGGAAACGGCCAGAGCGGAGCAACAGAAACTGGGGCGCGATATTGAACAGAAGCTGCAAGGGCTTGAAGGTCGCGTACGCGCCAGTGAGAAGGCCATGGAATCGGTGGATGCCTTTCGCCGGCAGACCAATCAGAGCATCGAAGCCCTGCGTTCCTCCCAGATGCTGCAATGACCTGGAGTTCAATGACCTGGAGTTGACTGACCTGGAGTTGACTGACCTGGAGTTCAATAACTCGCGCCGGAGCGTAGCCATGGTTGTGCCCGGCTTCGGGCTGACTCGGGCCGGCGCTTACCCGGGGCTAACTCCAGCGATAACTAAGGCGCTAACCTAACTAAAGAGATGTAAGCAATGACAGTGATCCGACAGGAAGACCTGATACAGAGTGTCGCTGACGCCTTGCAATATATCTCTTACTACCATCCCCTGGACTTTATTCAGGCACTCCACCGAGCCTACCTGCAAGAAGAATCGGAAGCGGCCAGGGACGCCATGGCCCAGATACTGGTGAATTCCCGCATGTGTGCCATGGGCCATCGACCCATTTGTCAGGACACGGGCATCGTGACCGTACTGGTCAAGGTCGGCATGGAGGTGCGGTGGCAGGGCAATATGAGTGTCGCCGATATGATCAACGAGGGCGTGCGCCGGGCCTATTTGTGTCCGGACAATGTGCTCCGGGCGTCGATTCTCGACGACCCCGATGGCGCCCGCAAAAACACCGGCGATAACACGCCGGCGGTGATCCACTACGACCTCGTCCCGGGGGGCAAGCTCGATATCCATGTCGCCGCCAAAGGCGGCGGTTCCGAGGCCAAGGCCAAATTCGCGATGCTGAACCCCTCCGATTCCATCGTCGACTGGGTGCTGGAGCAGTTGCCAAAAATGGGGGCGGGTTGGTGTCCGCCCGGCATGCTTGGGGTCGGTATCGGCGGCACGGCGGAAAAAGCCATGCTGATGGCCAAGGAATCACTGTTTGAGCCCATCGATATCCAGGAGCTCAAAGCCCGCGCGCCCCAAACCCGGGGCGAAGCGCTGCGCCTGGAGCTGATGGAGAAGGTCAACGACCTGGGTATCGGTGCCCAGGGCCTGGGAGGGTTGACCACGGTCCTCGATGTCAAGGTCAAGGAGTACCCCACGCATGCGGCCAACAAGGCCGTGGCGCTTATCCCCAACTGCGCGGCTACCCGACACGTTCACTTCACCCTCGACGGTTCCGGCCCGGTGAGCTTCGAAGCACCCAGCATGGACGACTGGCCGGATATTTCCTGGGAGGTGGGCGATAGCGTGCGTAGGGTAAATCTGGACCGGCTGGATGCCGCTGCCATTCGAGACTGGCAACCCGGCGAAACCCTGCTTTTGTCCGGCAAGTTGTTGACCGGGCGCGACGCGGCCCACAAACGGATCGTCGACATGCTGGCCAGTGGTGAGCCCCTGCCGGTGGATTTCAGTAATCGGATGATCTACTACGTAGGACCGGTCGACCCCGTGGATGACGAGGTGGTGGGTCCGGCCGGGCCGACCACGGCTACCCGGATGGATAAGTTCACTCGCGCGATGCTTGAGCAGACGGGTTTGATTGGCATGGTGGGCAAGGCCGAGCGCGGTCCCGTCGCTATCGAGGCCATCCGTGACCACCGGGCAGTTTACCTGATGGCTGTAGGCGGTGCGGCCTACCTGGTTTCGAAAGCGGTCAAAGAGGCCAGGGTGGTGGCCTTCCCCGAACTGGGCATGGAAGCGGTCTATGAGTTCGATGTGGTTGATATGCCGGTGACCGTCGCGGTCGACAGTCTGGGCAACTCGGTGCACCAAAGCGGACCGGAAATGTGGCGTGGGATCATTGAACAGCGAAAACTCAAATTGAGTTGATTGCCAGGCTTCCCAAATAGTTCAAGCTGCATTAATGGTTAGAGTTGGAATTTAAAGATAAGAATTAATAACTGACGCTAACTTGATCCATAACAAAAAGTAATGCAAAACAGGGTGAGCTGTTTTTAGCGAGCTGAAAGATATGCTGTAGAATGGTGCGGATATACACACCGCACCGGTACGACCCCGTGGTTAAGTGTTGTATGGAACAGGCCGACAAAGTCCGGCTTTGTTTTTAGAGGGTGTTACAACCGTTTCGTATGAGACAAAAAGAGGTAAGAAAAAATGCGCAACAAATTGACTATGGTTATGGGCTCGGCGTTGCTCGCTTGTTCAGTCAGTGCCAACGCTAATGAAGGTTTTTATCTTGGACCATCCCTGAGTGGCTACTATCTCGATAGTGACCGTTACGTCGGTGGCGCCGAGGAGGCGGTCGTCGGGGGGCTGAACTTTGGCTACCGGTTTTTCAACGACTGGGCATTGGAACTGGGTGTGGGCACGGAAATTGCCAATACCGATTTTGAGATGGCCAAGCTGGATTTCTATTACTGGTTTGGTGAAGACACAAAAAACTGGCGACCCTATTTCACGCTAGGCGCTGTCTATTACGAACAGGATGTCAGTTCATCCGGCCCGACTCTGGCAACTACCGAGCAAAAATACACGCATCAGGCCAGCGCGGGCGTAGGTCTGTCCAAGATGTTGAGTGACCACTGGGAATTCCGCGGCGACGTGCGTTTTCTTCATCAGGTCCGCGAAAGTGAATCAAACCTGAATGACGGCGCGATTAATCTGGCGTTGAACTACTATTTCAATGGCCCGAAAGCTGCGCCCGTTGTCGCGGAGGCCGCGCCAGCACCGGCGCCGGCGCCTGCCGTACAGGCACCAGCGCCCGAGCCGGAAACTCGCAGCATCACCGTGCGTCTGAACGTAGAGTTCGAATTCGATAAAGCCGTGGTGCGGGCCATTTATGGTGACGAGCTGGAAGCAATTGCCAATGCCATGAAAGCCCACGATGACATCGATCTGGTACTGGAAGGCCACACTGATTCCGTTGGCACCGACCAGTACAATCAGGGACTTTCCGAGCGGCGGGTGGCGGCGGTGAAAGCCAAGCTGGCCCAGGATTACGGCATCGATCCCGCCCGCATCTCCACGGTGGGTTATGGCGAAAGCAGACCCATCGCCGACAATGCGACCGCCGAGGGCCGCGCGCGTAACCGTCGCGTGATTGGCGAGCTGAGCTACACCGAAGTGGTGGTTGACTAAACGATCCGCGTGACTGAACGCGTGCCGCTACTGTCGCTGGCACGCGTGGTAAGGTTAATAACGGCATCTCGATGATGCCGTTTTTTTTTGGCTGTCGTGATACCCACTGTTGCGATACATTCTGGTGTGATACCGACTGTCGTGATACAGGGGTAGAAGAAGAGCATATATCCGGCATGAATCTCAGCCTCTATTGGCACGATTACGAAACCTCCGGCCTGAACCCTGCCCTGGATCGACCCTTGCAGTTCGCCGGTGTCAGAACCGATCCCGATCTGAATATCATCGATGAGCCGACAATGCTCTATTGTCAGCCGCCTCTGGATCGTCTGCCTCACCCCTCGGCCTGCATGGTGACCGGCCTCAGTCCCCAGGCATTGCTGCAATCAGGCTTGCCGGAATGGCGGTTCATCGAGGCCATACACCGGGAATTGTCGCGACCGGGGACCTGCGGTGTCGGTTACAACACGATCCGCTTTGATGATGAGGTGACACGGTTTTGCCTCTACCGCAACTTCCATGACCCCTATGCACGCGAGTGGCGGCAGGGTAACTCCCGTTGGGACATCATCGACATGCTACGCCTTGCCAGGGCCCTGCGTCCCGAGGGTATGAATTGGCCCGATCACGAGCATGGCGTGCCAAGCTTTCGGCTTGAAGATCTCTCGGCCGCCAATGGCATCGCACATGGTGAGGCTCACGATGCCCTGGCTGATGTGTTTGCCACCATCGCCCTCGCCCGACTGGTGAAGACCGCTCAACCCAAACTCTACGATTATGTCTACGGTCATCGCACCAAAGCCCAGGTAAGCCCGCTGATCGACCTGCAAGGGCGGCTCCCTTTCCTGCACGTATCGTCCCGCTTGCCGCGGGAAAATGGTTATGTGGGTTTGATGATGCCGCTATGCCGCCATCCCACCAATGCCAATGCGATTATTTCGTTTAATTTGATGGCCGAGCCCCGCGTGCTGGTCGAACTGGATAGTGATGAGCTGCGCGAGCGGTTATTTACTCCTGTGGTCGATTTGCCCGAGGGTGTTGAGCGTGTGGCCCTGAAAGGGGTGCACCTGAACCGATGCCCGATTGTTGCCACCACCCGCCTGCTCGATGCGTCACGAGCCAAAACCCTGGGTATCGATTTGGCTCGCTGTGAGGCCAACTGGCGCTATCTGCTGGCCCAGGACGTCGCCGAAAAAGTAAGCGCGGCGTTTACCAGAGCCGACTTACCCGGGGTGGCGGATGTCGAGGCGGCGCTTTATCTCGGGTTTATTCCAGACCAGGACCGCTCCAGTCTGGCCCGTGTCCGGACGACAGCACCAGAAAAACTGGCGGACCTTGATATCGAATTCCAGGACGCCCGCTACCGTGAATTATTGTTTCGCTATCGGGCGCGTTACGCGCAACACACCCTGAGCGAGACAGAGCGCCATCGCTGGCGCTCACTGCGTGAAAGCTGGTTACATGAAGAAGATAGTGCTAGCGGTCTGCTGACTATCAGCGCCTACAGGGCGGAGCTGGACAGGCTGGCCGAGGATCCCCAGCTGGATGATCGCCGGCGGGCCTTAGTGTCCGAGCTGCGCGCGTGGGGCGAGGTGGTGGTCGGGCGGCTAGCGGATTGAGGAAATATCCCGGCGCGGTCAAGCCGCTGGTTGCATGCATGCAAAACCGATAGAATCGCCAGCATTCTCGATTCAGGGTATTGAGTGGACTTCTCCGGCGCACATATTCTTTCCATTGAACAATTCCAGCGCGAAGACATAGAACGGGTTTTTCGCACGGCCGATCGTATGGAGCCCTACGCCCAACGCACCCGACTTACCCGGGTGCTCGAAGGCGCTATCCTCGGCAATATGTTTTTTGAAGCCAGTACCCGCACGCGTATCAGTTTTGGCGCGGCGTTTAATCTCCTCGGCGGAGAAGTGCGTGAGTCCGTCGGCATGGATAACTCCTCACTGGTCAAGGGCGAGTCCCTGGAGGACACCGCGCGGGTATTGTCCGGTTTCAGTGATGTCATCTGCATGCGCCATCCGGATGTTGGTTCGGTGGCTCGATTCGCGTCGGCCAGCCGGGTGCCGGTGATCAATGGCGGGGATGGCAGCAACGAACATCCCAGTCAGGCGTTACTGGATTTATACACCATAGAAAAGGAATTGCAGGGTCGCGGGCGGGCCGTGGATGGACTGCGCATTGCCATGGTGGGTGATCTCAAGTTTGGTCGCACGGTGCACTCCCTGTGCAAACTTTTGTCCCTGTTCAACAATATCCGTGTTGTGCTGGTTTCTCCCGGTGAACTGGCCATGCCACTGGCCCTGGTGGAGATGATGCGCGAGGCTGGCCATCAGGTGACGATTACCGATAGCCTGGAGGCGAGCATAGGTCAGGTGGACATTGTCTATTCCACGCGAATTCAGGAAGAGCGCTTTGACGATCGCACTCAGGCGGATCTTTATCGCGGGCGTTTTCGTCTCAATCAGGACATTTACACGCGCCACTGTGATCCCAATACGGTCATCATGCACCCTTTGCCGCGGGATTCCCGCATAGAAGCCAACGAACTTGACGTGGACCTCGACAGCAACCCTAATCTGGCGATTTTTCGCCAGACTGACAATGGCCTGCTGGTGCGCATGGCGCTATTTGCCCTCATCCTCGATGTCGACCAACTGGTCGATAAGTACGAGCAAAAAATTCGCTGGCGGAACCCCCGCCAAAGGCCGGTCGCCAGCACCGGGCAATCCTGCGATCCCCGCTAGCCGCCGGACCTATAATGCCGATCACGGGTCAGCAGGCGTAAGCCACTTCAGAGAAATTCGCGATGCCTGAAGGTAGTGCCGAGATCAACTTCGAGGAGATTCGACCCTATCGGGACGAGGAAGTCGCGGGGGTCATTCAGCGGATCCTGGAAGACAGGGAGTTTCTGGACACGATGGCCAGCATGAAATTTCCCCGTCTTTGCCATCTGTTTCCCTGGCTGGTGCGACCACTCATCGCGAGAGTGCTTCGTCGCGAGCTCGGTCCGGTGACGGACGTGCGCCAACTTCAGGAGCTGATTGGCACCCAGCTCCAGGCCTTGCTTGATAGACTCGGCAATAGTCTGACGGTCATTGGCGCTGACGCACTGGATTCCGGGCAGAGCTATCTTTTTTTTGGTAATCATCGGGACATCGCCATGGACCCGGCCATGGTTAATCTGGCGCTGCACAAGCGGGGGCTGGATACGGTGCGAATTGCGATCGGCGATAACCTCTTGAGCAAGCCTTTCGTTTCCGATCTGATGCGACTGAACAAGAGTTTTATTGTCAAACGTTCGGCTACTGGCCGACGCGAGAAACTTGCTGCTTTGCAGGAGCTGTCCGCCTACATTCACCATTCACTGTTTCGGGATGGACAATCCATCTGGATCGCCCAACGGGAGGGAAGAGCCAAGGACGGTATTGATAGCACCGAAACAGCGCTATTGAAGATGCTGGTGCTGAACAAACCTAAACGTCAAAGTTTTGGTGAGGCCCTGGCCGAATTACCGCTGATACCGGTGTCGATTTCCTATGAATGGGACCCGTGTGACGCGCTGAAAGCCCGGGAAATACACGGTTTACGGACCCAGGGGCGTTATGTCAAGGCGCAACACGAAGACATCCATAGTATTTACCGGGGCATCGTCGGGGATAAGGGCCATATCGTCGTGGCCTTTGCCGGGAGCCTCCCGGGTCCCTTTGCCGATGCCGGCGAGGCTGCCGAGTACATCGACCGGAGGATTCTGTTGAACTACCGCCTGCAGGCCAGCCATCTGCTGGCCTACGAGCAGCTGTTTGGCAGCAGCGCGGCATTGGACGTCCATAAGCAGCTCCTCGATGATATCGATTGGGCGGCCAAGCGGGCCGGTCTGCAAGAACGCCTGTCTCCCCTACCCGAACCGCAGCAGAAAATCTTGCTGGAGGCCTATGCCAATCCGGTTTGTCGCCGCTTGGCGCTCGGGGACTAACAGCGGTGCTCAGTGACGCGCTAAAGGCCGACATTCAGCAGGCCTACCGGGACTTTTTAAAAAACAAGGCATTTCGCGCCCGACCTGGTCAGCGTCAAATGATTGGCCAAATCGCTTCCTTTCTGGGCTCTCTCGACAATGATATCCAAGGTGTGGACCAGGGTCCGGCTCGAGTGTTGGCGGTCGAGGCGGGTACGGGAACGGGCAAAACGGTCGCCTACCTGCTGTCGGCGCTGCCTGTTGCCAAAGCCCTGGGCAAAAAAGTGGTCATCAGCACCGGTACCGTGGCCCTCCAGGGTCAGCTCGCCGAGCGCGATATTCCGGATGTGCTAAGGGCTACCGGCTGGGACTACGAGTGCGTTCTGGCCAAGGGCCGGGGACGATATCTCTGTCCTTTGCGTCTCCAGCAAAGTCAGGACGCCATGGTCGCCCAGCAGGCGGGTTTACGCCTGTACGACGATGAAATGCCCCTGTTGATGAACGCCGATAATGTTTCCACGGTCGAGGCGCTCACCCGGGCCCTGGCGGAAGGGCAGTGGGATGGAGACCGCGACCACTGGCCCAAAAAAATAGAGGATATCACCTGGCAGGCTTTGACCGTTGAGAGGGGCCAGTGCCTGGCTTACCGCTGCCGGCATTTTGACGAGTGCTGTTTTTTCCAGGCCCGCGCGGCGATTGACGATGCCGACTGTATCGTCGCTAATCACGATCTGGTGCTTGCTGACCTATTGCTCGGCGGTGGTGTCATATTGCCCGCGCCTGATGATTGCATTTATGTTTTTGATGAAGCCCATGGGCTCGCAGACACTACGCTCAACCATGTCGCCAGTTTTGCCCGGCTTAAAGCCGCGGGGCAGTGGCTTGAGCAAATGCTGGCGGCGCTGCCACTCATGGCCAAAGCGTTGGACGGCATCGATGGCCTTGCGGAGACCGTGGGGCATTGTCAGGACGCCTCCAAACTGGCCCAACTTCCGGTGCGGCAAGGGTTCGCGGCGCTTGAAGCCCTGTTGCTGAACGGGGCAAATGACCAGTCGACCCGGTATCGCTTTGCCAACGGCCGCTTGCCGGATGATCTGTTGCCGATTTGTGAGCAGCTTTCAGCGATTTTTGTGGCACTGCAAAACCGCGTTGGGCAATTGCATAAATTCCTGGACAAGGCTCTGGGGGACAATCGCTGTCCGGTGCCGGAGGTGGATATCGAGCGCTACTTCCAGCAAGTGGGCCAGTGGCTGCGCAGAGCTGAAAACCTCGCCGATTGTGCCACCGCTTTGCTTGCCGGTGAGCAAGCTGGCGCGCCTTTGGCAAAATGGGTCACTCTGGAAGAGGGTGGGGATATCCGCGTGTCGGTATCACCCATCGTTGCCGCGGATCGACTTGGAAGTCTGCTCTGGCGACAGGCATTTGGCGTGATTTTGACCTCGGCGACGCTGCGCTCCCTGGGTAGTTTCGATAATTTGTGCCGCAATCTGGGTCTGCGCCAGGCTGCCGATGACTGCACCGATGCTGTCAGACCGGGTGGATCCGCGGCCTATCCGGCGGATTGCGTGGTCATTGGTACCGGTATTGACTATGCGCGTGCCGGTGAGCTGGTGATCCCCGATCTTGGTGCCGATGGTGGCCAGCCTGTTGAGCATACCGAAGCCATCATTCGTGAACTGCCCCGTTTCCTGGGACAGCCTCCACCCGGGCGTGGTGGAGAGGGCGGAGTCTGGGGTTGTCTGGTATTGTTTTCCTCGCGGCGGCAGATGGACGAAGTGGCTGCCGGGCTGGGTGACAGCCTGGGATTTCAGCCACTGGTTCAGGGGGCGCTGAGTATTAATGAGGTGGTGCGAAGGCACCGTCAGGCAATCGATGGCGGCAGGCGCAGCGTTATCCTTGGCCTGGCGAGCTTCGCCGAGGGCATGGATCTGCCGGGAGATTATTGCCGCCATGTGCTGATCGCCAAGCTGCCCTTTGCCGTCCCGGATGAGCCTGTTCAGGCAGCCCTCGCCGAGTGGATCGAAGCCAGGGGTGGTAACGCGTTTATGGAGATGAGTCTGCCCCAGGCTTCGCTGCGGCTGATTCAGGCCTGTGGCCGGCTATTGCGCAACGAAACCGATACCGGTCGCATCACCATTCTTGATCGTCGGATCCTGACCAAGGCCTACGGCCGACAGCTACTGGACGCCCTGCCGCCGTTTCGGCGGCTCCGCCAATGAGTGCTCATGGCACAGCAGTCAGCGCGCGGCCTGGAGGGGGTCCGGGGTGGTTGAGGCGTCGCCCGCGAGCAAGCCGAGCCGGCGCAGGCGTTCTCGAATAGCACAGCTCAAGGCCGCTTCATCCAGGCCGGCTTCGCGGAGTTGTTCGCGGCGGGAGTTGTGGTTAAGGAAACGGTCCGGCAAGCCACGATTCATAACCGGAGTAGTGATACCCTCGGCGGCGAGGAATTCATTGACCGCGGCGCCGGCGCCACCCGCCAGGGCGTTTTCCTCCAGCGTGACAAATAATTGATGAGTTTTTGCCAGGGTGCGCAGTCGTTCCTGATCCAGGGGTTTGACGAAGCGCATATCGACCACGGTGGCATTCAAGTGTTCGGCCGCGGCCAGGGCATTGGGAAGCAGGGCACCGAAGTTAAGGATCGCGACCGTGTGGCCCTCGCGACGAAGGGCGCTCTTGCCCAGCGGCAGTGCCTGCATGTCAGCCTCGATAGCAGCGCCGGGTCCCGTGCCCCGCGGGTAGCGCACGGAGGCTGGACCCGGGTGGAGAAAGCCGGTGTACAGGAGTTTGCGGGTTTCGTCTTCGTCCGCGGGCGTCATCACCACCATGTTGGGGATGCAACGCAAAAACGAGATGTCGAAACTCCCCGCGTGAGTGGCGCCATCCTCACCGACCAGGCCGGCCCGATCGATGGCGAATAGTACGTCCAGATTTTGCAGGGCGACATCGTGAATAAGCTGATCGTAAGCCCGTTGCAAAAAGGTTGAATAGATGGCGACCACGGGTTTTTTCCCCTCGCAGGCGAGGCCAGCGGCGAGGGTCACCGCGTGTTGTTCGGCGATGGCCACATCGTGAAAGCGCTTCGGAAACCGTTCGGCAAAGCTGGCCAGGCCGGAGCCCTCGGTCATGGCCGGTGTAATAGCGACCAGATCGGCGCACTGCTCGGCCATGTCGCACAGCCAGTGGCCGAATACGTCCTGGTACTTCGGTGTTTTTCTCTCCTTCTCCAGTGCGTGCCGTGCAGGGGTTGGAGGTTCCCGTTTGTTGATGGCGTGATAACCGATCGGATCTTCCTCGGCCGGGATAAAACCCTTGCCCTTGCAGGTAGCGACGTGGAGCAGCACCGGCCCGGTGATGTTTTTCAGGTTTTCCAGGGTTTTCACCAAGACGGAAATATTGTGGCCGTCGATGGGGCCGATATAGGTAAACCCCAATTCCTCGAAGATGATGCCCGGGGCCACCAGCGCTTTCATTAGCTCTTCTGTTTTTCGCACTAGAATGCTGGTGGAGGGAAAGGCTCTGAGCAGGCGCTTGGCGCTTTCCCGAAACAGGTTGTAGGGTTTGCTCGACCAGAGCTTGGAAAAATAAGTGGCCAGGCCGCCGACATTTTTGGAAATCGACATATTGTTGTCGTTGAGCACGACCAGAATATCCTCATCCACGTGAGCGATGTGGTTGAGTGCCTCAATGGCCATACCGGCGGTCATGGCGCCATCGCCAATGACGGCAATGGCACGGTTATCGCGACCATCCAGGATCGCTGCGATTTTCATGCCCAGCGCCGCGCTCAGGGAGGTGCTGGAATGGCCGACGCCAAAGGCGTCGTATCTACTTTCCGAGCGTTTGGGAAAACCGGACAAACCGCCGGCTTGACGAATGGTCAACAATTGTTCGCGCCGACCGGTCAGGATTTTGTGGGGGTAGGTCTGATGACCCACGTCCCAGACCAATTTGTCCGTCGGGGTATCGAAGACGTAATGCAGGGCGATGGTGAGTTCGACGACGCCCAGGCCAGCGCCAAAATGGCCGCCGGTCTGACCTACCGAATAGAGCAGGAAGGCGCGCAGTTCATCCGCCAGCTGTTCGAGCTGGGTATCCGGAAGCTCGCGGAGTCGCGCCGGACTGTCCACGGTATCCAGTAGTGGTGTCCGTGGCCGCGTCAGAGGGATTTCCGAATAGGAAGTGGTCATCGCGCCACAGGTAACGTTTTCGGGGCGGCAATTCTACAACAATAAAGCATGCGGGTAGTGGCCCGTTGCGGATTAGTATTCGCGCTCGACAATAAACCTGGCGATAGCCCGCAAGGGGTCGGCCCTGTCATCGAAATTCCGAAGTGCCAACTGGCTTTGTCGCAGCAAGTCCGTGAGCAGGACTTGGGCGCGATCAAGGCCGAGTAGTGAGGTATAGGTGGCTTTCGACTGTCTCGCGTCCGACCCGATTGTTTTCCCCAGCGTGGCGGTATCCCCCAGCTCGTCGAGAATGTCGTCTCGCACCTGAAAAGCTAAGCCGATGGCCCGCCCATACGTATCCAGGGCTTTTAGGGTGTTTTCGTCGCCACAGCCATTGCTGATCGCGCCCATGATCACGCTGGCGCTGATCAGGTCACCAGTTTTGTGGTGGTGCATGGCTTCCAGATAACCGAAGTCAACCGTTTTTCTGGTTGCCCCCAGATCGAGAGCCTGTCCGAGGACCATGCCTTCAGCACCGCTGGCTCTGGAGAGCCAGGACACCAGCGACACAATCTGGCTAGGAGGGATGTCGTCAATCAATGCCAGCTGCTGATACGCGAGCGCTTGCAGGGCATCACCCGCGAGTATCGCGGTGGCTTCATCAAAGGCAATATGACAGGTGGGTCGACCACGCCGTAGAACATCGTTATCCATTGCCGGAAGGTCATCATGAACCAGGGAGTAACAATGCATCAACTCTAGCGCGCAGGCGACCTGGTCAGTGGCCCGTTTAACGATATCCCGGTCATGAGAACAGGCCGCGGCGCCTGCATAAGCCAGACCGGGACGGATTCGTTTACCACCGCTGAGAACGGTGTAGCGCAAGGCCTCCGCCAGCGGGTTGGTGTCGCCGGGTAGACTCTGGGCCAGTATTTTTTCGATGCGCTTTCGGCAATTGGAGAGAAAAGTGGCCGCCGCCTGGGTCACTCGTCGGTCTCCCCGGCAAAAGTGATTTCGACCACTTCCCCGTCGTCCCCTTGTTCGAGCAGGCGTACCCTTTGCTCCGCGTTTTGCAGGGCCAATTGGCACTCGCGGGTGAGCTTTACCCCCTGTTCAAAGGATTTCAGTGCCTCTTCCAGGCCCAGGTTTCCCTCTTCGAGGATCTCTACAAGCTTTTCCAGTTGTTCGATTTTGTCCTCGAAATCAATTTGTTTTTTGCGCGTGGCCATGAGTGTCGATGTTCGCGAAATTGCGGCGAGATGCCATTGTACCGGTGATGAGGCCGAAAAGCGCTCGGCATGTTTGTAGGAAAAAGCGTACACAAGCTGACTACAATCTCCCGATAGTACCAGGCCGGGGGAGAGGCCACTATAGGCGTGCAGGGAAGCCATGCACACGGAAGTGATCTCCCGGAAGGCGGTCCCATTGTCACGGATTGACAGCTGGGCATCAGGAACTGGGCCGGGTACCGTCGGATGGGAAGTGTACCGAAGGTGAACGAAACTCGCGTTAGCGGGTAAAAGGGACACCAAAAAGGGACACCATAGGAAGTGCATTGGAACGGTGAACTGCAGGGATGCTGTTCGCCGCTGCAGAGACCAGGGAATTACAGGCAGTTGTGGTCTCAACGCGGAAATGGTTTTCTGGCGCCGGCCAAGGATAGGAATCAGGCCGAAAATCGACGCACACGGATTGTTTGCGTCGTTCTACTTGGAACGCCCCTTATCCTCTCCGATTCAAGGGGCGTTTTTTTATGCCCCGAATTTCTAACATAGCCCGCATACGCCGTGCCTCGCGATACCGTAATACCCCTTGCGCGTTGCTTCCCGATTGTTTAATCCTTGCCGGTTACTTTATTCTTCCGTCTTTCGGTCGGGAACATAAGCTTCAAGCGGGAAATACTTTCAAGCCGTCTGGCTTAAAGTCTTTCCCGAGGGCTGGCATAAAGTCTTTCAAGAGGGCTGGTACGAAGGTGGGATGCCCGGTAATAATTACATATTCCCGCAATATGCATCCAGGAAACTATAACTGAAGCGGATAATCGCGGCTGGATATCAACCAAGATGCAAGCAAAAATTCTACGCTTGAATATGGCCGGGCAACCCATCGAATGGGTGGACTGGCAGGCTGCGGTGTGTCTGATTGCGAGGGATCTGGTTAATTGGCACCTCGGGGATGTGGTGCGAACCGTCAGGGGCGGGCATTCGCGCCTGAGCGGTGAACAGACTCGAATAGAATTGCCCAGTATTATTGCCTGTGGCGGAGGCAAGCTGGCGCGACCCAGAACCAACTATCCCCTGTGTAACAGTGCGCTGTTCGCCCGGGACAGCTTTCTTTGCCTTTATTGTGCTCGCCCCTTTCCCCAGAACGAACTGACGCGGGACCACATCGTACCCGTGTCACGGGGAGGAGACGATCGCTGGGAGAATGTCGTCACGGCCTGTCGTCGTTGCAATCAGCACAAGGGCAACCGTTTGTTGGAGGACGCTGGTATGGAGCTGATGGCCTTACCTTACCGGCCCAACAATGCGGAGTATCTGGCGTTGATTAATTCGCGCCGTATCAGGGCTGATCAGATGGATTTTCTGCGTTCGCAATTTTCAAAAAATTATCGCTGGCTATGATCACGGGACTAGCCGAATCGGGAGAACAACGGTGGATCTGGGTATAGCTGGCCGTAGCGCCATTGTATGTGGCGCCAGCAAAGGTCTGGGCAAGGGCTGCGCCATGGCGCTTGCCAGTGAAGGGGCTCGGGTATTTTTGGTGGCGCGTACCGCCGGCGATCTGGTGGCGGCGCAAAAGGAAATCGGTGAGCGAACCGGTGCCGCGCTTGAGGCGGTGGTTGCGGATGTGACCACCGAGAGCGGCCGTGACGCCGTTATGGCAGCGTGTCCACAACCCGATATTCTGATCAATAATGCCGGTGGCCCACCCCCAGGCGATTTTCGTGACTGGCGTCAGCAGGAGTGGTTCGAAGCGGTCAATGCCAATATGTATTCGGCGATCGACATGATTCGGCGCACGGTCGATGGCATGGTAGAGCGAGGATTTGGCCGCATCGTCAATATCACCAGTATTTCGGTGAAGACCCCCATGCCGGGTCTGGGTCTGTCAAACGGTGCCCGCGCCGGGCTTACGGGTTGGGTGGCTGGTGTTGCCCGCGAGTTTGTGCGCCACAATGTCACTATCAACAATCTTCTGCCAGGCCTGTTTGATACGGCGCGTGGCAGCGGCTATCTGGCTTACCGCGCGCGCTGTGAAGGCGTCGACGAGGAAAGTTACCTGGTTGACTATTTTGCGCGCACGCCCGCCGGTCGCTTCGGTACCTGTGAGGAGTTTGGCGCTACCTGTGCTTTTATTTGCAGCGATAAGGCCGGATACATGTCAGGCCAGAACATCCTGCTGGATGGTGGTGAGTATCCGGGCACCTTTTAACAGCCGGTTTTCGAGGTTGCACGAGGACTTTCAAGCAATCAGGCTGTTGACAACAAGGGCCGCTATCAGGGTCGGGCAGACAAAGCGAATATAGAAAGGCCAGATTTTCCAGAACCAGCTGTGCTCGGCGCCTGGGTAGCCGCTCTGAATTTCCTTCAGCAGGTGATCCCGGTGCAGGACCCAGCCGGCAAAGACGCACAACACACCACCGAGTGCTGGCTGGCTGTATTTTGTCGTGATATCGATTACCAGGCCAAACAACCGGTCAAAGTCCAAAATAATGACCACGCTGAGCAAAAAAATAGCCCCGCCCGCAAGCAGGGCCGCTTTTTGGCGGGCAACTTGCCAGCGTTCAATGAGATAGGCGACCGGGACCTCCAGCATGGAAATGGAAGAGGTCAGTGCGGCTATCACCATCAGGCAGAAGAAAGCCACTGATACCAGGACACCGCTGATTCCGAGAGACTGGAACAGTGAAGGCAGGGTTTGCAGAATCAAGTCTGGACCCGCGACCAGTGCGCCGGTATCGTCGTAAATGGCCACGCCCTGGGCAGCGGCGACGTGAATTGCCGGAATAATGAAAAGTCCAGCGAGCAGGGCCACCCCGGTATCGGCGCCAGCGACAAGCGCTCCGGTGACCGGAAGGTTTTCCTCGGATCTCAGGTAGGAACCATAGATAAGCATGGTGCCGACCCCCAAAGACAGGGAAAAGAAGGCCTGACCCATGGCGCTGAGTAGCAGTTGGGGGCGGGTAAGCGCGCCAAAATCAGGCAAGAGATAGACCTTGAGGCCGGTAATGGCGCCCGGTTGAGTGAAAACATAGAGAGCGAGGACGGCGATCAGAATTAGCAGGGTTGGCATCAATCGGTTTGACCAACGCTCTATGCCCCTGTGCACACCCCGGGCAATCACCGCGACGGTTAATGCCGAAAAGATCAGGCAGAACAGCAGATTGCGTGTCCGGCTGAACTCGCCCGCCCAGGACGCCACGGTCGGCAGGCCGAGCGCCGAGGCCGGCAGGGGGAGGATATTGGCCACCATCCAGCCGGCGACGATCGCGTAGAAGGCGAGAATCAGGCTGGAAATCAGGATCCCGCAGATGCCGGCCAATCTGCCAAAGCTCCGCCAGCGCTGTCGAGCGCTTAAAGCCGGCAGGGCTTTCACCATGCTGCTACGCGTATGGCGACCAATCACCAGCTCCGCCATCAACGCCGGATAGGCGAGCGTCAAGGTGAATACCACGTAGACCAGAACAAAGGCGGCGCCGCCATTATTGCCGGCCTGGGTGGGAAAGCCCCAGATATTGCCGAGGCCGACCGCCGACCCGGTCGCCGCCATAATGAACCCGGTGCGGGAAGAGAAGTATTCGCGGGCGGGCGATGGCATGGGCGGTTTTCGTTGCGCTCTTGGTTCCGTGCTGCGATCGGGCGATTTAGCTACCCTGATGACCTCATGTAGCGGTCGTGGTTATGTTGTGCCCTGCCAAATGCCACGAGTCATGTATCACCAGTCATTTATCAGACGTGCCCATTGTCGTTGGCAGTCCCGGTTGCAGGGCTGCCGAGGTTCAGGAAGGCTTTCAGCCACTCCAGAAAACCTTCGATCAGGGAATAAACCGGTGGCACTACCACCAGCGTCAATAATGTCGAAGACAGCATGCCGCCAATGACAGCAACAGACAGAGGACCATTGGTTTCGTGGCCGGCGCCGAAACCGAGGGCGGCCGGTAGCATGGCCAGAATCACGGTGAATGAAGTCATCAAGACCGGCCTTAGCCGGATCGGACAGGCTTCTCTTAACGCGGCGTCAATGCCCAGTCCCCCGGCACGGCGCTGATTGGTGATGTCGACCAGCAGGATGGAGTTCTTTGCCACCAGCCCGATAAGCAATACCAGGCCGATCATGGACCAGGTGTTGAGGGTATTGCCGGTGAGCCAGAGCAGCGAAACCCCGCCAACCATAGCCAGCGGCTGGGCAGTCATGATGATGAATGGCTGCAAAAAAGAATTGAACTGACTCGCCAGCACCATGTAGAGAAGTACGGTCGCCAGGGCAAAGGCAAAAATCATATTGCTTGCCGTTTTGCCGAATTCCTCGGACTGGCCGCGCAGGGTTAGTGTGTAACCCGCGGGCAACAGCTCGGCGGCAAGGGCTTGGACGGTGGCAATGGCCTCGGCCAGCGGCATCGTGGGCTTACCATAAAATGGCGCTGAATAACGCAGATCGTAGCGCGAGATGGATGCCGGGCCGAGAGTTTCCTCAAGCCTGGCCACCGTATCGACGCGGATCATGGTGCCAGTGCGCGACCGTAGATAGATGCGGCTCAAGTCACTTGCCGATTCAAACTGACCGTCGGCGGCTTTGACTCGCAGGTCGTAGCGTTCACCATCACCGGGGTCGTCATTGTACTTTGCCACATCCAGGCCACCCACCATGACGTTGATTGCCTGGGCGATGTCGCTAGTGGAAAAACCCAGGTCCGCGGCCCGCGTTCTATCAACTCTGAGGCGATACTGAGGTAGCTCCAGATTGAGATCGAGGTCGATATGGCCCATGCCATCGACCATGGCCAGCTTCTTTTCGAGGGCATAAGCTAGGTTTGCCACTTCGTTCATATTCGGCCCGTTGATGGAGAATTGCAGCGGTTCGCCGCGTTGTCCCCCGAGTTGGGGTATGGGCGCGGGGAAAGCCCGCGCACCGGGCACCGCGGCGAATTCCCTGCCGAGTATTTCTATCAGCTCCTGCTGGGTTTGACTTCTTTCATCGGCTGGTGTCATGCGGATCAAACCGGTGGCGTTGGTCACCTGCCGGCCGCTGGTGCCGACGCCAAAGAAATAGCCTGTGATGACGTCATTATGCCGGTCCAGTATCTCTTCAATGGCGCGTAGTCGATCCGTGGTGTAATCCAGACCGGAACCCAGTGGTGTCCGGACTATTACAATGAAACTGGCCTCATCCCGGGCGGGCGAAAACTCCTTGCCGATATCCTTGAGAAAAAACAGCGAACCCGCGACGATTGCCCAGGTGATGATGATGACGGTCCAGCGGAATTTCAGAGCGAGACCCAGCAAGCTACCGTAATACCTTTCCAGGGCCCGGAACATGCGTTCCATCCAGCTGTACAACCCCGAGGTATGGTGCTCCACATCGAGGAAGCGGGAACAGAGCATGGGTGTCAGCGTCATTGAGACGAACCAGGAAATCAGTACACCCACGGTCACCACAATCGCGAAAGAGGAGAAAAAGCGCCCGATGATACCACCCAGAAACACAACGGGTACGAAGATACACACCAGGGATAAAGTGGCCGCCAGAACCGGGAAAACCACTTCCGAGGTGCCATGTATGGCGGCGGTTCTGGGGTTGGGATCAATGCTCTCACGGTGTCGATAGATATTCTCCAGCACCACGATGGCGTCGTCCACGACAATGCCAATCAGTAGCAATAGCGCCAGCAGGGTCATCTGATTGAGCGTATAGCCAAAGAAGTAGATCGCCGCAATTGCTCCGAACAGGGAAATGGGAATGGCCAGGGCGATAATAACCGTGGAACGGACGCTTTTCAGAAATACCCACACCACCAGAGCGGTAAGCAGGGTCCCGAGGACTAAGTGCTCTTCGAGAGAATCAACCATTTCCCGGACAAAGCGAGAATCGTCCGAGGCGATATCAAGCGTCATGCCGGGCGGCAGTTGGGGCCGAATTTCCTGCTCGATTCTTCTGAGCGCTTCATCAATGATTGCGACGGTGTTGGCGTTGGCTATTTTGGCAATACCAATGCCCACGGTTTCAGTCCCGTTGTAGCTGGCGAAACTGCGTGGGTCGGCCTGACCGTCTTCGATCTCGGCCATCATCCCGAGCTTGAGAGGAGCATTATCCCGATAGGCCACCACCAGGTCGCCCAACTCCCGAGGGTTGTGATACTCCATGTCGAGGTTGACCATGTGCTCGGTATCGCCACCGACCAGAAAGCCGCCGGGCATCATGAAGTGTTCGTTGCGAAGGGCAGTGAGAATTTCGCTGGTGGTGACGTTGAATGCCGCCATGCGTTCGAGATCGAGGTTCACCCGAATCGTGCGCTCGCGCTGACCGCCGATGACGATTTCGCCGACGCCATTGATGGTTTCAAGCTGCTTCTTGATGACATTGATGGCATAGGTATTCAACTGCTGCATGGTTCGGTCGCCGCGCAGGGCCAGCCACATGATGGGCGAAGCGCCGAACTCCAGTTTGGCGACAATGGGCGGGTCGGCATCGGTCGGCAACTGGTTGAGTACCTGGTTGACCTTGGACTGAACTTCGTCAAAGGCGGTGTCGATATCCTTGTCGAGATCGAAGTTGATCACGACAGTGGAATTTCCGGGCGACGAGGTGGAAGAAATGTGTTCAATACCCGGCACGGAATTTACGGCGGTTTCGATGACATTGGTGATGGAGGCGTCTATAACGTCGGGGTTGGCGCCGATCAGGTTGGTCTTGACCGCCACCAGGGGAAACTCCGTGTTCGGGAAGCGGTCCACGCCGACTCGTGTGTAGCCGATGTAGCCAAACAGAATGAGCACCGCCGACAACATGGTTGTCATCACGTAGCGGTTGATGGATAGGGTAGGTAGATTCATGGTTATGCACCATCACTGTCTTTAATCGTGACGGGTGTGCCATCGGTCAGAAAGCCCGAGCCGTTGACCACGACGGTTTCGCTTCCTGTCAGGCCTTCAGTAATTTCAACCATGCCGCTTTTGTACACCCCGGTGTCGACCCTGCGCTCGCGGGCGATGCCGTCTTCCAAAACATAAACTACCTTGCCGGCGGGACGCAGCACCACCGAGGCCAATGGCACGGTAATCGCTCTGGCTCGGGTTTCCAGAACGATGGTGCCGGTGACGCTGGCCCCTGGTTGCCATTTGCCCGGATTTTCGACCAGGGTCAGGACATCGATGGCGCGATTACTGGTGCCAACGATGGGGCGGATTTCCATGATTTCGGTTTCGACGACCGTGTCGGGGTCCAGTGGCGATACCAGTCTTACTTTGAGACCCTTGAAAATCCTGGGGGCCAGGGTTTCGGGTAGGGGTAAGCGCGCGCGCAGGAAATCGACCTTAGTAATGCGTAACAGCGGATCGCCCACTTTGACGAAGTCGCCAATGCTGGCCAGCTCGGCGTCGACCACGCCCGAATAGGGGGATATCACGCGGGTTTTGGTCAGACCCCGTTGCCGTTGCTTGAGTTGTTCCTGAGCCGCTTTCAATTGCTCTTCCAGCGCTTCGAGCTGGGCCTTGGCTTCATCAAAGCGATCGGTGGAAATCAACTTTGCCTGCACCAGCTTGCCGTAGCGTTCGACGGTGCGTTTCTGGTTGCCGTGGAGCGCCGTAAGCTGTGCGACTTCGGCCCTGGCACCGCGCTCGGCGATGCTGTAGTCCTCGGTATCGAGTTCCACCAGTAGCTGCCCCGGCTCCACCCGTTGCCCGGCTTTGACGTGACCGGCAATCACCCGCCCTTCCACTTCCGCCGAGACCTCGGGTATGAAAATACTTTCGAGGGCGCCGACGGAGTGTTCCGTAATCTCCAGCGCTGAAACCGTCGGCTGGGTGGCGGACACAATCATCGACCTGACCGGGTTTTTTTCAGCCGCTTTATCCGTAGCGCCCTCCTGGGCGGCCTTGTCGCCACAAGACGCCAGAAGAGTGGATGCGACCAGCATCCATAACGTAGCCTTAAAGTCGCTTTTGAACATGGTTTGGTGGTACCCGTATGTTAATGAATAAAAGTGTTGGAATGACCCGCGTGGCAGTGGTCGCCCTGCAGCTCGCATATCTGCTTCCTTTCGTCCGTGCGGCGCCACTAGTTGCTGCCGACATTGCAGTTCAACCGTGCTGTTATCCTTGGAAAGGGGAATAAGCCGTTATGCCCACGCTGTCATGGCGGATAGTTTCAAGGGTGTGTTCACGAGTAGCATTCCAGTGGCTCGTTTCGCCCCTGGCGGGGCGCCAGGTCAGCGCCCAAAAAAACAGCTGCATTGGCGCCACAGGCATGCGCTAGCTACTAGCTATATGAAAACAGTGATAATAGGTCTAACCTCGGGCCGGCTCGTTGGGTCGTGCGAAAAACCCGCGCATTGTCGCAAACAAAGCCTGCTTTGAACAAGCTTACTTGTCGGCTACGAAGGCGCTCCCTGGTGCCCAGTCGCGGTATGGGGTGGTTGATATATCTCATAGTCCTGCTAAATATATGTGTTGCCTCCGCGCGAAGGTGTGTGTTTGAATTGAGAAGGTTTGGCACCTTGGGAAGAGGGGCGTTTTCCGTACTAAACTGGAGTGTATCCTTACTAGACTGGAGCCCGGGCAGGCCAGGCGCTGAAGCGTCCGCCATTTTGGTATATCTATCCCGCTCCCCGAGAAGCGTCTCCAGACAGGGGCCGGCACAACCATTAGAAATTTTTGATTGAATACTTTTTAACCAGGTATTTTTCAGTTAACTTTCAAGTGAAAAGAAGGGGAAACCATTGGCTACTAAAGAAGAGACTTTGAATATCGCGGGAGCTCAACTCGTCGTGGTACGCGGCGGCGCGGGCAAGCCGCTGTTTGTATGTCACGATGAAATGGGCTACACCGGCTGGATGAAGTGGAACGAGGCGCTCGCGGCCAAGCGCGAGTTAATCATTCCTCTGCAACCCGGTTACGGCAAATCACCCCGTCAGGACTGGATGTGGCGTCATCGCGATGTTGCCAACTATTATCTCAACGTGATTCGCGAAATGGGCCTGGAAAAGCCCGATCTGATGGGATTTGGTGCTGGCGGCTACATCGCCGCGGAAATGGCCGCAGCCGCACCGGAATTGCTGGGTAGCCTAACCCTTGTCGGTCCCATGGGCATCAAACCGGATGTGGGTGAAATCGCCGAGATGTTCGCCTGTACCGTAAACTCCTATATGCGCCTTAGTGTGCATGATAAGGAAGCCGAGGAATACGGCAAGATCTATGGCGGTGAGATGACGTCAGATCAATTCGAGCTGTTTGAGGACGCTCGCGCCGAAGCCGCGCGACTGGGTTGGGAGCCCTACATGTTTAATCCCAGCCTGCCCAACCTGCTGAAGAGCGCGGAACTGGCCAAGTTGCCCACACTGCTGATCCGGGGTGAGCATGATGCGGTGATCCCGCCCAACTGCATTGAAAAATACAAGGCGGCAATTCCACAGGCGCAGACTGTCAGTATTTCCAAGGCCGGTCACCGCCCAGAGATTGAAAACAGTGGCGAGTTCATCAGCGCCGTACAGAAGTTCCTATCCTAATTAACCGGAGGTCAAACGATCATGCAAATCGCACACTTTACCGAACGACCCGTTCGCTACATTCCGGAGGAGCCGGTACTTGAAAACCGCGCGTTCTTCGGCGTTTCCAACAAATATATCGATCGCGACAAGTCTGCCGACGATTACAATTTCTACCTCGATGAGGCCTGTTACTGCGAGGAAGTGGGGTTCGACGCGGTGGCGTTGAACGAGCATCATGGCAACCCTTTCTGTTCAGGAAATGTACTGAATATCGAAGCCGCCATCCTGGCTCGGATCACGACAAAAGTTAAGATTGTCCTGATCGGCAATCCACTGCCCGTGGTCAAGCATCCCCTGCGCGTGGCCGAGGAATTGGCTACCATTGACACGATTTCCCGTGGGCGTCTGGTATCCGGCTGGGTTCGTGGCGCCGGTAGCGAGCAGTTCTTCAATAATGCTAATCCGGCCATCAACCGTGAGCTTTTCAACGAGGCCCACGAATTCATCATGCAGGCCTGGACTCGCGAGGGACCCTGGCGCTATGAAGGCAAGCACTTCCACTACCGCCATGTAAATCCCTGGGTGTTGCCCTATCAGAAGCCTACGCCACAGCAGTGGATTCCCGGTGTTTTGAGCCCGGAGACTGTTCTTTGGTGCGCTGAAAAGCAATACCCCTACCTCGGTCTGGGCACCGCGCTCGGCCCGACCTGCGATCTCTGGGATATGTATGCCGACAAGGCCGCCGAACTGGGTTATCAATGTGGCCCGGAAAATTTCGGTTACCTGCTGCCGGTGTTTTGTGCCGACACGGATGAGAAAGCCCAGGAAATCGGTCGAGGCTTTATTTTTGGCGGTGGCCAGAACGCTTTCTCGCGCCCCGAGCACACACTGCCCCCAGGCTACAACTCAAAAGCAGCCATCCGCATGCTGGCTAGTCAGCCCGGTGGCAGCTGGTTGGGTGTGAGCAAAGCCAAACTGATGGCCAGCCAGGAAGACCAGTGGGACTCTGCCGCCTTTGACGCCCTGCGCGAGAAGCTGAAGAAAGGCTACGACAAAGTCCAGGATAATCTGCAAGTGGTAGTCGGCAGCCCGGAAACTTGCGCCAAAAAAATCTGTAGCATACTTGAAGTCATTCGTCCGGGAGTTTTCACTGTTTTTGCGGTACAGGGTAACGTCAGTGACGCGGATCGTTTGAACAGCGTTAAATTGCTGGGCGAGCAAGTATTGCCCCGGGTACGTGAATTTGCCGCGAAGCAGGAGCTTACCGGCCCGTTTGACCAGGTGCCCGGTCAACGCAAGCTGGCTTCCGGTACCAAGCGTAGTCCCGTGGTTAACCGTGAAGCCCTGGAAAAATTGAATCTGCCCTGATTACGGGAACACAGGTTCAAAATAAAAAGGGCGCCCATTCGGCGCCCTTTTTTATCCCGCTATCCCGCGGCTTTTTTCATCCCGCGCCCTTTTTGATGTCTCTTGATCAACTCATAGCCTACTGCTTAGCCTACTGTTGTTTACGGGCTCATGTTTACGGGCTCGAACTATTCGCGGGAGGCCTGAGTCGGGCGATAAGTTCAGCCTTCCAGCGCAAAGCCGGCGGTCAGACCGCCATCGGCGATAAATTCGGAACCGGTGGAATAGGATGAGTCGTCAGACGCCAGGTAGGCCGCCAGTGTCGCCATTTCGCGCGGCTGACCGATGCGGCCGATGGGTATCTTTTTAAAGGCTTCCACCGCTTCGTCCTGAGTCAGGCCGGTATCGTCGAGAATCTTGGTCTGTACGCCACCGGGGTGGATGGAATTGACACGAATGCCGTACTTGCCGAGATCAATGGCGGCGACCTTGGTCATGCCGCGCACCGCGAATTTACTGGCGCAATAAGCCACGGCGCCGTACATACCGATCAGGCCATCGATGGAGGCAATATTGATGATGGAGCCGCCACCGGCGTCCTGCATCGGTTTGGTTACCGCCTTCATACCCAGAAATACACCGGTTTGATTGACCGCGATTACCTTGTTGTAGGCCTCCAGGGAAGTGTCCTGCAGTTCGGTCACCGGGGTGATAATCCCTGCGTTGTTGACCAGGACATTGATTTTGCCAAACTTTTTTATGGTCTCCGCAACAACCTCATCCCATTTTTTTTCATCAGTGACATCGAGTCTCATGTAAGCGGCCGAAGCGCCGATTTCCGCCGCTACCTTCTCGCCTTCGGCATCGAGGACGTCAGTGATCATGACCTTGGCGCCACGCTCGGCAAACAGTCGCGCCTCGGCCGCCCCCTGGCCGCGAGCGGCGCCGGTGATAATTGCTACTTTTCCGTCTAGAGTTCCCATAATTAGTAATCCTGTTGGTTGTACCTTGTGATTGATGGTAGATCACCAATCCCCGGTCACCCGTCTCTTTTTTTTGTGAAACCGGCGAGGGCAGAAAATATAGAGCTTTTTCCCGGAAAAGACCAATGACTTTCCCCGGCCTGGCGCGGCTGATCCGGCACTGGGGGTGCCGAGCCGGGGGGTTTGTTTCCCGCCCGTTTGCTATGTCACTATAGCGCGCTTGTCTATTTTTGATTTGGTCGATTCGATTGCCAGCGTAAGCCGGTGTTTTGAGTCGAATACCACCGATTGTTGACCACCGGTAGCTTGGGAAATTATTTAAAAGAGGAGAAGGGTATGGCGCGGTTGAGCAAGTTAAGCCGTTCGGTTGAAGGCAGCGTGGTGCACATTACCGGGGCGGCGAGTGGTATGGGCCGGGCGACCGCCTATCTGTTTGCCGATGAGGGCGCCAAGGTGGCCGTCACCGATCTCAACGGCGAGCAGGCCGAGGCCGTCGCCCAGGAGATTCGTGATGCCGGTGGCACCGCCAAGGCCTGGACGCTGAATGTCGCCGATCCCCAGCAGATCATCGACGTCACCGAGGCCATCGGCAAGGAGTGGGGGCGTCTCGATATTCTTGTCAACAACGCCGGCATCGGTGTCTTCGTCAAGCTCGATAGCGAAAATTACGAAGAGAAATGGCAGAAAGGCATGGACGTATTGATTAATTCCGTCCATCGAACGGTCCGCGCTTCACTGCCCATGCTCAGGGCCGCCGAACACGGCCGAATCATCAATATTGCTTCGACCGAAGGTCTGGGTGCGACACCCCATGGAGGGCCGTACACCGCAGCCAAACATGCGGTCGTCGGCTTGACCAAATCCATGGCGGTGGATCTGGGCAAGGAAGGCATTACCGCCAATTGTATTTGTCCCGGGCCGATCAACACTGCCCTCACCGAGTTTATCGATGACAAGGATAAAGCCACTTTCGCTCGCCGTCGCGTTGCCGTGCGGCGCTACGGCGATCCCGAGGAAGTTGCCCACGGCACCCTGAATTTCGCCTTGCCCGCCTCCTCGTTCATGACCGGCGTTATCATGCCGGTGGATGGCGGCTTCTGGATTCGTAACGCCTAGGTCCAGGCCCCACGTCTAGGTCTTGGCCCCACCCTTTAAAATAGCCCCTGGCCACTTAAAAAGTATAACGAGGAGAGCACGATGGCGGACTGGCAAATCGGTGATGTCAAAGTCACCAAGATTATCGAGGAGGACGCGCCGGTGCCGGGTGCGTTTGTCCTGCCCGATGCCCAACCCGACAAGCTCAGGGAGATTCCCTGGCTGAGTCCGAATTTCATCAATGAAAAGGGCTGGCTGAAAATGTCCATTCACGCCCTGATCATCGAAACCCAGGGGGTGCGCATCATGGTCGACACCTGCCTGGGAAACGACAAGGAGCGTACGACCAAGGCCTGGGCCATGCGCAGCGGACCCTTCCTCAATGATCTAGCCGCCGCCGGGTTTTCTCGCGAGAGCATTGACTACGTGATCTGCACCCACCTGCACGTGGATCACGTGGGCTGGAATACGATGCTGGAGGATGGCAAGTGGGTGCCCACTTTTCCCAATGCCCGCTACCTGTTCAGCCGCGTCGAGTGGCAAAGCTGGGAAAGGAATCCCGATGAGGAACACTTCGGACCGGTGATACAGGATTCCGTGCGCCCGGTCATTGACGCGGGGCTAGCGGACCTGGTTGACAGTGATCACCGGGTCAACGACGAGGTCTGGTTTGAACCCACTCACGGCCACACCGCCGGGCATATCAGCGTGCGGATTTCCTCAAAGGGGGAGGAGGCGGTAATTACCGGTGACATGACCCACCATCCCTGCCAGCTGGCGCGACCCGAGTGGCGCTGCTTTGCCGACTATAACGCCGAGCAGGCCATTCAGACCCGTTGGGATTTCTATGCCCGTTACGTGAACAAACCGGTACTGGTGATCGGTACCCATTTCGCGCCACCCACGGCCGGATATATCGTCCCCGATGGCGAACGCTACAAGTTGAAAATATAACCAGCACGGCAGTACTGAAGAGACAGAGAAAAAGAGGCAAATGCCATGAAAGCCACGCGATTTTATGAGGTTGGCAAACCCATCACCATCGAGGACGTACCGGAGCCAGAGGTGGGCCCCACCGATGTGCTGGTGAAAATTTCCGGTGCCGGGGTCTGTCACTCCGACCTCCATGTGGTGGACGGGGAGGTGGGTGTACGACGAAAACCCATTACCCTGGGCCATGAAAATGCCGGTATTGTCGAGAAAGTTGGCAGCCAGGTGACCGAGGTGCGGCCTGGTGACGGTGTCGCGGTCTTTGGCGCCTGGGGTTGCGGCGTGTGCAAGCTCTGCGAACGGGGCGAGGAAAACCTGTGCCAGAATCCGATTTACCCCGGCGTCATGGTCGATGGCGGCTGGGCCGAGAAATTACTGGTGAAGCACCCTCGCAATCTGGTGCAGCTCAATGGGCTCGATCCGGTGGTGGCCGCGCCCTTGACCGATGCGGCCCTCACGCCCTACCGGGCGGTGAAAAAAACCCTGGCCAGGCTCGGGCCCGGCAAGCGCCTGGGTATTATCGGCGTCGGCGGCCTCGGCCACATGGCCATTCAGATCGCCAAGGCCCTGAGTCCGGCCACCCGGCTGGTGGCTATTGATGTCAGCCGGGACAAACTGGCCATGGCTGAAGAACTGGGCGCTGAATACACCGTCGATGGCGGTGGTGATGTGGGCGAGGCGGTCAAGGCACTGACCAACGGTGAAGGTTTGGACGCCAT
>JBECKV010000098.1:0-14256 GCA_040235495.1 Porticoccaceae bacterium
GGCGCTACACTGCACTTTCAACCATCAGTGAGTGCTGAATACGCCCCATGAAACAGGGCTTGCAGATAAAGCTCGGCCACCAGCTGTCGATGACCCCCCAGTTGCAGCAGGCAATCAAACTGCTGCAGATGTCATCTCTCGATTTGCACCAGGAGATTCAGCAGGCGCTCTACTCCAATCCCATGCTCGAACTGGAGGAGGACGTGGCGGCGGGCATCGAAGGCGAAGACTCCGCCGATGATCTCGGGGAACTGCTGAGCCGCCAGGAGGATGAACACCACTGGAATCAGGAAATTCCCGACGAGCTACCCGTCGATGCCAACTGGGATGATGTCTACGGTACGGCAAGCCCTTCCGCCGCGGAAAAACTCCCCAACGGCAACCATTCACAGTCCAAATCCGAGTCCACTGACTTCGAGGCTTTCCATAGCGTCACCGAGTCCTTGCAGGATCATCTGCTCTGGCAGTTGAATCTGACACCCATGTCCGAAATCGATCGGCTGATCGCTACCACCATCATCGACAACATATCCAGCGACGGTTTCCTGCTCAGCCCCATTGAAGAACTCTGGGCCGCCAACTTCGGCGGCGAAAGTTCCGGCGCCGCATCCGGCGAAAACATGGGTATCGAACTGGATGAGCTGCTGGCGGTACTGCACAGGGTGCAACATTTCGACCCGCCGGGCGTGGCTGCCCACGACCTGCGCGAAAGCCTGCTGATTCAGTTGCGCCAGCTACACGAGGACACGCCCTGGCGCGGCGAAGCAATTAAATTGGTGGACGCGCACCTGGCGCTAATCGCGGAGCGAAATTTCAGTGCGCTGAGCCGGAAAACCGGTTTCGACGAAAGCGCAATCTCAGCGGCGATTGAATTAGTCCAAACACTGTCACCTCGCCCCGGCGAAGCCATCCAGGATGCCGATAACGGCTATGTCGAACCCGATGTGTCGGTACGCAAGATCGAGGGCCGCTGGGTGGTTTCACTGAACTCCGAGCTGCTGCCGAAACTGTGCATCAATCAGGAATACGCCAGGCTGGTACAACGGGCGGATTCCAGTGAGGACAATACCTTCCTGCGGGACAACCTGCAGGAGGCGCGCTGGTTTATTCGCAGCCTCGAGAGCAGAAACGACACGCTTATGCGGGTCAGTCGGACCATCATTGAAAAGCAACAGGGCTTTCTGGAGCGGGGCCCGGAGGCCATGAAACCGATGATTCTGGCCGATATCGCGGATCTTCTGGGCCTGCACGAATCAACCATCAGCCGGGTGACCACGCAAAAATACATCGACACTCCTCGGGGCGTATACGAACTGAAATATTTTTTTTCCAGCCACGTCAATACCGCTTCCGGAGGAGAGTGTTCTTCCACCGCCATCCGCGCTATGCTCAAGCGGATGATCAGCGACGAGCCACCGACCAAGCCCTACAGTGACAGCAAACTAGCCACCATGTTGCAAGCCGAAGGTATCGAGGTGGCCCGACGTACCGTCGCCAAATACCGGGAGAGCATGAATATCCCGTCTTCCAGTGACCGCAAGCGTTTTAAACAGAGTGCCTGATCAGGCCTATCCACGAGGAGCCAAAAATATGCAGTTGACCATCAGTGGCCATCATCTTGAAGTGACGGACGCCATTCACAATTACGTCACCAACAAAATTGGCCGTTTGGAACGCCACAATGACCACATCACCAACGTCGCGGTTATCCTGTCAGTCGACAAATTGGTGCAAAAAGCCGAGGCCACCGTCCATGGCAACGGCGTCGAGTTATTTGCCGACAGTGAACACGACGATCTATACGCAGCCATCGATGCCCTGGTCGACAAACTTGATCGTCAGCTGATCAAACGGAAAGAAAAGTTAAGAGGCCACTAGTTACACCATGAACCTTACCGAAGTCCTCAGCCCCGCGCGCACGCGGTGCAACGCCCCGGGGTTGAGCAAGAAACGCGTGCTTGAATCGATCTCGGACCTGCTCGCCGAAGATACGGGTTATATCGACGCGGACGAGCTCTACCACGGCCTGCTCAACCGGGAACGTCTCGGCAGTACGGGAATTGGCAGCGGCATCGCCATTCCCCACTGCCGGCTCGCGGGCTGCAGGAAGATCACCGGTCTGCTGCTCAAGCTGGATACCCCCGTTGACTTCGAGGCCAACGACGACGCCAAGGTGGATCTCATCTTCGCCCTGATCGTGCCCGACGAGCAGAACGACGAGCACCTCCAGGTGTTATCCAGCATTGCCGAGCTGCTGCAATCGGCAGAGGTCCGCCAGCAACTCCGCGACTGCACCTCGAACGACGCCCTTTACCAGACAGCCATCAGCAACTGTTAGGGAATTGAGCCATGGAGCAGCCCAATACGCGGCTTATCGTTGTCAGCGGGCGCTCCGGGTCGGGCAAGAGTACCGCCCTGCATGTGCTTGAGGATATCGGCTTCACCTGCATCGATAATCTACCCATCGGCATGCTGTCGGCGTTGTTTGCACACATTCGCCAGGACGGCGACAACGGTCGGAAGAAAATTGCCGTGGGTGTGGATACGCGCAATATCACCGGCCAGCTGGATCAGTTTCCCACCATCCTCGAACGCCTGAGAGCGGATGGTATCGCCTGCGAAGTCCTCTACCTCGACGCCAGTAACAGTGCGCTGATCCGCCGCTTCAGTGAAACCCGCCGACGCCATCCCCTGAGTTCAGCCACCGTCGATCTGAAAAAGGCCATCGCCCTCGACCAGAAACTGCTCGAACCCGTGGCCGCCATTGCCAGCCGCCAAATTGATACCACCAGCATGTCCCTGCACCAGCTGCGAGATCTGATAAAAAAGCAGATCGCCGCGGAAACCAGCAGCGGCATGGCAGTATTGTTTCAGTCCTTCGCCTTTAAATACGGAGTGCCCGTGGACGCCGATTTTGTTTTCGATGTGCGCTGCCTGCCCAATCCCTACTGGAAAAAAGAACTGCGTCCCTACAACGGCAATGACCGGCCGGTTATCGAGTTCCTGGACTCACAAACCGAGGTTGCCGCGATGCTCGCTGATCTGAATGGTTTTCTGTCGCGCTGGATTCCCCGATACGCGGCGACCAACCGCAGCTACCTGACCATCGCCGTGGGTTGCACAGGCGGTCAGCATCGTTCGGTTTATGTCTGTAATCAGCTCACCCAGCAGTTTGCCAGGCAATTTTCCAATATTCAGGTCCAGCACCGCGAACTGGAGCGCTGACGAGGCGGCTGGAACCCGGCCGTCAAACAAAACATAATTCATCTGGCTACGGTTGCCCTGGCGCAAAACCCGCATGATCAAAAAAGACCTTACCATCATCAACAAACTGGGCCTGCACGCTCGGGCAGCCACCAAGCTGGCCGCCACCTGTAACCGCTTTGGCTGTTCCATCCAGACCTGTATGGGAGAAAAAGTAGTTGACGCCAAAAGCGTCATGGCGCTGATGCTGCTGGCCGCCGCCCAGGGCACGCAACTGCAATTCATTTTTGACGGCCGGGACGAACACGAGGCCTGCGCGGCCATCTCCGGGCTGGTGGAAGACTACTTCGGCGAAGGCGAGTAAGTCCCTGTCCCAGCACAGTGGTATGCGCACCATCCCCGGGACGGTAGAATAAGCGGCGCACGGAAGTGACCGAGCCCGCGGTCGCACATCAGGAATATCCGTCTCATGTCGGCGAATCAAAGCTCCACAAACCAACTCTCACTGTTCTCGCTACTCGATGAAACCCTGGTCGATGCGCGGATCGTCAATCAGGTGCGCCATTCGCTTAACAGCATGGCAACCCTGGATATCGCTCACTACATAGAGTCCTCGCCGTCCAAGGTTCGTCACCTGCTCTGGGAATTGGTTGACGCAGAGGTTGAGGGCGATGTGTTCAGCCACCTCAACGAGGGCTTGCAAAAAGAATTTCTCCAGCACATGAACAGCGAGGAAATGGCGGCGCTGGTCGCGGGCCTGGACACCGACGATGTCGCCGATGTGCTGCAACAACTACCGGAACGGGTGATTCCTCGGGTTCTCGAGGCGATGGACAACCAGGATCGCCTGCGCGTCGAGAGTGTTCTGTCCTACGACGAGGACAGTGCCGGCGGCCTGATGAACACTGACACGATCACTGTGCGTCCTGATCTGACCATCGACGTGATCCTGCGCTACCTGCGCCGACACGAGGAAATTCCCGACATCACTGACAGCCTGTTTGTTGTCAACCGCAGGGACATCTTTCTGGGTACCCTGCCGCTGGCACGTATTCTCACGGCCCTGCCCAACACCACGGTGCGGGAAATCATGGACACCGATACCGAAGCCATCCCGGCCGCAACCTCCTCCTCGCAGGTAGCTCAGCTGTTCGAGCGCCACGACTGGGTCTCCGCGCCGGTGGTGGATGACGCCGGCAAACTGTTGGGTCGAATCACCATTGACGACGTGGTCGATGTCATCATCGAGGATGCCGAGCACTCGCTGTTTGGACTCGCGGGCCTGAGCGACCAGGAGGAAACCTTTACCTCGGTTCGACGCACCGCGCCACGCAGGGCAATCTGGCTGGGCATCAACCTGGCCACGGCGGTACTGGCCTCGATAGTCATCAATCTGTTTGAAAGCACCCTCGATAAGGTCGTGGCGCTGGCCATCCTTATGCCCATCGTCGCCAGTATGGGCGGGGTCGCCGGCAGCCAGACCTTGACCGTCGTGATCCGCGGCATGGCGCTGGGGCAGATCCACCGCAGCAACCTGCGCTGGCTACTGAACAAGGAGTTCCTCTCGGCGACCTTCAATGCCCTGCTCTGGGCCGCGGTCATCGGCTTTCTCGCTGCCTGGTGGTTCGAGGATCCGATCATAGGCTACATCATCGCCGCAGCCATGATCGTCAATCTTGTCACCGCCGCCCTTGCCGGGTCCCTGTTGCCGGTATTTCTCAAAACCATCAATATCGACCCGGCGCTGGCGGGCAGCGTCGTACTGACCACGATTACGGACGTGGTGGGATTTTTTTCCTTCCTGGGCCTCGCGACCCTCTTCTATCTATGAAGCCCCTGCCCGCCAACCCCGACCCGCCCGGCCTTGTTATGAGCGATCAACACCAGGATCAAAATGCCCCCGACGGGCTGGAATCCGAAGCCCGCGCGAGCAAGTCCAGCCAAAAAAAGCACATGCGCGAGCTCCAGGACACTGGCGGAAAATTACTGACCCTGTCAAAGGCTCGCCTCGCGGAACTGCCCTTGCCCGAGGATCTGCTCAAAGCCCTCGCCGAAGGCAGGCGGCTCAAACACGCCGACGCCGTTCGCCGACAGATTCGCTATATCGCCAAATTGATAAAAAACGCCGACCACGAAAGCATTGTCACGGCACTGGCACAGCTAGAAGAAGACGAACGGTTGTTTCGCCAGCGTTTTCAACAGGTCGAAGCCCTGGCGGAGCGACTCGGCACTGGAGATCCCGACTTGCTGGAACAAGTGCTCGCGGAGTATCCCGGTCTGGAGCGCCAGCGTCTCAGGCAACTGATTCGGCAGGTGCGCCGGCAACATACCAGCTCCGACAATAACCACGAGGATGGCGTTAGGGGCACGGATAACAGCGATCAGCAGCGGACATCAAATGCACGGCGAAAACTATTCGACTACCTGAGGGAAAATCTTAAACCGTAACAGACGCCAGGACGCGATCAACCCGCCATACGTGAGTTGACGGACCACGTTGGCCGCCGTCCTCATGACTGATCCGAGTTAGCGGCCCAACCTTCTGATCGCTGCCTGAGTCAAATATTTATCGTACAGGTCGTCGGTGTTGACCTTGGTCTCGTAGCCACCGGAAATACGTTTTACCTGCTCCAGTCGGGTCATGCGGTTGGTTTGAATGTTGTGGGCGTGTACCCGCGTCCAGGACGCATAGGGGTGCTGGCCGTCGTAGACCGTGTTCTCTCCATCGGTATACAGGGACGCTGCGCCGTCGAACGAGCGAAAGATTTCGCCACGCCGGTCGTAGGACACCATCATCAAGGGCGCCAGCGTGCGGGCGTCAAACCAGACGCGCTTTTTACTGATCGGCGCCCGGGGAAATTTAACCGGCTCGGCGTCGACGACGATGGCCTCAGGGACCAGTTCCACATCCATGTCCCAGAAGGTATGCCCCTGGGGGCCACCGTGGGTGGTATGCTCCCAGTTCTCATGCTCGGGCCGCCAATTGCGAGAAACCGCCGCCAGCGTCGGGCCACGGCCAACGATGCGGTAATTACCCCAGGTCAGAAAGGGGTCGCCCGCGGTCCAGGCGTCAGATAGATACAGGGAAGAA
The DNA here is from genome assembly GCA_040235495.1 of Porticoccaceae bacterium. Taxonomy (GTDB): domain Bacteria; phylum Pseudomonadota; class Gammaproteobacteria; order Pseudomonadales; family Porticoccaceae; genus HB2-32-21. Next base: position 6,296 of record JBECKV010000098.1, read on the forward strand.
CCCGGTATCAGCGGTTCAAATCGCTGGTTACTGGGGAAGCGGCGCACCCGCTTGAAGGCTGGCAGATATCCCGTCAGCGCGGGGAATTCCCGCTGGTCGTAGGGCCAGACATTGAGAAAAGAGGTCCCGGCGATGTCATTGGGGTTGACGAAGAACACCGACTGGTAGCGGAGATTGTTTTCGTGCCCGGTCCAGTAGGGTTTGGGTTCCAGCACCAGCCGACCGGTCGCCGCCAGTTCGGCCCAACACAGCTCGTATTCATACTCGACCCTACCCTCGGGACTGACATCGCTTTCCTTGATGGCATAGAAGGACGCATCGTGGCGGCCCCAACTCAAGGTAATGCCGGCAAAAACCTCCAGCGCCGTGCGCGGGTCGGGAAAAGGGTTGCCACCGATCCACGGCTTGCCCTCCCGCGTCACCACGTTGCCGTCGTCGTCGAACACAGCCAGACCCTGATGCCGTAGCGTTGCCTCGTTATATTCCCAGGGGCTGAGCTGCATGATGTCGGTAGTGGTGTCGAGCATGCGCAGCCGCCGCCCCATCTGGGAAATCTGGGCATAGCGAATGGGATCGAGCAGGTCTTTCACGTACTCGACATTGTCGGCGCTGATGGTGTCACCCGTGCTGATTTTGCCGCCAGTGTAGGCCTCGATGGACATCAATTCATCGGGATAGACGCCCCCGATATCACCGGTTTTTGCCAGCGCCGGCCACAGTGGGGTCAGCACGCCCGTAGCCAATGCACCTGTCGCCAGTTGGCCCATGAAATGGCGGCGGCTGAATTGAAAATCATACTTTTTTATTCTCATGCGTTTTATCTCTCCCCGGTGTTACGTGCCGGCAAACCGAACCGTTCCCCTACCCCATATTCGCCACGTTCTCGCTCAGGGGCAAGTACTCGCTTTCAGCCTTGCATCCAGGGCTTTCTGCTCAACGGTACTCGCCAGGTGTCGATAGCGTTGTGCTTTTTTAAGTACGGCGCAGAGGTCTTCTACTCTGTCTTCGAAACGGCCCAGGAGTTCCACGCGCCGCGCCATGGCCTCTCGCCATCGGGGCGCTCCCTCGGGTTGGGCGCTGGCGATTTTCGCCCAGGCGCGTTCGGCGGTGAAATAATCCTCGACTGCCGTGGCGCTCTCCGCGTAGGCCGTCCAGGCATCTCCCGAGTTGGGAAACTCACTCACCATGGCCTGGGCAAGTTCAAAGGCGTGCCGCGGTTGGCCGAGCGCGGTTCTTGCCCGAATCTGCAACAAGCGTAACTGGCGTTGGTCCTGGGTTTGACCAGCCCAGGCGGGGTAGACCGCGTCCACCAGCGAGATCAAGCTGTCGAAGGACTTCTGCTGTTCCTGAGCCAGGAAAAAACGGTAGATTTCCCTTTGCACAAGGGCGTCATCGGCCTCGCCGGAGCTGACCAGTTCCTGAACAAAACCAAGAACCCTGTTCGCATCGAGCTGATCCAGAGCCCGTAGCTTTGACCACAACAGGATCTGGCGGCTGTTAGTGTCGAGTTTATAGTCGGCGTCCTGGGCGGCTTGCCGGTAAATCCCGTCTATCTCGGCCACCACCTGTTCCAGATCCAGAGCCAACACCGTCCGCATTTGCAAACCGAGAATTGTCGACCACGGCTTTTTGCGCTCGTAGCGGGGGAGTTCCTCCAGCTGGGTCAGAATTTCACGGGCCTGTCTTTGCTGGGCTCCAAGGTCACCCTTTTCCGCGGCGCTGTTAAAGGCACTGACTGAACGTTGTAACTGGGCCATGGCAATGGAGCCTTTCAATTTGGCATCGCGCTTGGCCTCCCGCAGATGGCGTTTGGCGCGGTCGGGATCAAAACTCAACTGCCCCAGGGCCAGATGGGCGGCACTGATATCCGGGTCATCCGGGCTTTTGGCGAGAAAATATTCGGCGGCATCGAGTACACGCGCGCGATTGCTGTTACTGTCTTTTTGCCGGTGGATGGCCTGGGCGATGAGGAAGGACAGCTTGGGCAGGGCTGCCATTACCGGCGCCGGCAGGTCGGATTTGTCCCGAAGTTGGTCGGCCATGGCCCAGGCTTCGTGGTATTGCCCGATTTTCAGCAAGGCAACGGCGTAGTGGTATTGAAGGGTTCGCAGGTTTATCAGCAGATCCAGGCCACCGCGCTGCTGAAATTCCCGGTATTTCAGCACCACGGTGTCGTATTGTTGATAGGCGTAGGCGAATTCGATATCCACATAGTGGGAAAACAAGCCCAGATCCTGGCCGACAATTTCGTCTCGATAGGACAAAATCCGGGCAGCCAGGTTGCTGGTCAAATAACCTTCTTCGATCAGCGCCTTGAGTCGCTCAGCCGCGGCTATGGCACCGGTGCCGGTGTCCCGGTGTTGCTGCAGCAACACAAAAGCTTCTTCCAGGTAGACATTGGCCAGGCTCGGGCTCAGCGGCTCGCCGGCCTGTTTGGCCACTGGCTGGATTTCACCCCGGCGCAGAGCCAGCACGGTGAGTTCGGCCTCGGCGATTTTACGTACCGGGTTGTCCGGGTCGGTGACCAGGGCCTGGGTGAGACGACGGAAACGCTGCTCGGCGAGGTCCTGCTGATTGCGAGCCGCGGCGACATAGCCCATGCCCAGCCAGCTTCCGTAGACAATGCCGGGGTACAGGATACGAACGGAGGCCGCCTGAAACCCGCTCTCGGCACGATTCAGCCAGGCAGCCTGATCACGCTCCCCCTCACTGCCGTGGGCAATGCCAAGCAGGGCCCAGGCCTGCCAGTAACCGATCGCGGCAAGCGCGTAATTAATGTCGTGCCAGACATCCGAACGATACAGTTGCTCCAGCCCGCCCTCATCCTCATTGGTCACGCTTTCGAGGGAGCGGACTTTATCCCGACAACGCTGGCGCAATGCCTGACCGTTGTCGATCAGCCGCTGAAACGCGCTTTTCGAGCCGCCGAGCTCTCGGGTACGAGACACCAGATTGCCGTAAGCATCGACAATCAGCACAAAATCATCGGCACTCAGATCAGTGATCCGACGCTGGGCCTGTGCCATCAGCTCCTGGTTCAGGGTTTCGATGCGTCCGAGCGAATCCGCCTTCGCCGTTGCCGCTTTTATCGTCTCCAGCGCCGCAGCGGCCGCTTCCGGGGCAAGGACAACCAGCATCGTCAACCAGAATCGTCGGCATAACCTCTTGAGCACGGCTACAAGCCCTCAAGTAGCAGAGACACTTCCCTGGCAAACTGACCGCCCAGAATCAGTGACACCAGGTGACGGGTTATCTTTACATCTCCTTCCAGGGTTGCGGCAATGCCGCCACCGGCTTCCGCGAGCAGCTGAAAATCGAGCATCGGCTTGCTGGTGTAAAACGCCCGGTTTACCGGACGCCCAAGCATGCTTTCCATCACCGCCGGATTTGCGTCGCGACTGACATCGAGGGCCGATATCTGCCCGCCTTCCCGGGCAAAAGCCTTATTGATCGACAACAGTGACGCGACCTTGTTCTTATGGGGCGGCGCGTCACCCAGGACGATAATCACCTTGCGCGCGCCGAGACGCCAGCTGGCCTGGTCGATGGCGACCTTGACGCCTTCGTAAACCGCCTCCTGATGACTGCCGCCACCTTCGGCGGTCAAGGCACCGAGAAATCGTTCGAGCTTGGCCAGACTGAAGGTCAAGGTTCGCAGGTGCGTGACGTAACCCGGCTCACCGTAATCTCGATAGGCCACCACCCCGAAGCGGGATACCGGCACCAGCTGCCGAACGGCGTCAACGATATCGATAATGCGCGTATTGACCTCGGCCAGCACCCAATCCATGGAGCCGGTGGTATCGACCACGAACATCACATCCAGTCCGGTTTCCCGCAAACCCTGGACATAGGCCGCGAATCGATTGGCCGAATCACTGAGGCCGGTACCGACCCCGACGCCGTAGCCGGCCAGCCCCTGTCCGGCGGTCACCGGCTCATGGCTGAGCAGTGGCGCGGAAAAACCGCCGCTACTTTGTCCGCCCGCGGCCGCCTCCATGGCCAGATTGACATTGGGCGGCGGTGGCGCAAGCGCCGTGGTCGGCACCAGCACGGAAGGTGGCTCGAATTCGATTTGCTCTTCAAAAACCAGTTCTTCCTTTTCTTCCGCTGTTTCCTCGAGTTCAAGCATCACCTCGACCTCCTCCGGCGTATCCGAGCGAGAGGCGAGAGGTTGCACAATGGCGCGGGATGCATGCCAGGAAAGCACTAGGTGGATCAGTAGCGAGAGCACCAGCAAGCCGAGCCAGAGACTGAGGGAGTTCAGACGCCTCAACATCCTCGTATACCCCGCGAGTCCACCAGAGCCCGGCTAAAGGACATCGCGATCATTTACCGTCACCAGGGAAACGCGGGCAATACGCAAAAACTTGAGATCCTCCAGTACCGGTATAAATTGGGCCGCGGGTGTATGTGCATCGGCGCGCAAGCGAACCTTTCGGGGCAGCGCCATCCCTTCAGCGCGAAATCCCTCCGCCCAGCCTGGCACCGTGGTGACTTCGCCCTGCCACAACAGTTGTCCCTCGCGAGTCAGCTCAAGTTCCACGACAGTGCTCTCGCCCAACGCTTCGCTGAGCGAATGGGGTGGCGAGATATCCTGATTCAGACTTTCGGAAAATGTGCCGACGACAATGAAAAACAGCAACAGCAGGAAGGTCATATTGATCACCGGGAGAATGTTACCCTCCAGGTGAGCGGGTTTTTGACTCTCGGGCTGTAAGTCAAACATCAGCCACCCCTCTCCTCCACCTGCTTTTTATCGAGGGGCAGGATGCGGATTTTTTCCAGCTTTCGGCGCTGCAGCTGATCCATGGCGTTGACCAGCAATTGCAGCGGTACCCGCTGGTGCACTTCCAGGGCAACAGCGGTGTCAGGGCCGTATTGCTTGTCATCGAGATAGTCTCCCAGCGCCGCCAGGCCGATCGCCGCGCCCTGAACCCACAACTGCCCCCCCTCGAATAGCTGTATAGTCAGACTATCACCGGCGCTGGAGGTGGCTTCCTGCTTTTCCTCGGGCACATTAAAGGCGAGTTCCCGAAACTCGGTGAAACTGGTTTCCAGAATAAAAAATACCAGCAGGATAAACACCAGATCCGCCAGCGGGGTAATGCTGATACGGCGCAGCGTTTTTTTATGGTGGGCCCGGAGGAGCATTAATTGGCCTTTCGATTCGGCATTCCCTGCCGTCAGGATTTATTCACCGCCAGCCCGGCGGTAAACAGGCGGGTCAACTGATCCTCCATGCCGCGCCGAATATTGGTCGCGCGGCTTTCCAGCATGGCGTGCATCACCGCGAAGGGAATCGCGACCGTCAGTCCCACGGCGGTTGTGAGCAGCGCCTCCCAGATCCCGCCGGCCAGCATGCCGGTGTCAGCGCCGGCTCCATTGCTTGCGAGCCCGTAAAATACATCGATCATGCCGAGCACCGTGCCCAACAGGCCAAGCATGGGGGACAAGTAGGCAATCAACTCGACAAAGGCGTTCAGTCCGTTTACCCGCGTGACGATTTGCTGCCCCTGACGAATCAGCTCCTCCCGCACGATCGCTTCGTTGCTTTTCGGGTCACGCAACCAGGCAACACCTTTACCCAGCAATTGGGCGATGGGGGATTTGTCAGCCACCAGCTGCTGCAAAGCGCTCTCGGCGTCACCCGCCGACCAGTGGTCAAGGGCTCGATCGGCGCGCTTGAGGCGGCGAACGGAATACCGACGATACTGAATGAGCTTGTACAGGACGATGGTTAAACCCACCACGGATAAGGCAATAAGGACGAGGACCACCGGTCCTCCGAGCTGAATTAATTCCATAATGACTGCCGTGCCGCGACACCTCTGGTTATTATGTTAAGCGTCAGTAACTCGCTTGTGGCAAGCGATGGTTTCCGGCCCTGGTCGCCCGGAAATATCATACACTTACAAAACTCAATATCGGGCGGTTATTTTTCCCGCCGCCGCGGTGGTGGCGGCAGGCCCGCTGCTTCCGCTGGCAGATCTCTTCGATATTTGGGCAGCGCTTCATCCATGCATACCCAGGGCTGGGCGAAGTCCACCCAGGCATCCAGTTGCGGCGCGAAGGCTTCCGGCTTATCCAGCGTGATGGCGTAAACCGGGCGCATGGTCCTTACCCTGGTCGTGCGCGCGTAAACAGTCGTGCCACAGCAAGAGCAGAACGCGCGGGTCACGTCGTTGCCGCTATCACCCCGACTTTGATACTCACTTAGCGGGCCACTAATAGCGAAAACCTCGGTCGGCACCAGTAATACCGGCGCATAGGCGCCGCCGGTGGCCAGCTGACATGAACGGCAGTGGCAGTTGGCGTGACTAAAAGGCTGACCGGTGATTTCATAGCGCACGGCCCCGCAAAGACAGCCGCCGGTAACAGGTAATTCCATCATCGGTGATATCCCCGCTTGATGACATGTTATTAATGTTTAATGTTGACTACCTCACTATACAACACGCGATGGATCAAATGACCGTACATGTCATGACCCCATCACTCAAGCATGGCGGGACAGCCTGCCTTCAAATAAGTCCTTGTATTCCGATAATGCGTCGATAAGAAAATCCCGACAAACCCGCACCCGGGCGGTCATGCGCAAATCGGCATGAATCAGCACCCACAAACCCCAGACGCTGGGTTCGACATCGAGGTTTAAACGCAGCAGTTCGGGTTCGGTATCGGCTACCCAGCAGGGCATCAGGGCCAAACCCAGGCCCTCTTTCACGGCCGTGCGTATGGTGACGATGTCATCGGCGCGCAAAGCCACTCTGGCATCGGGAAAGTGGCTCACGACCCAGTCAGGTAATTGCGGCTCATCTCGCCACAGAATGACTTCCGGTCGGTGCGGGCCACGAGCCTGATACTTTTGCGAGCTATAGATAGCGCGAGCAAAATTGGCGACATTCCTACCCACCAGATGGTCCGGCGGACGGGGTGTGCCGCGAATGGCGATATCGGCTTCGCGAGCGCCCAGGTCGCGCACTTCCGTGGTGACGTGCAGCTCCAGATCTATCTCCGGATAGCGCTCACGAAAGCGCTGCAAATGAGGCAACAGAAAGGGGTTGACCAGGCCGTGAAACGCGGTGATGCACAGGCGCCCCTGTAAGCGCGCGTCCCGGCCAAACAGTTCCCGTTCGATCGCCAGGGTGCGCTCCTCAACGTCCAGCGCGTAACGATAAATATTTTCAGCCGCCTGGGTCATGACATAGCCATTGGGCAAGCGTTCAAATAAACGCACAGCATTTTTCTTTTCATATGCGTTTATGCGCCTGGCAACCGTCGAGTGGTTAACGCCAAGCTCTTGCGCAGCACCGGATATAGTGCCACTCCTCGCCACGGCCAAAAAAAAACGGAGATCGTCCCAATCATTCATGTGTGCATTTTTGCATAGCTAGTTAGCGTTTGTCGATAATTTACACACATAGTGATGAGCCTTACATTGCTCTCCAGGCCAGGCGGGGAAATTCCACTAGCCCCCGCCGCCTTCAAATAATCTGATTGAGGATACTTTCCATGAATACGCACAACCAACCCATCACCGCTTCCGCACTTGTTGCGGGTTTGGTAGTCATCACCACCCTCGCTTTTGGCGCATACCTGCTGAACGTTATCTCCATCACTCAACCGGCCCTGTTTTAGGGCCGGTTTCTCGAGAGGCGGGCAGTCACCACAGCCCGGCCACGTTAAAACAGTCTTCCTCGTTCTTCTGGACGTTCTCCTGCCTTCGGTCAATGCTCCTGGACTCAGTCTTCGATCCGATAAAGCAGGATCTTCCTAAAGCCTGCGTAGAAATATATTTGGTTTATCGAAAACAGAATAATAAAAACCCAAAGTTATTATTAAGATCAAATATAATCATTAGTTATCTGGAAAAAAATCCCCATAATTGCCACTGATCCAATAGGATCTGAAATACCGACAGCTAATATCACTCGCAGGAGGTACACCATGAAAGCTCG
>JBECKV010000106.1:0-41804 GCA_040235495.1 Porticoccaceae bacterium
GGCCTGGGTTGTGATCCTGATGATGACCAGGCCGTGGAAAAAATTCTGGCGCTGAAGCAACGTGACATCAGCAAGGGCGTGATACTCGTCGCCGCGCACATAGGCATGCTCGAGCCCTACCTGAACCGGGTCTCGAGCGCGCAGCGACGCCGCATGCTCGACACCTGGCCGGGGCCCGTTACCTGGCTGATACCTGACACTGGCGTCGCTTCCCACTGGATTAGCGGCGGCCAGAAAACACTGGCCGTGCGCGTGACAGCGCACCCCATCGCAGCAGCACTGAGCCGCGCGTTGGGCAAACCCATCGTGTCCACCTCCGCCAACCCGGGGGGCTTGCCGCCGGCCCGAAATTTGACCCGGGTCAAGGCTTACTTTGGCGATAATATCGATGCTTATGCGCCGGGCAAAACCGGTGGCAAAAACAAGCCTACTGAAATCAGGAATCTGACCACTGGCGAGATCATCCGATCCGCTTGAATCAACTCCAGCCAGCGGCCAAGGGCGATAGCATGATCGATAAAGGCGCGGTAAAAACCTATCTGTTAGGGCTGCAAAACAGGATTTGCGAAACACTCGAAACTTTTGAGCCCGAGGCCCGCTTTCAGGAAGATCGTTGGCAGCGAAAGGAAGGTGGCGGCGGCTTAAGCCGGGTCATCGAAAATGGCGCGGTGTTTGAAAAGGGAGGCGTCAATTTCTCCCATGTGCGCGGCCGCGAGTTGCCCGCATCGGCCACCGCCGCGCGTCCGGAGCTGGCTGGCCGCGCCTTTGAAGCCATGGGTGTGTCCCTGGTTATTCACCCGCTCAATCCGCACGTACCCACCTCCCACGCCAACGTGCGCCTGTTTATCGCGGAAAAAAGAGGCGATGAGCCGGTGTGGTGGTTTGGCGGCGGTTACGATCTGACCCCCTACTATGGCAACCTCGAAGACTGTCGGCATTGGCACCGCGAAGCCCGTCGTGCCTGCTCAGGCTTTGGCGACGATCTCTATCCACGCTTCAAACAATGGTGCGATGACTATTTCTTTCTGCGCCACCGCAATGAAGCGCGGGGCGTGGGTGGTCTGTTTTTCGATGACTACAACGATCGGGGCTTCGAACACAGTTTCGGCCTGGCGCGCGCCATTGGCGACAGTTATATCGAGGCCTACGCGCCCATCGTTGCCCGGCGCAAGGACACGCCCTATGGCGATCGGGAAAGAGAATTCCAGCTCTACCGCCGTGGGCGCTACGTCGAGTTTAATCTGGTCTATGATCGCGGCACCCTGTTTGGCCTGCAAACTGGCGGCCGCACTGAATCCATCCTCATGTCCCTGCCACCGCTGACGAGTTGGCGCTACAACTGGCAGCCGGCGCCGGACAGTCCCGAAGCCGAGTTATACGAGCACTTTCTGCCTGCCAGGGACTGGGTTTGAGCCCGTCGATAAGTTGCCAAACCGCCATGCCCGATAAATACGCCGTTTTTGGCAACCCCGTTGCTCACAGCCGCTCTCCTCAGATCCACGCGGCCTTCGCGGCGCAAACCGGAGAAGCCATCGAGTACCGGCGAATTCTCGTGCCCGAAGGTAAATTCAGGGAAACCGCCAGACAATTTCTGAGCAGTGGTGGCAGGGGTATGAATATCACTGTACCCTGCAAGGAAGACGCGTTCGCCTTCGCCGATCAACTAAGCCCCCGCGCCCGGCGCGCGGGGGCGGTCAACACCCTCAAGGTGGATGACGACGCCACCGTTCTGGGCGACAACACCGACGGGCGGGGTCTGCTCACCGATCTCACCGACAATTTACGATGGCTGGTAACCGGCCAACGCATATTATTGCTGGGCGCCGGCGGCGCCGCCCGGGGGGTACTGGAACCACTCCTGGCGCAAGCGCCAAAGGCTCTGGTGATCGCCAACCGCACCGAGAGAAAAGCACAGTTACTGGCGCGATCATTCAGCGACCTGGGTAATATTCGGGCCACGGACTATGCGGATCTGGTGCGGGAGCAGCCCTTTGACCTGGTGATCAACGCCACCAGCGCCGGTCTCAGTGGCAAACTGCCGCCCCTGCCCGACAGCATCATCGGCGGCAATAGCTGCTGCTACGACATGCTCTATGGCGCCAAACCAAGCATATTCATGGACTGGGCCGGCCAGCTGGGCGCTAAACAGCTTGCCGATGGTCTGGGTATGCTGGTGGAACAGGCTGCCGAGTCTTTTTTTCTATGGCGCGGGAAAAGACCACACACCAAACCTGTCATCGAAGCGATGCGCGCTGAGCTGCTCGGCAACTGAATCCATCCCTGTCAGCCGGCGTGCATGCAAACCACCTTGTGCATCCGCCAGGTGCGTGCGCATAATCGCAATAAACCACCCACGAGACGGCACAGTGAAAGCACGACAGGTGTTCAGAGCCTACCCAAAGAACATCGACGCCGCCAATCAGGCGGTCGTCAACCATTACTGCAGCCGTTGCGGCGCGGCCTGTGAGCAACAGCATCTCAATGTCGCTGTTCGCTCCGCCTGCAATGACTGCGGGTTTATCCACTATAAAAATCCGCAGCCGGCTATCGCCGTGCTGATTGAGCGGGACAGGCACTTCGTCCTCGGCAAGCGGATTTCCAAAAGCCTAGGCCACGGCCAGTGGTGCCTGCCCTGCGGCTATGTGGAGTACCATGAGGACTACCTGAGCGCGGCGGTACGGGAAGTCAAAGAGGAAACCACCATGGATGTGCGCATCAAGTCCATCATCAGTGTGGTGACCAACTACCTCAAACCCAATATCCATTCCCTGGTGACGGTTCTCAGTGCCGAAGTCATCGACGGGGAACTGTATGCAGGCGAAGGCATGGAGGAAGTACGCTGGTTTCCCTACACCGGAGACTTCCCGGAAATGGCCTTTGAGGCCGACACCCACATTATTACCCGCTACTTTGAAACCAGCCTGATCGGTGCTCCCGTGGATCTTGCCTACGCCGATCCGAGCAGATGATGCCAGGCGCCTTTTCGATTTATTCACCACAAGTAATCGACCACAAGTAATCGACCACACGTAACTGACCACAGGCAACCGACTCCGGGGAATACGCATCGATGAGCTGGCAAAGTCCACGGGGACCCTATCCCGCCACCCGTCTGCGGCGTGGCCGCAGACACGATTTTTCCAGACGGCTGATCAGGGAAACCAGCCTCGGCTGCGACGACCTGATCCTGCCGGTATTTGTTCTGGAGGGTGAACAACGACGCGAGGCGGTCACCTCAATGCCTGGTGTCGAGCGGCTTTCCATCGACCTGCTGATTAATTTGGCGCGACGCTGCTCGGCCCTTGGCATTCCCGCCCTGGCGCTGTTTCCAGTCACGCCGCCAGAGAAAAAAAGCCTCTCCGCGGAGGAAGCCTGGAACCCCGACGGTTTGACCCAACGGGCTGTGCGGGCACTCAAGGCAGCGCTACCGGAACTCGGCCTGATCACCGACGTCGCCCTCGACCCCTTCACCAGCCACGGTCAGGACGGCATTCTCGGGGAGAGTGGCGAGGATTTCGGCTACGTCATCAACGACGCCACCGTCGAAGCACTGACCCGCCAGGCTTTATCCCATGCACAAGCCGGTGCCGATATTGTCGCACCTTCCGACATGATGGATGGGCGTATCGGCGCGATTCGTTCCGCCCTGGAGCGGGACCGGCACACCAACATCTCGATCCTGGCCTACTCGGCCAAGTACGCGTCGAGCTACTACGGGCCTTTTCGCGATGCCGTGGGCTCCGCGGTCAATCTGAAAGGTGGTGACAAGTTCAGCTACCAGATGGATCCAGCCAACAGCGACGAGGCCCTGCACGAATGTGCTCTCGACTTGGCCGAGGGCGCCGACATGATCATGGTCAAACCGGGCATGCCCTATCTCGATATCGTCCGGCGTGTCAAGGACGAACTCAGGGCACCCACCCTGGTTTATCAGGTCAGCGGTGAGTACGCCATGCACTGCGCGGCCTTCGAGCAGGGCTGGTTGACGCGGGACAGGGTGATTCTGGAGTCACTGCTGGCCTTTAAGCGGGCCGGGGCCGACGCCATCCTGACATACTTCGCCCTTGAGGCAGCACAACTCCTGCAGGCTTGATTGCGAGGGTGGATAAAGCTTTTGCTTTACTTGAGCCCTATCTGCGCGATGACGGTCAGCCCTGTCTGCTGGTAGCGGATGAAAACCTGGGCGCGGCGCCGTTCAGCGCCGTTGACGCGGCGGTCGAAATCATAAGCAACCGCTTTGACATTGCCCGCGCCGCCCAGGCCGTGGGCCTGCGGGCGCGATTTAGCGATTTCGACTTCAGCGACTATCCCGCGCACCATTTTGTCCGCGTCTGTTATCGGCTTTCCAAGGAAAAGGCCGTGGTGGAGCATGTTATCCGCCAGGCCGGGCGCATCCTGCGAGTCGACGGCGAACTGTTACTTTGTGGCGCCAAGAACGAGGGTCTCAAGCGCTTTGGAAAATACGCGGCTGATCTGCTGCGTGGGACCGTGGATAGCCGCAAGATCGGCTCCCTTTACCTGGCTCGCATCAGCAACCGCGGCAATGCAACCGGCATCCAGCCTCCGGCCGATGACTACGGCCGCATCCTGCCGGTGGAGGTGGATCTGGAAGCGCTGGGTCTACCGCCGGTGCAGGGGCGCACACGGATAACACTATCGACCAAGGCCGGGATGTTTGGCGCCGGCAGAATCGATGCCGGCAGCACCCTGTTGGCTCGCGCCCTGCCGGAATTTTTCGAGGGCTTTATCCGTCCACCGCGCAGCGTGCTCGACCTCGGTTGCGGCTGTGGTTATCTCGGCATTTGCGCCAGTGGTTTTGCTATTGATCGGATCGTCGCTACCGACAACTGCGCCGCTGCCATCGAAACCTGCAAAATGAACGCCGCGAACCTTTGCCTGCCCATGGAAGTCATCGCCGACGACTGCGCCCGGTCCATCAGCGAACGGTTTGACGCGCTGCTCTGCAACCCCCCTTTTCACCAGGGCTTTAAAGTAAATTCGGATCTCGGAGTGCGCTTTCTTCGGGCCGCGGGCAGGTGCCTCAAAGCGGAAGGCAGGGCCCTGTTCGTGGTCAATCAGTTCATTGCCCTGGAAAAACTGGCGTCGCCCTATTTCGCCAAAATCGACGTTGTCGCGCCAACTCCGAGTTTCAAGCTGGTGGCATTGAGCACGCCTCGCCCTGAATAATGCTCAGGGTGACAAACTCGCCAGCACGGCCTGCAAACGCTGACGCAGGACCGAACCCGCTACGCTGTAGTTAATACCGCGGCGGGCAAACTGTCCTGCCAGTTGCTCCTTGCCCTGGCCCAGATAAGCACTGGCTAGTACCAGATAGACTTCCGCCGCGCGTGGATCCAGTCGTTGGGCGCGCTCAGCCACGACGATGGCGCGCTCAAAATCATTTCGGTGATAATGCTGCCAGGCTTCTTCCAGCAGACTCTCCACTGCTTTACCCGCCGACCCCGACGATCTCTCGAGCGGCGCAACATGAGCGGGCGCCCGTTCCTCCTCGGACGTCGTGTCCGGGACCGGGTAGGGCGCGTTATCGGGATCAGATGGCGGCAGCGGCTCTGAGGGAGGTGCATGGATCGGCGGCGACGGCGGAGTGTACAGGGGCGCGCAGGCCGCCAACAGCAGCGCCAGGCCCAGTGCACTCCCCGCCTGGGTCCATTTAGTCGCTCGGCTAACACTCACCGCTAAGCCTTTCATAGCAAATCACCCACGAGCCCGGATCACCGCTGCCTCACCAGTCCAGTATGTCCCTGAGCCAATCAGTAATACCACTGCCGCGGTGCCGATCACCACAGTCGATTGCGTTCACGGGTTGGCTGCCTTTGATAAACGGCAGCCTGCGCGCGCCTTCGCAGCGGGCCCCGCTAAGCAGGCCGGTGCGCGCATCAACCCAATGATATTCAACGTTTTCCGGCTGGGCAAAATTGAGCGAGGTAACACCAATCCCCGCCATGATCTGGCTCCAGACTTTCAACGCGCCGGTAGAACCGGTCAGGGGCATCATGCCGTTGTCATCACGGCCAAGCCAAATCACACCCAGGTAATTACCGCCAAATCCGGCGAACCAGCTATCCCGCTGATCATTTGAAGTTCCGGTTTTACCGGCCAGGGATACCTCCGGCGGAATCGTCGTGTAGGCGGCCCTGCCAGTGCCTTCGCGCATGGCCACTTGCATGGCGTATTGGAGCAAGTGGACAAGCTCGGGTTTAAACCGCGCTTCACTCTGCCTTGGATAACGCTTGAGCGGTTGATTGTCACTGGTATAGACCGAGTCGATCGCGGACAAGGGGCTGTAGTAACCGTCGCTGGCAATCGTGTGGTACAAGGAGGCGACATCCAGGGGTGTCATGCCTACCCCACCCAACGCCAATGCCGGCACCTCGGGCAGGTCACCGTCGTAACCGAGCTTCCTCACCGTTGCGGCCACCGCCGGGATGCCGAGCTGGTGCCCCAAACGAGCGGTGGACTGGTTATAGGAGCTTGCCAAAGCCTCGTAAACAGGCACCCGGCCATGGTTAAGACGATCAAAATTTTTCGGCTGCCAGTCACTGCCATCCGCCAGCGCCAGACTGAATGGACTGTCATCGAGAAGGGAGGCCAAGGTATAGCCCTGGCCAAGTGCCGTCAGATAGACCGCGGGCTTGATGGTGGATCCTACTGATCGGCGGGCGTCCAGGGCCCGATTAAAGCCGGCAAAACCGGCCTTGCGTGAACCTGCCAACGCCACTATTTCCCCGGTGCCGACGCGCACGATCACCGCTGCTGCCTGTAAACTGTTAGCGTCCAGTCGCCACTGCCGCTCGAGCACCGCCAATTGCTTTTCAAGCGTGTCCTGGACGCGCTGTTGTACTTGCGGGTCGAAAGCGGTAAACACCCGTAGCCCTGCCGAGCGCAGTGCCTTCTCCGGGTAGTCCTGGCGCAACTGTCGCTGCGCCAAATCAAGGTAATCGGGAAACGGATTCATGGTCGCGCCCGGCTCGCTGGCAATACCCAGCTCCCGGGTTTTCGCCCGGCGCGCGGTCTCGCCATCGAGCATACCCAACTTTTCCAGCTGATCAATGACGAGGTTTCTGCGTGCCAGGGACCGCTCGGGGTGGCGTCTCGGGTCGTAATAGGACGCGCCTTTCAGTAAACCCGTCAACAAGGCCACCTGATGAACTTCAAGCTCAGCGAGCGGTTGGCGAAAGTAGTGCCGGCTGGCCGCGCCAAAACCGTGAATCGACCGTTTGCCCGCCTGACCGAGATAAATTTCGTTGACGTAGGTTTCGAGTATTTCCGCCTTGCTGTAGTGAAGCTCAAGCAGCACGGCCATGACCGCTTCCAGCCCCTTGCGCACCAGGGTTCTCTCCTGGCTGAGATAGAAATTTTTCACCAGCTGCTGGGTGATCGTACTGCCACCCTGGCTCATTCGTCCGGCACGCAGGTTGCCGAGCATCGCCCGGGCGATACCGCGCGGGGAAACCCCTCGGTGGTGGTAAAAATCACGGTCCTCGACAGCCAGCAGGCTATCGATCAGGTAGGGCGGCAATTGCTCCAGGGCGACGAACTCCCGGTCCTCCAGGTGCGC
This sequence comes from Porticoccaceae bacterium, assembly GCA_040235495.1. Lineage (GTDB taxonomy): Bacteria > Pseudomonadota > Gammaproteobacteria > Pseudomonadales > Porticoccaceae > HB2-32-21. The sequence goes on from JBECKV010000106.1 coordinate 7,580, forward strand.
GGGATAAATGCCGCCGATCAGCAGTGGCTCCAAACGGGCCAGGGCCAGGGCTTTGCCGGCACCGTCGGCAAGCGTGCGAATGCCGGCATGGTCGAATTGCAGCTGAATGTGCCGTGCCGCTTGCTCGCCATCCCAGAATTCGAAAACGCGCGAACGGATATCGATGCGGTTGCCCTGGCGACGAAACTGGCCTGTGCCGGTGATCCTGTCCACCTGGCGATAGCCGAGTACACCCAGCTCCCAAAGCAGCTGATCGCGGCTCAACCGGAGACCTTCATAGAGTTCGAGTGGGCGACTGTAGACATGGCTGGGCAGGGACCATTTGGCGCCGGAAAATTTTTCCCTGACGATAAGGTCGAGCACCAGCACACCTGCCGCGGCCACGAGCAAGGCGATCAGCAAAACGCGCCAAAGCATGCCTCGAAGGCGATTTCCGCCCCGACGGCGATTCTGCTTTCTTTTGGACTTTGGTTTTCTTTTTCGAGCCAATATCCACTCCGACTTGGCGTTTTTTATCGGTGGGCTGGTGAAGGCATTCCGGCCACCGGAGCGCCGCGCATGATAACAAGTCGGGGAGGTGTTTACTCTGCCCGGGTGACGGCGATAATGGGCGTTTTTCTGGGTTCGGCAGAATGATGACTGATAAAAAGTACCATGTTTACGGCATCGGCGCGGCGCTGGTGGATACCGAGATCGAGGTCGAGGACAAGGAATTGACCGCCTTTGGCATCGAAAAGGGACTCATGACTCTGGTCGACGAGACCAGACAACAGGCCCTCATGGCACAATTGGCGGACCATCTGGTGGTCGCCCGGCGCGCCAGTGGCGGCTCGGCTGCAAACAGTATTATCGCGGTCAGTTGCTTTGGCGGCGATTGTTACTATTCCTGCAAGGTCGCCGACGATGACAACGGCCATTTCTACCTTGCGGACCTGAGCGCCGCGGGCGTTCATCATCCAGGCAATGGCGCATTATCCGAGGGTACCACCGGCAAATGTCTGGTACTGATCACCCCCGATGCCGAGCGCACCATGAACACCTACCTGGGCATCAGTGAAACCATCAGTGTCGACAATCTTGATCTGGCGGCGATCGCCGCCTCCCAATACCTCTATATCGAAGGTTATCTGGTGACCTCCGACAGCGGCCGGGAAGCCTGCATCGTCGCCCGCGAACATGCCGAGGCGAACGCCACCAAAACCGCCCTCAGCCTGTCCGACCCCGGACTGGTGGCACACTACGGATCCGGGCTCAGGGAGATGATCGGCGAGGGTGTCGATCTCCTGTTTTGCAACCTCGAGGAGGCGCTGACCTGGACCGGGGAAGCGGACCTGGAGGCCGCCGCTGAAGCCATTAAAGCCTGCGCCCGCGCCTTTGCGATTACCCTCGGCGCGCGCGGAGCGCTGATCTATGATGGCAGCCGAGCACACGAGATCGCACCGACGCCGGTCACCGCCGTGGACACCAATGGCGCTGGCGACATGTTCGCCGGGGCGTTTCTCTATGGGATTACCTCGGGCATGAATTACAGCCAGGCGGGGCAACTGGCCAGCATCGCCGCGGGCAATGTGGTCACCCAGTTTGGACCCAGGCTACATCGGGATCAGCATAAAATCGTGCTGGAATCCTGGCGCGGTCGCGCGGGTTGAGCCACTTATCAGACAGGCGCCAGACAGGTACCAGACAGGCGAACGGAACGCCAGTCAGTGAAGGAATTTATCCAGGGTCTGCGGGGTAGCGATATAGAAACCCTGTCCATAGTCGACACCGATCTGCTCCAGAATAGCCAGCTGACTCTGGTTCTCGATTCTTTCGGCAATCGTTGAGATACCCATGATATGGGCCAGGTGGTTGATGGCGCTAACCATGGAGTAATCAACATCGCTGAACTCGATGTTGCGGATAAAACTGCCGTCAAACTTGAGAAAATCCACCGGCAGGTCTTTCAGGTAACTGAAGGACGAGAGGCCGCTGCCAAAATCATCCAGGGAAAAATAACAACCCCGGGCCTTGACCTGATGCATCAGATCAAGGGCCCGATCAAACGCGCGCACAGCCGTGGTTTCGGTAATTTCAAATTGCAGCTGCCGGGGATCTATTTGTGATTCATCGATAAGTTGGAGCAAATAGTTCTTGAAGCGCTCGTCGCTGATGGTTGCGCCCGACAGATTGACGCACAGGCGCAAATCCGGCCGTTTGGTAAACTGCTTGCCGCCCAGCTCCGTGATGACCCGTCGCACCACCCAACGATCAATCTCATCAATGAGCCCGTATTGTTCCGCGGCCGGAATGAACTCGCCCGGCGCCACCAGCTGCCCGGTTTCATCCTCCATGCGAATCAGCGCCTCGAAATGGCTGTATTGCTTGCGGTCACCCCCGAGAGCGATGATCGGCTGGAAGTAAAGACAGAAACGATCCTGTTCCAAGGCTTCGGAAATTTTGGGTGCCCAGGTGGCGGCCTTACGCATGAACGGCCGGTCATCCTGGCGCTGGCGGAAATGTACGCGGTTACGGCCCGTTTCCTTGGCCGCCGCACAGGAAGCCGCTGCCGCCACCAGCACATCGATCTCCGAACTGGTGTTGGCATCAATCAGTTCGACGCCGATATTGACCCCGATTTTCAGACGCCGCTCCTCCCAGGGAAAGGAGAACGATCGAATCCGCGCTAGCAGGGTCTCGATAAACTCGTTGACCTCGTCAACCGGACATTCCCGCAACAGAATGGCAAATTCATCGTTGCCCACGCGCGCGACCAGATGCTCGACACCCACCACTTCCTGCAGCAACTTCCCGCACTCCAGCAGGAGCATATCCCCCGCCACGCGGCCGCCGGTATCATTGACCAGGGAAAAACTGTGCAGGTCGATATACAACAGTGCATGGCGCTGATCGCCGCGCCGGGCAGACTCTATGGCGTTCGTCAACCGCGCTTCGAGAAAGCGGCGATTGGGCAATTGCGTGAGGGGGTCATGGTCCGATTGCCACGACAAGCGACTGGACATCCTGCGGGCCTGATCGATGGTGCGAAACACCAGCACACAACCGGTGATTCGATTGCGTCGATCGCGCAGGGGCGTGGCCGAGCCACTGATCTCGATGGGTGCGCGTTGCTTTACCAGCAAGAGGGTATTGTCCGGGGTCAGGCAGGTGGAACCGCGCCGCAGCGCCTCGCCGCAGGGATCGATATGGCTGCCTCTTTCATCCTGCATTTGCAGCAAGGACTGGATCGTCTGACCATGTCTCTGCTGGGGACCCAGGCCCAGTAACTCCAGGCCCACCGGATTTATCTGTTCCACCACGCCCCCGGCGTCGGTGAGCACGATACCGTCAGTGACCTGACTGAATACTGCTGCCAGCAGTTCCCGCTGACGTTTCAAGGCCTCCCGATTATCCGCCTGCGAGGAAATATCCCGGCACCACAGGACAAAACAGTCGTCTCGGCGCAGTGAAGTACAGACGGTAATGTGGTAAGTGAGAGCCTGCCCATCAGCGCTGACTGCTTCCATCAGGTGTTCCGGGTTCTGCCTTAGTCTGGCAGTCACGAGATCGCGGTAATCATCGCTTTGCGAAGCATCGTTCAGGGCCGGAAACAAAAGGCGTAAGGGCGTGCCAACAAGTTGCTCCCTGGAAAAGCCACTGGCCTCCAGCAATGGCTCATTAACGGCTTCAATGATGCCGTGCGCCGTGACCTCCAGCAGGGGATGCTCGGAAGATTCCAGCCGCACGGCAAAACCCTCACGGTCTGACGTCGATAGATCGCCGCCAGGCAACGGCGCGGCATCATCTTGCGCAACAGTGCTTGCGGAGACGTACGGCGCTTCCATGAATTCAAGCACACAGGCCCGACCGCTTTCCCACGCCAGTGGCGTGACGGTCAACCGGGACAAAGGCAGCAGGCGGTCACCGCGCGTCATCGCCGCTTCCAGCTTGTCAAGCCGCTGGGGGTCCGTTTCCAAAGTCCAGGTGAAGACATCTCCCGAATTAACGGCCTGACTGACACTTCGCGTGAATTCACCGCCGACGATGGCCGGAATCATGGCTTCCAGTGAGCGACCCAAGGCCTCGGAGGTATCGATACCGGTCCAGTCACTCATCCATTCGTTCCAGACCAGCGCCCGTCCCTTATGGTCAAGGACCACAACGCCATGGGTTCGGGGATCGACCATATCGACGAGCAGCTCGCGTAGCTTGTCATCGTCGAGGGCATTCAAATCCACGCTTGTCTGGGCCCCGATCATGCGCACCTCCAGGGCTCAACCCCCGGTTTCAACGACGCGCTCATCATCTGTAAGTCCTTTACCAGCATCTCTGCCTTGCTAATCCATGTCCACGAACTCGCAACAGCCACTCAACCCTGAGACAACAATTCGCGCAGATCGATAATGGCCGCATTGGCCCGACTAATGTATGACACCATGGTCAGGGAATGATTGGCCAGCAGGCCAAAACCACTGCCATTGGCTATTATCGGGCTGCGCAGGGGGGTTTGGGTGGCTTCGAGTTCGCGAATGATTTGCCGCAGGCTTACCAGTGCGTTTTTCTTTTCCAGCACCTTGGCAAAATCCACCTCGATCGCTTTTAGAAAATGAACCAGCGCCCAGGTCGTACCGCGGGCCTCATAAAACACATCATCCAGTTGGTGCCAGGGGGTCTTGCGATAGTTCTCAGCCGGCGCGGGTGTCGATTGTCCGGCGGCGCTGTCGCCAGCCAGATCAATGTTGAAGTGGCGCCGGCCGACACTGGCGCCGAGTCGCTGGGACAGGCTGCCCAGCCGCGCCTCTACCGTACTGAGCCAGTAACGCAGATTATCGGCGCGCGCGTAAAATTGCGCATTGTACTGATCGTCGTCGACCAGGCGCTGCAGATAACGCTGTAAATGCTTGCGTCCTTCCTGGTACTCGGTCTCGGTGGCGGGCAAAATCCAGCTTTCGTGATCAAAATTGAATCGCGGTTCGGCCAGAGCCAAATCCGTGTCTTCGGTGGACTGTGACTGCGAACGGGCAAAGGCTTCCCGCAAAGCCTTGGCCAAATCGCGAATCTGGATGACCACGCCGTATTCCCAATTGGGGATGTTGTCAAGCAGAATACCGGGCGGCAGGATATCGTTACTCAGGTAGCCGCCCGGCTTTTCCAGCAGGGTGTCGACAGCCCTGATCAAGGCGCTCACCGTCGCCACACCCGTGACCGGCTTGGCTCCAGCATCGACAAAGTCGATCCCCGGCTCTCGACTCCAGTAGAAACCGACGACCATGCACACTAACACCAGCAGGGATATTACCCTGATACTCCAGGTCGTCACGACAGAACGCGGGCCATCGCCCCTAGGGCCGGTGCGCCCGCCGCGCCTGCTCCCACCCAGGTCGCTGATTCGGTTTTTCCAGTCCTGCCTGACCATTGACCCTCCCGCCCCTCGATATCTGTTATGGGTTGCTCATCGGCAAGCAGCGGAGGATCATGGTATATCAGATACTTAACCACGGCTGCTCAAAAACTTCATAATAGCGGAAAACCCCTGGATAATCTGCGTGTCCAATCAACACTTTTATAACGTGCCCTGAGATGTCGAATACTTTCCCGCTTTGGCGCCGGATTTTCACCGCCAGCGTGGCCATGCTGGCAGGGTTTATCCTGGCCAACGCCGCCAGCGCAACGGGCAACAGCCTGTCGAACCCCGGCAACTCACTGAGGTCCGGTCTGAGTGCTCCTCAGGAATTCCTGCCCGTGGAAGAGGCTTATCGCCTGTCTCCCACACTTGAAGGACGGACGCTGATCGTCGACTGGATGATCACACCCGGGTACTACCTTTATAAAGACCGCTTTGCGATGCGGATCCTCGCTGGACCCGACCAGCCCTCAAGCGAAAACGCCGTGCTGGAATTCGAACCTGGGCGCATGATCTTCGACGAATACTACGAGAAAGAACTGGAGGTCTATTACCACGCCACCCGCATTAGCACCACATTGCCGGCAAGCGCCAACGACCGGGACGCCAGCTATGTGGTGAGCGTCACCTCCCAGGGCTGCGCTGACGCGGGGCTATGCTATCCGCCCCGCAGCGACTACCTTGAAGTCGATGTCGCTCGGCAAGAGGTGACCACGGTGGCCGCGCCGCCTCCGATCGACAGTGATACCCAACCCCTGAATTCAACGCCCGGCCGGCTGCCCGCGGCCCAAAGCCCACCGCACGGCCTGCTTATGATCATGCTCTTCGCCCTCGCTGGCGGCGTGATTCTCAACCTGATGCCCTGTGTGTTTCCAGTGCTTTCCATCAAGGTGATGTCGACCACCGCGGCCCATCTGGGGGCGCATCGCAAGCACCTGCACGGGCTTGCCTACACCGCGGGTATCGTCCTGTCGTTTCTGGCTATCGCGGGCCTCATGCTTGGATTACGCGCCAGTGGCGAAGCCATTGGCTGGGGCTTTCAGTTGCAGTCACCGGTGTTCGTGGCTCTGCTTGCCTACCTGATGTTCGTCATCGGCCAGAGCTTTTCCGGACAGCTGAGCATCGGCGGCAGCTGGATGAACATCGGCCAGAATCTTACCCGGAACAATGGTCTCACCGCCTCCTTTATGACCGGCGTGCTGGCCACGGTGGTGGCGAGCCCCTGCACCGCGCCCTTTATGGGTACCGCCCTCGGTCTGGCCCTGACTCAGCCCGCGATTATCAGCCTGAGTATTTTTGCCGCTCTCGGCCTGGGCATGGCCCTGCCCTTCCTGATCCTCTCCTGGCTGCCGGGACTCATGGAAAAACTCCCCGCTCCGGGGCCGTGGATGAATACCTTCAGTCAACTGCTGGCCTTCCCACTGTACGCGACGGTAATCTGGCTGCTGTGGATTCTCGCCCGGCAGACCAGCATTGACCACGCAGTGCTGGTGAGCCTGGGGATTCTGCTCATTGCTTTTGCGATCTGGTTATCCGGTCGGGGCAGGGGTGTCATGAGCCGCGGCCTCGGCCTCGTTGCCCTGGCAGGCGCCCTGGGGCTCGCCGCGATCAAGCCTGCCAGCGACGCGGATCACTTGAAAACCATTTGGGAGCCATACTCGGCGGCCCGTCTGACCGAACTCAGGCAGCAGCGACAGGCCATCTTTATCAACCTCACCGCCGATTGGTGTATTACCTGCCTGGCCAATGAAAAAATCGCCCTCGACTCGGAGACCTTCCGCGCCGCCTTGCGTGAGGGCAACATCACCTATCTCAAGGGCGACTGGACTAACCGCAACCCGGAAATCACGGCGCTGCTGAACACCCATGGCCGCAGTGGCGTACCGCTTTATCTGTTCTATGACAGCACGGCAAACCCACCTAAAATCCTGCCTCAGCTATTGACCGAGTCCATCGTTCTAAGGGCCTTTGGCGGCAATAGCCACTGAGTATCGCGATCAGCGCTCTAGGCGCCAGGCCGAGCGCGAAGTCGGGCTGCCCAGATGTAACAAAGCCGGCTAACTGCACCGAAAACTGCGTCATTATCGGGAAAAAACACGAAAACTGGACAAACTCCGTGCACTCATGCACACTGCCCCGCAATCTCCGGGAGCAATATTAAAAAGAGGTGAAATGGCGACCATTCTGGTGCTACACGGACCCAACCTGAACCTGCTGGGCGTCCGTGAGCCGGCCATCTACGGTGCCGCCACACTGGAAGAAATCAATCACCGCCTGACGGAGCGCTGTATTGAAGCGGGACATCATCTGCTGGCGCTGCAAAGCAACGCCGAGTACGAGTTGATCGAGCGTATTCACGACGCCAGCAAGGAAGGTGTGAATTTCATTCTTTTCAATCCGGCTGCCTTTACCCATACCAGTGTCGCCCTGCGCGATGCCCTGCTGGCGGTAGCCATCCCCTTTATTGAAGTTCACCTGTCCAATGTGCACGGCCGCGACGACTTCCGCCGGCATTCCTATTTCGCCGATATTGCCCTGGGCACGATTGGCGGCTTCGGCGCACTGAGCTACACACTGGCGCTGGAAGCGGCGCTAGAGCACGTCGCCCGATAACCCCACCAAAACGACCGACCCCCAGTAAGGAAAATCTTCAATGGATATACGCAAAGTCAAAAAACTGATCGAGCTACTGGAAGAATCCGACATCGCCGAACTTGAAATCAAGGAAGGCGAGGAATCGGTGCGTATTACCCGCAACAAAACAGTTGTCGCCGTGGCGCCACCAGTACTGACCACACCCGCCGCGGGCGCCTCGCCAGTGACCACCGCCAGTCCCGCGGCCGAAGCTCCGGCCGTGACAGCAATCGATGGGCACGTCATCCGCTCGCCCATGGTGGGTACCTTTTACCGGGCGCCAGCTCCCGGAGCATCGCCTTTCGTCGAGGTCGGTCAAGCCGTCAGGCCGGGCGACGTGTTGTGTATCGTCGAGGCCATGAAGATGATGAATCAGATTGAAGCGGACAAGGCCGGAACCGTCAGCGCGATACTGGTGGAAGACGGCGAAGCCATCGAATTCGACCAGGCGCTGATTGCGCTTAGCTAAGCGAGGCCCGACAGAACTTCACCCCTAACCCCGAGGAAGCCTACCGGCCATGCTGGAAAAAGTCCTGATCGCCAACCGCGGCGAGATCGCCCTTCGTATTCTCCGTGCCTGTCGGGAACTGGGCATCAAAACCGTCGCTGTCCACTCCAAAGTGGACGCCGACCTGAAACATGTGCGCCTGGCCGACGAAACAGTCTGCATCGGCCCCAACTCACCGACGCACAGCTACCTGAACATCCCGGCCATCATCAGCGCCATGGAAGTCACCGACTCCGAGGCCGTGCACCCCGGCTATGGATTTCTCGCGGAAAATGCCGACTTCGCCGAGCAGGTGGAACGCAGTGGCTTTACCTTCATCGGCCCCAGTCCCGAAGTGATTCGCACCATGGGTGACAAGGTGGCGGCAATCGCTGCCATGCGCGCGGCGGGAGTGCCGACCGTGCCCGGCTCCAACGGCGCCCTGGACGACAACAAGGAACGCAGCCTGAGCATTGCCAGGGAAATAGGCTATCCGGTCATTATCAAGGCCGCCGCCGGCGGTGGCGGGCGCGGCATGCGCGTAGTACGCACCGAAGCCCATCTGACAAACGCGATCGCCATGACCCGTCTCGAAGCCAAAACAGCCTTTGGCGATGACACGATCTACATGGAGAAATTTCTTGAAACACCTCGTCATGTGGAAATCCAAGTTCTGGCCGATAAGCACGGCAATGCGATCCACCTGGGAGATCGGGACTGTTCCCTGCAGCGACGCCACCAGAAGGTCTTGGAGGAAGCGCCCGCCCCGGCCATCGATCCGCAAGCCCGGCAAGCCGTGTTCGATGCCTGTGTCGCCGCCTGCAAGGACCTGGGTTATGTGGGCGCTGGCACCTTTGAATTCCTGTACGAAAACGGCAGTTACTACTTTATCGAAATGAATACCAGGGTGCAGGTGGAGCACCCGGTTTCGGAAATGATTACCGGCGTTGACATCGTCAAGGAACAGCTGCTGATTGCCAGCGGTGAACCCCTTAGCTTCACCCAGGATCAGATCGTATTCCGCGGCCATGCTTTTGAATGTCGCATCAATGCCGAGGATTCGCGCACCTTCATGCCCAGCCCCGGCAAGGTCACCACTTTCCATCCTCCCGGCGGCAACGGCGTACGAGTGGACTCCCATCTTTACTGCGGCTATTCCATCCCGCCCTACTACGATTCCCTGATCGCCAAAATCATCACTTATGGCAAGGACCGGGACGCGGCCCTGGCACGTATGAGAACCGCTCTGGATGAGCTTTTCATCCTGGGCATCAAAACCAATACCGAACTGCAGCGGGAGCTGGTGTCCGACGCGGAGTTCAAACGCGGTGGGGTCAATATCCATTATCTGGAGAAGAAGCTGGGCCTCTAGGCTTAGCGCGCCATGATCCTGGGTCGGCGGCATCAGGCAGCGGCCGGACAGCGTTAATGGCGCGCGCGACGCGGAGCGATATGAGCTGGTTGCAATTACACCTTGATATCGACCGCGACGCGGAGCAGCACTATGAACAGGTTCTGCTTGATCTCGGCGCCGTCTCGATAACCCTGTCGGATGGTGGTGGCGAGGCCGTCCTCGAACCCGGCGTGGGCGCGACGCCACTGTGGCGCCAGGTAAAGCTCCACGCCCTGTTCCCAGCCGAGATCGACACCGACGCCGTCCTCCTTGGGCTCCGTGCCGATACCGGCGCGAGCCTTCCCCCCTGGCGCTGGGAGACACTGGAAGACAAGGTCTGGGAAATCCAGTGGCAAGCCGACTTCAAACCCATGCGTTGCGGTTCAAAACTCTGGATCTGCCCAAGCTGGTGTGAGCCGCCCCAGCCTGACGCGGTGAACCTGCGGCTCGATCCCGGCCTGGCCTTTGGCACGGGCACCCACGCCACCACTTTTCTGTGCCTGCAATGGCTGGACAGCCTCGATCTGGCGGGGCGCGGACTCATGGATTACGGCTGTGGCTCGGGCATACTCGCGATCGCCGGACTGTTGCTGGGCGCTTCTCATGCTACCGCCGTGGATAATGATCCCCAGGCGCTGTCAGCCACCGAGGACAATGCCCGCCGCAATGATATCGAGACCGGGCGCCTGGCTATTCACACACCGACGACGATGCCTGCCGACCCCCAGGACTACCTGCTGGCGAACATCCTCGCCGGTACCCTGATCGAGCTGGCCAGGCCACTGACCGAATTGGTCAAGAGTGGAGGTGCGATCTGTCTGTCGGGAATACTCGCCAGCCAATACACGGCCGTTGCCAAAGCCTACCAGGCCGCGTTTATCCTTGAACCCCCGGTCGAGTTGGATGGTTGGCTACGACTGGTGGGCCACAAACCCTGACGGCCCCGCGGTGAGCACTATCACTGAACAGACCCGCTGTCCGCACTGCCATATCGCATTCCACGTCAGTGCCACACAGCTCAAGGCGGCGCAGGGAACCGTTCGTTGCGGCATCTGCCTGAATGTGTTCGATGCCGCGGAACACCGTTGCGTGACACCACCCCCTAAATCCGCGACACCGGCAGCGCACCCGGATCAGGATCGCCCGATTCCGACTATGGAGTCACAGGCATCATCGGCTTCAGTTGGCGCGAACGATATGGATGACGCGGGACCCACTGCAGTTTCATCCAGCGATGCCGACAACCGTGAACTGACTGACGGGGAGATTCGCTCTGATCAAGCCGCCGGGGTGACTCCCGCGATGCAAGCCATGGCAACTTCGGAACCAGAACCAGAACCAGAACCAGAACCAGAACCGAACCAGCGTCAGCTGGATCTCGACAGGCTGGCCCGGAATCTCGCCCGCACCGGCGACACCACCATCGCTGCCGACGACGAGCACCACGGCAAGACTGCTAAACCTGGCCGCTCGCCTGGTCAGCAAGCGCGCCATCTGCTCACTTTTACCGCCGGCGCGCTATTGATTGGGACTCTGTCGCTGCAGTTACTGTTTCACTACTCCACCCGCTTGAGTCTGAATCCGAACTACCGCGCCGCGGTGGAGCTACTGTGCAGCCAGCTCAATTGCCGGGTGGCGGAATTCAGGAACCCTCGCCTGGTCAGCGTCGAGGCGGTATCGATCCAGATGCATGCCCCCGTGACTGACGCTATGACCCTGGAAGCGATTCTGATCAATCACGCACCCCATGCCCAGCCCTTCCCGACCATCACATTATTATTCAAGGACATAGATGGGCAGATAGTAGCCCAACGTTCATTTGGTCCGAATCAGTATTTGCCGGAACGCTTAAGCGTGGTGACGGCCATGCAACCCTCCCTGGCTTATCAAGCCCGTCTGGAACTGGTCGCTCCCGATCAGGAAGCCGTATCTTATTCACTGACTGTCAGCGAAAACTGAATTCCACGTACTGAGTGCCTTTCCCTGGCTGCGCTCAGCAAGTATGATGGCCGACCCCGACCCCGACCCCCCGAACGCGACAGGCAAGCGCTTTTTTAAAGGCAATACCTTGGTTCATATCGGCAAGCATACACTCAACAACATCGCGGTGCTGGCGCCTATGGCCGGCATCTGTGACCAACCCTTCCGTGAACTGTGTCAGCGCCATGGCGCCGGCAGCACCTGCGCGGAAATGCTCACTGCCGACTGGCGCCTGTGGGCCTCGAAAAAATCCAGCACCCGCCTGCCCAGCAGCCATTGGGCCGAGCCCCGCATCGTGCAGATCGCGGGCACCGAACCCGAGCAACTGGCGGAGGCGGCGCGCCGCTGTATCGACCAGGGTGCACAGATTATTGACATCAACATGGGCTGCCCGGCCAAAAAGGTCTGCAAAAAAGACGCTGGCTCGGCATTGCTGAAGGACGAAAGCCTGGTGGCACGGATTCTTTCGGCGGTGGTGAACGCCAGTAACGTGCCGGTCACCCTGAAAATGCGGACCGGCTGGAGTCCGCACGCTCGCAACGCCGCGACCATCGCCCATATCGCGGAGCACTGCGGTATTGAGGGGCTAGCGATTCACGGGCGCACGCGAGCCTGCCGGTTCGATGGCACGGCCGAATACGACACCATTGCTGAAGTGGTCCGGCGCGTAAACATTCCGGTATTTGCCAATGGCGATATCGAAAGCGCCGAACAGGCAGTTCGCGTATTGACCCACACCGGTGCGGCGGGGGTCATGATCGGGCGCGGTGCCCAGGGCCAGCCGTGGCTCTTTGACCAGATTTATCACCGGCTTGAAACCAGTGAGGCGCCGCCCGCACCGCGGCCGGAGACAGTCATTGATTGCATCACCAGTCATATCCAAGCCATCCGTGCCTACTATTCGGGCGAGATGGCGTTGGGCTTTTCCCGAAAACATGTCAGTGTCTACCTGAAGCGGCTGGATTTTGCACCCGCCTTGCGCAAAAGCTTCAACCTGCTGGCAACAGCCGGGCAGCAGGATGAATTCCTGGCCCGGCATTTGCGTCCCGAGTCTCTGGAACCAGCCCTGGCAGCCTGAGTGGACCAGAATGAACATTGCACACTACCTTTGAAAATCATCACTTCAATCTATAATAAAAATCGGACCCAACCCTTATGAGCGATAAAACCACTTTCACCCTCAGCCCCCTTCAAGAGTTGCAATCTCAGCCCATTCTCGGTCACAGCCACCGCTCGCTGCGCGGCTGCGTTGAACACGCGATGGCCGACTATTTTCACCACCTCGACGGTCAGGACTGCGCCAACCTGTATCAAATGGTATTAAGGGAGGTGGAAGCGCCATTACTGGAAGCAGTTATGAACTATACCCACAATAACCAGTGCAAGGCCGCCGAAATGCTCAACATCAATCGTGGCACACTGCGCAAGAAGCTAAAGCAATATGAGCTTCTATAGATTTTTATAGATTTCTGACTTCCCGACCCGCCGTGGTCGGGAAATAGCCCTTAATTCCGCACACCGGCATCCGAGGCCCTCCATGAGCGACCCAGTCCCCGTTAAAACAGCGCTGATCAGCGTCTCCGACAAGACCAATGTCGTGGCCTTCGCCCAGGGCCTGAGTGCCGCCGGGGTAAAGCTGCTGTCAACCGGCGGGACCTTTCGCTTACTGCGGGAAGCGGGTATCGCGGTTACCGAGGTCTCCGAATACACCGGCTTTCCGGAAATGATGGATGGCCGGGTCAAAACCCTGCACCCTAAAATACATGGCGGCATACTGGGTCGGCGCGGGCAGGACGAAGCGATCATGGCGGAGCACGGCATTCGGGGCATCGACATGGTGGTGGTGAATCTCTACCCTTTTGAACAGACCGTCGCCAGGCCCGACTGCTCGCTGGCCGAGGCTATCGAAAACATCGACATCGGTGGCCCGACCATGGTGCGCGCCGCCGCCAAGAACCATGCTTCAGTGGCCGTAGTGGTCAACGCCGAACGTTACGATGACATCCTGCGGGAAATGCAGGCTAACGACGGTGCGCTCACCCCGGCCACGCGCTTTGATCTCGCCGTTGCAGCCTTCGAGCATACGGCGGCCTATGACGGCGCCATCGCCAATTATCTGGGACGAAAACTGCCCGGGCCAGGCTCGGAAGCGGACGCGTTCCCCCGCACCTGGAACCTCCAGTTTCATAAGGCCCAGGTCATGCGTTACGGTGAAAACCCCCACCAGCGGTCAGCGTTTTATGTCGAAGCCAGGCCCGAGGAGGCATCCATCGCCACGGCCAGGCAGCTCCAGGGAAAGGCCCTGTCCTACAATAATATCGCGGACACCGATGCCGCGCTGGAGTGTGTCAAGCAGTTCGAAGCACCGGCCTGCGTGATCGTCAAGCACGCCAACCCCTGTGGCGTGGCCGTGGCACCCACAATCATGGACGCCTACGAAAGGGCCTTCGCTACGGATCCGGAATCGGCCTTTGGCGGCATCATCGCCTTCAACCGTGAACTGGACGATCAAACCACCCGCGCCATTGTTGATCGCCAGTTTGTCGAAGTGATTATCGCGCCCAGCGTCAGCGAAAAAGCAGTCGCCATTGCCGCTGAAAAGAAAAATGTCCGCCTGCTCGCCTGCGGCCGGTGGCGCCAACAGGCCGGCCCCGGCTGGGACTACAAACGAGTCAACGGCGGCCTGCTGGTACAGGATCGCGACCAGGCCATCACCACGCGGCAAGCGCTCAAGGTGGTTACCAGACGCGCACCCAGCGACGAGGAGATAAACGATCTGCTGTTCGCCTGGCAGGTGGCCAAATTCGTCAAATCAAACGCCATCGTTTACGCCCGCGACCTGCGCACCATTGGCATTGGCGCCGGTCAGATGAGCCGCGTCAATTCCGCCCGTATCGCCGCCATCAAGGCCGAACACGCCGGCTTACAAGTGGCCGGCTCGGTGATGGCCTCGGACGCCTTTTTCCCCTTTCGAGACGGGCTGGACAATGCCGGCGAACGCGGCATTCGAGCGGTAATTCAGCCGGGGGGATCGATTCGAGACGAGGAAGTCATCGAAGCCGCCAATGCGCACGACATCGCCATGGTATTCACCGGCATCCGGCATTTTCGCCACTGATTGAAACTAGCATCGCCCCCGCTCACATCATCCCCGCTCACGGAGATTCGATATCATCTTCTCGCCGCGCCACCCAGGCAAAGCGCGGCAGCACAAGGCCTTCCCGCAGCACGCTTTCTTGAAACATCTTAAGCGGCCTGATCCAAAGGCCACGCTCGCCATACAGTGCGCGGTATACCACATGCTCTTCTTCCGTCTCACTGTGCCTGGCAAGCCCCAGTACGCGATAGTAGTGACCCTTGTAGTGTCGATAAATTCCTTTCCTTACAGGTTCAGACACAAACTGCTCCTTTGGCTTACGATGCCACTCGCTTACATTACATTGCAGCGCTCCATTATAGACACTGGGTAGCAACCGCCGGATTGTCCTCAGTACGATAGGGCAACTGGGCGGTTGCTTTGCCGCACCCAGCTCAGGCCGGTACAATTCGCGCCTTTGCGTGGCATCGAGTATCGACGATGAATGTTCTATTGATTGGCTCTGGCGGCAGGGAGCATGCACTGGCCTGGAAAGCCGCCCAAAGCCCCCTGGTCGAAACCGTCTTTGTCGCTCCGGGTAATGGCGGCACCGCTCTGGAAAACCATGTCGTCAACGTCGATCTGGCGGTGGATGATTTTGATGGGCTAGCTAACTTCGCCCTGAACAATGACTGCGGGTTGACCATCGTCGGCCCTGAAGCACCACTGGTGCATGGTATCGTCGATCACTTTGAAGCCCGGGGGCTGAAGATTTTCGGGCCACGGCGGGGCGCGGCCCAGTTGGAAGGCTCGAAAACCTTCGCCAAACATTTTCTCGCCCGTCACAACATCCCTACCGCCGCCTACCAAACCTTCACCGAGCTCGACAAAGCGCTTGCCTACGTCCGTGAGCAGGGCGCGCCCATCGTTATCAAGGCCGATGGTCTGGCCGCGGGCAAGGGCGTTATCATTGCCATGAGCCTTGATGAAGCCGAAGCCGCGGTCAATGACATGCTCGCCGCTAATGTTTTCGGCGAGGCCGGACATCGCGTGGTCATTGAGGAGTTTCTGGAAGGGGAAGAGGCGAGTTTTATCGTCGTAGCCGATGGCGTCCATGTGCAAGCCATGGCTACCAGCCAGGACCACAAACGGGTGGGCGACGGTGACACCGGCGCCAACACCGGCGGCATGGGCGCGTACTCACCGGCGCCAGTGGTCACGGACACGGTTTACCGGCGCATTATGGACGAGGTGGTTTTGCCCACCATTCGCGGCATGGCCGCCGAAGGCAACCCCTATACCGGCTTTCTCTATGCCGGCCTGATGATTACCACCGATGGCGCTCCCAAGGTGATCGAATACAACTGCCGCTTTGGTGACCCGGAAACCCAGCCCATTATGATGCGGCTGAAGTCCGACCTGGTGGCCCTGTGCCTGGCAGCCCTGGATGGTGGTTTGGAAAACTGCGTTCCAGCGTGGGATGAACGCCGCGCCCTGGGCGTGGTGATGGCCGCCGGGGGTTATCCGGGGGCCTACGCCAAGGGCGACAGCATCATTGGCCTGGGCAATGACACCGAGACCACCAAGGTATTTCACGCCGGCACACTCGCGCGCGATAGCATGGTCCTCACCAACGGTGGCCGCGTGCTCTGCGTCACGGCGCTGGGTGAATCTGTTAGCGAAGCCCAGGCGCGAGCCTATAACGCGGTGGATCGGATCCGCTGGCGAAATGCCTACTATCGCAGAGACATTGGCTATCGCGCCATCGCCAGGGAACAAGGGTAAGGGGCAGCCGTCTTGATCCTGGTTGATTTCGCATACACTTAGCGCCACGTTTTTCTCGACTCAAGGGCCAGTTCGCCGCGACTCACTCCAGCTCCACCCGACGCTCACCCGCTCACACCCGAACTTCGCCAGAACGATCCGCCTTTACTACTCGAATGGCGCTGCTTGAACCCAGTTCCTCGACCATCAGGACGGTATCGCGCTCTTCCTTCCCTGGCCGGGACGCTGTATACAATAGAGAATGGCGAGGGCGGAGAGGATGGCCTGTTCGATCTCGACGCCGGAGAAACCCGCCGCCGCAGCCAGCCGTTGCGGCAAGGGAAAATCCTCGTGCTCGACTTTGCGCTACAATGTCCTCGCCCACCTGGAAAATTGTTATCGCTCCGCCCGAATACATCCGCATGACCCATCGCAAACTCAATTTCATCGATCGCCTGCTCCGGGAAGCCGACCGTGCGCTGCGCACCGTCAGCGGCGAGACCCGGTCCTGCACCCGGCCTTCGCCGGCAAAATCACGACAGGATCAGCCATTGGCCGAGCGCCAGGCTGCCCATGCGGCCGGCCTGATGCGGATTAATCACAGTGGCGAGGTATGCGCCCAGGGTTTGTACCGCGGTCAGGCGCTGACCGCCCGCAAGACCAGTACACGGCAAGCGATGGAGCAGGCCGCGGCGGAAGAGGAAGATCACCTGGTATGGTGCGCACAGCGTCTTGAAGAGCTGGATAGTCGGCCGAGCCAGCTCAACCCACTGTGGTATGCGGCGTCCTTCGGGTTGGGCGCTGGCGCCGGGTTGATCAGCGATCGCTTGAGTCTGGGTTTTGTCGCCGCCACCGAACAACAGGTCTGCAGGCATCTGGAGTCACACCTGGACAAACTACCGCTGGAGGACACCAAAAGCCGCGCAGTGATCGCTGCCATGCTGGTTGATGAGGGGCGCCACGCGACCCAGGCTCTGAAAGCCGGCGGGCTGGCCTTTCCGGAGCCCGTGAAAAAGGCCATGTCGCTGATCGCCAGGGTGATGACTGCTTCCAGTTACCGCATTTAAATCGACTGCTTGAGGCCTTGATAGCGCTTATATAGCGATAGACGTGCGAGGCTCACTGACCGTACCGCTACTCCGCCGATGCCTGGCACCGCCGATTTTCTTTACCGGCCACGAACCAGACGAATCCCTTGAACGACATCGAGTAGCTTTCCTTTGACCCAGTTATGGACGGGAGAGTTGATGGTCCGGGAATGCTGGACCAGTACCGCCGGGATAAGGGGATCGTGATCGATCCCCTCCGGGTAAGGCCGGCGGACGATGTCGTAAAACTCTCGCTCCGCTTCAAGATCGTCGGTTGTTGCCAGCATCAGACAATCGGTCGAGTGCAAGGTACTCAAGGCCGTCATCAACTGATCCGTTACCAGTGCTTTATTACGTGGTTTCAGACCCATTACAGCCAGGGTGCGGTCAAACCGGCTCTCCGTCAGGGGCGACACCTTGTCCGCGATCAGTAGATAGTACTGCACAAAGGAGTATTCCAGAATCTCTTCCAACCGGGGTCTCTTTTTGCCAGCCAGGGGGTGGCCGCGCCTCATCCATACCGCTGGTGTAAAGTTACCCAGGGGGGTTGTCACAAATTCCGGCGGTAATTTTTTTTCCACCTCGAACACAAAATCGATTTCACCGGACTCCAGTTCCTGAATGGAGTGATCGGAGATATTCGATACAGCCAAGGTTATCCCCGGGGCCTCGGCACGCAAAATGCTGGCCAATGGCGGCACAGCCTGCACCGCCATAAATTCGGGGCCAGCCATATGGATGGCGCCCTCATAGGTGGCTGGATCAAACTCCATGGTCTGCAGAACCGTCGAGACATCGTTGAGCAATTCGGGCAAAACGCCAGCGATCTCCAGGGCCCTGGGCGTTGGCACCAGGCCGCGGCCGCTGCGGGTAAACAGTGGATCGCCGAACAGATTGCGCAACCGCGACAGCGTTTTGCTCATCGCCGGCTGGGTGACGAACAGTCGCTCCGCGGCACGGGTGACGTTGCGCTCCTCGAGCAAAACATGCAGGGCTACAAGCAGATTCAGGTCGACGCGGGAAAGGGAATCAACGAGCATGAGATAAGTACTGATTATGTCATGCCTCGATTTTATATTTTACGATCATGCGAGTGCAAGCCTTAACCGACTATAAAATTCCTTTAAAGCATGAATAATATTAAAATAATATATTTTATTTATGCAAAAAGATTCCCTATAGTTCTCACCGTGGCTGGCAAGCTACAGGCCTTAGGAACCTTTGCCAGCGTTTACACCTCCTAACCCCCCTGTATCATACTTTCGGGGAGCGCCAGCTCCCCTTTTTTTTGCCCCTCTCTTTTTGCGCCGCGATCGCATTTTATCTCCGAGACCTTTGGAACCATGGGCTGGGACACCTCTTTGTGGCCCCGTCGACCCCGTCGTTCACCAAGTTTCACCCCTCTTCCAACTCCCGGATTTCGTAGCTGTGGGTAATCGCCACGCCAGCCCTGCCAAGCATAATTGACGCTGAACAGTATTTTTCCGCCGACAATTCCACCGCGCGCTCCACCTGCTTTTCCTTAAGCCCACGTCCGGTAATGACAAAATGGATATTAATCGCGGCAAATACCGCGGGAACCGTGTCCGCGCGCTGGGCCTCCAGTCGAGCCTCGCAGTTTTGCACCGCCTGACGGCTTTTTTTTAGAATGCTGACGACGTCAAAACTGGCGCAGCCACCCATGCCCAGCAATATCATTTCCATGGGTCGAATACCCATATTCCGGCCACCGTGATCCTCGGGACCATCCATCACCACGGAATGTCCGCTTCCGGATTCACCCAGAAACATCGCGCCGTCCACCCACTTTACCCTAGCCTGCATGACTTGCCTCACTTGTACATACCGAAAAGAATCACACTATAGCAGTAGTGACAGCGGCGGATGCCCGGAACACCATCATTATGAGATGGTTTACACCGCTTTATCTTCAATGCGATGATAAGCAGGCGCAATCAGGAAACTTTTGTGAGGAGCACATCGTGGCACTGCAGCCGATAACACCGCATATTCCCAACTTTGAAGAGTTTCTTAATCACACGCGCCGGCGCAGATACCCGAACAAAAGCACTCTCATCTACGCCGGGGACGTCGGCGACACCCTTTACTATATTATCTCCGGCTCGGTCTCCGTACTGATCGAGGACGACGATGGCAGGGAAATGGTGGTGGCCTACCTGAATCCGGGCGATTTCTTCGGTGAGATGGGCCTCTTCGGTCAGGAAGACAGAAGCGCCTGGATTCGCGCGCGCACCGACTGTGAGGTCGCGGAAATCAATTACGACGCCTTCCTCGAGCTGGTGGAAACACGCCCGGAATTCCTGTTTTCCGTGAGCAAACAGATGGCTCAACGCCTACGCGACACCACCCGCAAGGTCGGTGACCTGGCCTTTCTGGACGTCACCGGTCGCGTGGCGCGCGCACTGCTTGATTTGTGCAGGGAGCCCGACGCCATGACCCACCCCGACGGCATGCAGATCAAGATCACCCGCCAGGAAATCGGCCGCATTGTCGGTTGCTCCCGGGAGATGGTGGGTCGGGTACTGAAAAGTCTCGAGGACCAGGGACTGGTAGTCGCAACGGGCAAAACCATGGTGGTTCACGGCACCCGTTGAACAGACCCGGTGTGGGTGGCGCCTCTCCACCTCCCTAGTTGAACATCTCCATCAGCCGGCGGCCGGGGTCGTCGGCGCGCATAAATGCTTCACCCACCAGAAAAGCATTAACCGCGTGGCCACGCATGGCCATGACATCATCAATGGTGTGAATACCACTTTCAGTGACTACCAGGCGATCATCGGGAATACGATCCAGCAGGTTAAACGTCGAATCAAGGCTCGTGTGGAAGGTATGCAGATTGCGGTTGTTAATGCCAATCAGCGGCGTACTCAAGGCCAGGGCCATATCCAGCTCCTTACGGTCGTGCACCTCGACCAGCACATCCAGACCCAGGGCCAGGGCCAGATCATGCATATCTTGCAGGGCCGACTGATCCAGTGCCGCGACGATCAGCAGTACACAGTCCGCGCCCAGCGCCCTTGACTCGTATATCTGGTAGGCGTCAATCATAAAGTCCTTGCGTAGAATCGGCAGGCTGGTGGCACTTTTGGCCTGACGCAGATAATCATCGCTGCCCTGAAAAAAGTCCCTATCGGTCAGCACTGACAAGCAGGCGGCACCACCCTTTTCATAACTGCGGGCGATCTCCACCACATCGAAATTTTCACGGATTACGCCCTTGCTGGGCGAAGCCTTTTTGATCTCCGCAATCACCGCGGCCTGGCCGACGCTTATTTTTTGCCGCAGCGCCCGGGCAAAACCCCTAGCCGGAGCCTGCTCGGCAATCAGGGCCCGCAGCCGCGCCACCGGTGTATGAGTGCTGCGCTCAGCCACCTCCTCGGCCTTGCGGGCGAGAATTTTTTTCAGCACTGTCGGGGCCTCTTTTACCACCCGCGCATTTTCAACTGACATAGTTATTCCTTCCTGGCCATACAGATCACCGCTCAGACTAGCGCCAGCGCCTCGGTATAAGCCGCTAACTCGATCAGGCGCTCCGCCGCCAGGCCGCTGGCAATCACATCCTGTGCGATGGCGACACCCTCGGCCAAGGTCGCTGCCAGCCCCGCCACGTAGATCGCCGCCCCGGCGTTCAACGCGATCATATCGGCTGCCCTGGCTCCCGCCGCGGTCTTGCGCTTGCCGAGGGCATCGCGAATCAGGCGCAGGGAATTCTCGGCATCGGTCACTTCCAGCCCATCGAGCCCCTGGCGCTGGATACCAAAATCTTCCGGCTTTAGGCTGTACTCCGACACCTTACCGTTTTTTAGTTCGGCCACCGAGGTCCGCGCGGCGATACTGATTTCATCGAGGCCATCATCACTGTGAACCACCATGATGTGTTCACTGCCAAGCCGCGATAGCACTTCGGCCATGGGCCGACACCATGCCCGGTCAAATACACCGATAAGCTGCCGCTTCACCCCCGCCGGGTTGGTCATCGGACCGAGAATATTAAACAGCGTGCGCACGCCCAACTCCTGGCGCGGCCCGGCCGCGTGTTTCATGGCGCTGTGGTGAGCCGGCGCGAACATAAAACCGACACCGACATCCTCGACACAACGCCGGACCTGATCGGGCGGCAAGCCGAGCCGCACCCCCGCCGCCTCCAGCACATCGGCGCTGCCGCTCTTACTACTGACCGAACGGTTGCCATGTTTGACCACCTTGCCACCGGCCGCCGCCACCACAAAAGTACTGGCGGTAGAGACATTGAAAAGGCTGGCGCCATCACCACCGGTGCCGACGATGTCCACCAGATATTCACCGCTCACCTGTACACCCGTGGCCAGCTCCCGCATCACCTGCGCGGCGCCGGTAATTTCATCGAGGGTTTCGCCCTTCATGCGCAGGGCCACCAGGAAGCCGGCGACCTGGGCGGCCGTCGCCCCGCCGGTCATTATCTGGTGCATGACCGCGACCATGTCTTCCCGGGAGAGGCTGATGCCTTCGATAACACAAGCTATGGCTGCCTTGATGTCCACGTTTAAGTTCCGTTCAGCCTTCCAGCGTTCAGCCTTCCAGAAAGTTGCGCAACAGATCATGCCCGTATTCAGTCAGAATCGATTCCGGATGGAACTGCACCCCCGCCACCGCCAGCTCCCGGTGGCGCACGCCCATGATTTCATCCGCTTCACCGTCTTCGCCAAGGGTCCAGGCACTGATTTCCAGGCAAGCCGGGAGGCTGGCTTTTTCAATCACCAGGGAATGATAACGGGTGGCCTCGAAGGGATTGCCGAGGCCGCGAAAGACCCCGCGACCATCGTGGTGAATCCGCGAAGTCTTGCCGTGCATGACCTGCCTGGCCCGAACGATTTTGCCGCCGAAGGCCTGGCCGATACTCTGGTGACCCAGACAAATACCCAATAGCGGAATCCGACCGGCAAAGGTCTCTATCACGGACACCGATATCCCTGCCTCGTTGGGCGTGCAGGGGCCGGGGGAGATAACGATTTTTTCCGGGGCCATGGCTTCGATATCGGCAGTACTGACTTCGTCGTTGCGCACCACGCGGACGTCGGCCTGCAACTCACCCAGGTATTGGACCACGTTGTAAGTGAAGGAGTCGTAGTTATCGATCATCAAGATCATGAGGTGAGCCCCTCCACCATGGCCGCCGCGCGGAAAATCGCCCTGGCTTTGTTCATGGTTTCCTCCCACTCGGTCCGGGGCACGGAGTCCGCCACCACGCCACCGCCGGCCTGGACGTAGAGCTTACCGTCCTTGAGCACCGCCGTGCGAATGGCGATGGCGGTATCCATGTTGCCATTCCAGCCCAGATAACCCACAGCGCCGCCGTAGATGCCGCGCTTGACCGGCTCGAATTCATCGATGATTTCCATGGCCCGGATTTTCGGCGCGCCACTCAGGGTACCGGCCGGAAGTGTGGCCCGCAGCACGTCCAGGGCGCTGGTATCGGGCTTGATTCGTCCGGTGACATTGGAGGTTATGTGCATAACGTGGGAATAGCGCTCGACCACCATTTTTTCGGTCAGTTGCACGGAACCGACTTTCGACACCCGCCCGACATCGTTGCGGCCCAGATCGATCAGCATCAGATGCTCGGCGATCTCCTTGGGGTCGGCGAGCAACTCCTGTTCCAGCGCCAGATCCTCCTCGGGCGTCGCACCTCGCGGTCGAGTACCGGCGATGGGCCGCACCGTGACCTCGCCGCCTTCGAGGCGGGTGAGAATTTCCGGCGACGAACCAACGATTTCAAAACCATCGAGATCGAGAAAATACATATAGGGCGAAGGGTTGAGGCAGCGCAGAGCCCGATACAGGTTGATGGGTTCGGCGCTAAAGGGTAATGACAAACGCTGTGATGGCACTACCTGCATAACGTCGCCCGCGACAATGTATTCCTTGATCGCCTCCACCACCTGCTCGTAGCGCTGCTGGCCAAAGCTGGAAGTGAACGCCGACTCACCGACCCCATTGGGGGCAAGGGAAACAGTGTCCAGCGCGGGCAGCGGGCGCCGCAAACCCGCTTCCAGCTCATCGAGCCGACTTTGGGCTGTCTGCCAGGCATTGGTCTGACTGCTGTCGGCATGGACAATAAAGCTCAGCTTGCCCTTGAGGTTGTCAAACACCAGCACCTCGTGGGAGGCCATCAGCAAAATATCAGGGACCCCCAGTTCATCGGGTGGGCAGCTGGCGGCCAGGCGCGGCTCCACATAACGCACCGTGTCGTAGCCAAAATAACCCACCAGCCCACCGGTGAATCGGGGTAGATCCGGCAGATTGGGTACGCGATACCGCCGGGCAAATGTTTCGATTTCGGCAAGGGGGTCGGGCGTTTTCCTGGCCTCGACCACGGTACCGCTGCTTTCGATACTGAGGTCATTGCCCCGAACCTTCAGCACGGTCGTCGAAGGCAGTCCGAGCAGGGAATAACGCCCCCATTTTTCCCCACCTTCGACGGATTCAAACAAATAGGAATAAGGCCCGCGGGCAAGCTTCAAATAACAGGAGAGAGGGGTTTCTAGATCGGCAAGAATCTCGCGGGTCACCGGAATCCGGTTGTAACCCTGCTTGGCGAGATCGGCAAACTGTTCAGGTGTCATGGTCTTTCCCTAAGCGGTGTAGCGATGGGGGGTGCCCGGCCGGGCAAGGGGTATCAGCCCAGTCGCCATCGCCAACAGGGAAGGGAAGCCACCAGAATGTCCTGAATCGTGTTGGTCACGAGATCGTTCCGTATTTCGCGGCGGAATTCTAAACCATTTGATCCGCGCAAGGAACACGAAGCGCTAGCGCTCGCCCTTCATGGCTCACCCAGACGAGCGCGCATGGCCTCGATGACCACCCGGTAATTTTCCTGTCCGAAAATAGCCGAACCGGCGACGAAGGTGTCGGCACCCGCCTCGGCAATCGCGGCGATATTATTTGCATTGACCCCGCCATCGACTTCCAACCGGATATCGAGGCCACTGGCCGCGATCAGGTTCCGAGCCTGGCGCAGCTTGACCAGGGTCCGGGGAATAAACGCCTGCCCGCCGAAGCCGGGATTGACCGACATCAACAGCAGCACATCCAGTTTATCCAGGACATGCTCAATGACATTAAGCGGCGTCGCCGGGTTGAGCACCAGCCCGCTCTTGCAGCCGAGATCGCGCGCCAGTTGCAGGGAGCGATCAACATGGCGGCTGGCTTCGGGGTGGAAGGTGATCCAGCTGGCGCCGGCCGCGGCGAACATCTGAATCAGTTCATCCACGGGCTCGACCATGAGATGCACGTCTATGGGCGCGGTAATGCCATGTTTACGCAGGGCCTCGCAGACCAGGGGCCCAATCGTCAGGTTGGGCACATAGTGGTTGTCCATGACATCAAAGTGGACCACGTCCGCCCCTGCCTCCAGCACAGCATTAACCTCGTCACCGAGACGGGCGAAGTCCGCGGATAGTATCGATGGCGCGATCAGATAATCCTTACCGGGCATGATGATTACCTTGTTAAACCAGCTGGCTCGGTCATGAATCAACCGGTTGTGGAGTTGTTAAAGGCGCCATTATAGCGCCCGGAGCAAGCCCAAGCCCTTGTCGGAGCGATGCCTTACCACCAGCGCTGCCTAACTCAGCAAAATCCACTTACAATGCCGGTCGCAAACCCACCCCAACAGGATAGCTCCTTGGCCGAATTTGAAGACCTGGCTGCCAGCCTGCGCCGCCTCCACCAGCAGCTCTCTTCACTGACGCTGAATCCGATTCAAGACCGGACCCAGGCACTGTCTTCAGAGGCTAATGCCTACCTGCGGCACTACGCTCTCGCGCGCTTACTGGATAACGAACAAATCCGCTACGGGCTGGGCGCATTGCCGTGTTGCGGCTACCACATCGCCTGCCAGTACTGGCTGCCCCGGGCGCCGGCGGCAACGGTTTTCGTGGTCCATGGCTACTTCGACCATATGGGTCTCTATGGCCACCTGTTCGAATACTTGCTCAAACATAACTTTGCCGTACTGGCCTTCGACTTACCTGGCCACGGTCTTTCCGACGGCGAGCGTGTCGCCATCGCCAGCTTTGATCATTACGTGGAAGTTTTTGACACTCTCCTCAGGCATACCGGTCAACATCTACCCCGCCCCTGGCATGCCGTGGGTCAAAGCACCGGTGGCGCCATCGTCCTCAAACACCTGCTTGAGGAAAAATCCGGCGCTTCACTTTTTTCCCGCGTCGCGCTGCTGGCGCCGCTGCTGCATCCGCGGCACTGGCGGGGCAACCGGCTGGTTTATTTTTTGGCCCATCGATTTATAGACAGTATCCAGCGGCATTTCACCAATAACTCCGGTGACCCCGCCTTCGTGGACTTTCTCGCTCACCGCGACCCCTTGCAGGCCACGAACATCCCGATGGCATGGATCGGCGCCATGAAGCGCTGGACCGAGGAATTCCATCAGCTGCCAGCCAGCGATTCCCCGCTGACCATCATTCAGGGGAACCGGGACAAAACCCTTGACTGGCGCTATAACCTGAACCAATTTAAGAAGAAGTTACCGCGGGCCAGCATCCGGATAATCCCAGGCGCGAAGCATCACCTGGTCAACGAACGGGAGACGCTTCGCACCGAGATTTTCAACAGCATGGGCCTGGCAAACGACTGAGCACGGCAAACCGGGGGAAAAGAAGTAATCCAGGAACAAAATGATGCCTATTGACACCTACCAACACCGCTTTCATGACGGCGGCCCCTGCGACCTGCCCGTGGGCAAAGTGGTCTGCGTCGGCCTCAACTACGCGGCCCATGTCCAGGAAATGGCGAGCACGTCCACTGGCGAGCCCATGCTGTTCATCAAGCCACCGACAGCCCTGACGCCCCTGGCCGACCCTCTCTTCATCCCCGAGGGCCTGGGTTCAGTGCACTTTGAAACCGAACTGGCGATCCTGATTGGCCATGGCCTGAGCCGGTGTCTCGAAGCCGAGGTTCCCGCCGCCATCGCCGGGCTGGGCATAGCCCTGGACCTGACCTTGCGGGATCTGCAAAAACAACTTCGTGAAGCCGGTCATCCCTGGGAAAAAGCCAAGGGCTGGGACGGCGCCTGCCCCGTCTCCCCCTTTGTGCGACCGGAGGTGTTACCCGACCTGCAAAACATTCAGCTGCGGCTGGAACGCAATGGCGAGGTGAAACAAAATGGCAACACCGCCCAGATGCTGACCCCCGTTTTGCCCCTGATCGCCTATATGAGCCGCTTTTTCACCCTCTCACCCGGGGATGTGATTCTGACCGGAACGCCGGAGGGGGTTGGGCCGATAAGCCCGAAGGATAAAATTCAGGTCAGTCTGGATAAAGTCCTGGTCGCCGGGGTCTCCGATATTCGCTGGCGGTAAGCCGCACCCAGCAAGGGTCCAACCAACCGTCACAGAACCCGAGAATATGTAAACCTGTACACATTCCCCGGCTTGCCGATACAATGCCGCGTCGAAGCTGGCCAATAACTTCAATGGCAACGATCTAGCGTGCCAAAATAAGTTCATTGGCAACCCACAACTATTAATGTTTCAGAGGTAAACCGATGTCACAGGCAACGCTCGCCCACGCGCTCGATCTCCCGCAATCGCGCGCGAAACCGCTTATCGATTACGAAACCGTCATTGTTGGCTCCGGTCTGTGTGGCATCGGCGCCGGCATCCGCCTGATCAATGAAGGCCTGGCGGATTTTGTCATTCTGGAGAAGGCCGACGACGTCGGTGGCACCTGGCGCGACAATACCTACCCCGGTCTGGCGGTGGATATCCCCTCCCTCAGTTACTCCTTTTCCTTTGAGCAAAACCCCTACTGGTCGAGCCTCTACGCTCCCGGCAGGGAAATGAAAGCCTATGTCGACCACTGCGCCCAGAAATACGGCATCCGCCCCCACATGCGCTACAAGGCGGAGGTCGAAAGCTCGATCTATGACGAAGAGCACAATGTCTGGGTAACCAAAACCACCTCGGGGGATACCTACACCTCCCGTTACCTGGTGTGCGCCACTGGCTTCCTGACCCTGCCCAAGCTGCCTGACATCGAGGGCATCGACAAGTTCAAGGGAAAAGTCATGCACACTGGCCGCTGGGACCATGAATACGACCTGACCGGCAAGCGCATCGGCTTCATCGGCACTGGCGCCACCGGCATACAGGCAGTGCCGGAAATCGTCGACCAGGCCAAAACCCTGGATGTCTACCAGCGCACCGCCATCTGGTTGCTGCCGAAAAAAGAAATGCCCTTCAGCCCGCGCCTGCAAAAGATCTTCGCCAGGGTGCCCGGCGCCCAGTGGCTGGCCCGACAGGCGACTATCTTCTTTACCGATATCGTGATGATCAACCTGCTGGTTTTTAACAAATATTTCTCCTTTGCCGGCAAGAAACTGGAAAAAATCTGCATTGATCACATCCGTAATCAGGTCGATGATCCGGCCACCCAGGAAGCCCTGATCCCGAAATACGATTTCGGCTGCAAGCGACCCAGTTTTACCAGCAAGTTCTACCCGGTGTTCAACCGCGACGACACCAACCTGGTCACCGACCCCATCGACCACATTACCGAAACCGCCATCGTCACCAGGGACGGCACCGAGCGGGAAATCGATACCCTGATATGCGCCACCGGCTTCGAGGTCTTTCAGAAAGGCAGCGTGCCGACCTTCAAGGTGATCGGCAGAAATAACATCGACCTCAGCGACTTCTGGGAAGAGAACCGCTATCAGGCCTTTAAAGGCTCGACGGTGCCGGGTTTCCCCAACTTCTTTATGATGTTCGGGCCCTACAGTGTCTGCACCGCATCCTGGTTCGGCATGGTCGATACCCAGTCCAAGCACCTGGTACGTTGCCTGAAGGCCGCGAAAAAACGTCAGGCCAACTACATCGAAGTCAAAAAAGCCTCAAACGACAAGGACTTCGAGAAAGTCCAGAGCCGCACTCATCTGACCATCTTCCGCCACGGCGACTGCGGCAAATCCAACAGCTACTATTTCGACCGCCACGGCGACAGCCCCACCATCCGGCCGACTCTCGGCTTTTTGCACTGGATCAACAGCCGGACCTTTAGCATGAGACACTATAATTTCGATACCAAATAAGGCCGGGGTTTTTGTCATGTAAAAAGGGCGTGGGAAAAACCCGCGCCCTTTTTATTTTTCCAGGCCTTGCCGGATTACTGCTTCACGCTACCCCCTTCGGCTTCTGCTGCTTCATAAAGCCAAACATATAACCGGCAATCCTGCGCATTTGAATTTCATCGGCGCCCTCGGTAATGCGGTAACGGCGGTGGTGGCGGTAGATATGTTCAAAGGGTTTGTGGCGGGAATAACCGAGACCGCCGTGGGTTTGCATGGCCTGGTCGGCGGCATCACAGCACAGGCGGTTGGCGCTGTAGTTACACATCGACACCCGGTCCGAAACCGAGAACGCGCCGTAGGTATCCATCTGCCAGGCGGTTTGCCGGATCAAAGCACGCAGCATTTCCGCGCGGGTCTGTAATTCCACCAGCGGAAACTGCACACCCTGATTGCTGGCCAGGGCCTTGCCGAAGGGCTTGCGCGCTTTGGCGTAGGCTACGGATTCAGTGATGCAAAACTGCGCCGCCCCGAGGCTCGAAGCCGCCTGGCGGATGCGATTCTGATTGAAAAAGTGCTGTACCACCTGCAAGCCCCGGCCCTCGCCGCCGAGGATGGCGCTTTCCGGGACAGTGACGTTTTTCAGTGATACCCGACCATGATCGGTGGGCATATTGAAGGTCCAGAGCATTTCCTCGATTTTCAGACCCTCGGCATCCATGGGCACCAGAAAGGCGGTAATGCCCTCGGCGTCGCCGGCCTTGCCACTGGTGCGGGCCAGGATCAGATCGTAGGGCGAGGTGTGAATGCCGGTATTCCAGGTCTTTTCGCCATTGATTGTCCATTGGTCGCCGACACGCTCGGCGGTGGTTTCCATATGGGTGGCGTCGGAGCCGTGATTGGGCTCAGTGATGCCCCAGGCAAAGCCTTTTTTGCGCGCCAGCATGTCGTCGACCCACTCGGCTTTTTGCTCATCCGTGCCGTAGATCAGCATCAAAGAGGTACTGACGGTATTGCCGACAATGGAGTGCTCGTTCTGCAGGTCGTTGTGCAAGCCCAACCCGCGTGCCGCGAGATGATCGCGAATAATGGCCATACCGAGATTGCTGCCGTCCTGACCGCCGTACGCTTTGGGCAGGGAATAGCGGAAAAACCCGGCTTCATCGGCCAGGCGTTTGGCTTCTTCCAGCAAGGCCTCCCACTCCGCGTTGGGCAGGCCACCCCGCTCCCAGTCGGTGCGGGCGTCTTCCCGGCGGTGGTCAAAAAAGCGGATATTGTCGTCCCTGTTTTCAAGCGGCTTGATGACGGTGTCGATAAAATCATCCAGTTCGACCAGGTAGTCGGCAATATCGGCGGGTATATCAAAATTCATGGCAAAGCCTCTGATGGGTACAGGTAATGGGTGTGCGGCACGTTTCGGTGTTTGTTGATATTGGCAATAACTCGGCCCCGCAGTATAGGGCTAATCTATCACCGGCGCGCCTTGTTGCCCTCTGGCGGCTGGGTTATTTTGTGAGTTTCAGAAATAAGCGGGGTTTGCTGTGAACGGCTTGCGGGAAAAACTGCTCAGGGGCGAGCGACTGCTGGGAACCATAGTTTCCGTGGCCTCACCCCAGGTCAGCGAATTACTGGCCCAGGCCGGTTTCGACTGGCTGTTTATCGACGCCGAACACGGACTGCTGGAGGCCAGCGCGATTCAGGATTTAATACGCGCCGCCGGCGCCACACCCTGCCTGGTGCGCGTGCCGAGCCTCGATGAGGTCGCCATCAAACAGGTACTGGACGCCGGTGCCGAGGGCATCATCGTGCCCCAGGTCAACAGCGCCGATGCGGCAAAGCGCGCGGTAGCCTATGCCAAATACCCGCCGCTGGGCCAGCGCGGCGTGGGCATTGCCCGCGCTCAGGGCTATGGTTTTGAACTGGATGATTATCTGGCGCGAGCCAATGAACGGATCACCGTGGTGGTTCAGGCCGAACACATTGAGGCCGTGGCAAATATCGAGGACATCGCCGTCACCCCCGGTGTCGATGCGGTATTTGTCGGACCTTACGATCTAGCCGCCAGCCTCGACCGCATGGGTCGGGTGACGGATAGAGAGGTGGTACAGGCCATCGACCACATCACTCGCGCCTGCCAGGCAAACGATACGCGGCTCGGGGTATTCGGGGCGTCGGCCGACGCGGTCAATCCCTATATCGCGCAGGGCTTCACTCTGATCGCCGCCGGTACCGATACCCTGCTCTTGGGTCGCGGCGCCAGGGAATTGCTGGAAAAACTCCTCTAATCCGGCTTAACGGACGTTCTGTGCCAGTTCACCGGCCTCGTAGCGGACATGCATCCGCTCCAGACTGAGCGCCTCAATTTTGCTCGCCTGCCCGGCGGTGCCAAAGGCTTGGTAACGCGCCAGGCAAATGTCGCGCATCGCCTCGGTGGCCTTGGCCAGGTATTTGCGCGGATCGAATTCACTGGGATTCCGGGCCATGAAGCGGCGGATGGCGCCGGTCGAGGCCAGGCGCAGATCGGTATCGATATTGACCTTGCGGACACCGTGCTTGATACCTTCGACGATTTCTTCCACCGGCACACCGTAGGTTTCGGGAATCTCGCCGCCGAATTCATTGATCACCGCCAGCCAGTCCTGGGGCACGGACGATGAACCGTGCATCACCAGATGGGTGTTGGGAATGCGGGCGTTGATGGCCCTGATGCGATCGATGGCGAGGATATCCCCGGTCGGCGGGCGGGTGAATTTGTAGGCGCCGTGGGAGGTGCCGATGGCGATCGCCAGGGCATCGACGCCGGTTTTGCCGACGAAATCGGCGGCTTCATCGGGATCGGTGAGCAACTGATCGTGGCTCAGGGAGCCGGCCGCGCCAACACCATCTTCCTCGCCGGCCTCGCCGGTTTCCAGGGAACCCAGACAACCCAGTTCACCTTCCACCGAGACCCCACAGGCGTGGGCCATATCCACGACCCGGCGAGTGACGTCGACGTTGTATTCATAGGCGGCCGGGGTCTTGCCATCTTCTTCGAGAGAACCGTCCATCATCACCGAGGAAAAGCCCAGCTGAATCGAACGCTGGCAGACCGCGGGACTGGTGCCGTGGTCCTGGTGCATGACGACAGGGATATGGGGGAACTCCTCGATGGCAGCAAGAATCAGGTGGCGCAAAAACGGCGCGCCCGCGTATTTGCGCGCCCCGGCGGATGCCTGGACGATGACCGGCGAATCCGTGGCGTCCGCCGCCTCCATGATCGCGCGCATCTGCTCCAGGTTATTGACGTTGAACGCCGGCACACCGTAACTGTGTTCCGCCGCGTGGTCCAGAAGCTGCCTCATACTGATCAGCGCCATGATAATTTTCCTCCCTTGTGCCACCCGCCTGGGTGTCGTGATTCGATCACCATTTACTCGTTTTCCCGCCAACACGATGTGAGCATGTTGACCACTGGCCGGGCACCACGCAAGCTAGGCCCGCGCCCGCGCCTCCAGTATCGCCACCGCCGGCAGGGTCTTGCCCTCGACGTACTCGAGAAAGGCGCCGCCACCGGTGGAAATATAGGAAATACCACCGGCCACGTGGTACTTGTCCACCGCCGCCAGGGTATCGCCGCCGCCGGCAATGGAAAACCCCCGGTTTTGCGCAATGGCCTCGGCTATCACGCGGGTGCCTTCGCCAAACTGATCGAGTTCGAATACCCCCACCGGACCGTTCCAGATGATGGTACCCGCACTTTTCAGGATCGAGGCTAATGTCGCCGCGGTTTCCGGCCCGATGTCGAGAATCATATCGTCCTCCGCCACCTGTTCAACCGCCTTGACAGTGGCCGGCACCGAGGCATCAACCGCGGGCGCCGTCACCACATCGGTGGGCAGCGGAATATGGCACTGCTCCATCAGGCGCGCAGCGACCTCAACCAGCTCATGTTCACACAGTGACCTGCCCACGGGCTTGCCCGCCGCCGCCAGGAAAGTATTGGCGATACCGCCGCCGACGATCAGCTGATCCACCTTGTCGGCCAGGGTTTCCAGCACAGTCAGCTTGGTGGACACCTTTGAGCCCCCGACAATGGCCACCAGCGGTCGCGCCGGCGCCGCCAGCGCCCTGCCCAGGGCTTCCAGTTCACGAGCCAGGAGGGGGCCGGCACAGGCCACCGGTGCGAAACGGGCGACGCCGTGGGTGGAAGCCTGGGCCCGGTGCGCGGTACCGAAGGCATCCATGACAAAAATATCGCAGAGCGCGGCGTACGCCCGCGCCAGCGCCTCGTCGTCTTTTTTTTCACCGGGGTTGAAGCGCACGTTTTCCAGCAAGGCCACCTGACCGGGCGCCAGGTTCACGCCATCGCGCCAGTTTTCAATCAGGTTCACGGGCTCACCCAGCAAGACACTTAAATGTCTGGCGACCGGCGCCAAACTGAATGCGACGTCAAATTCGCCTTCCGTCGGGCGACCCAGGTGGGACATGAGCAGGACTTTGGCACCCGCGTCCCGGGCCATTCTGATGGTGGGAAGGGCCGCCTGAATACGCGCATCGGAGCTGACCACGCCCGCCTTGATGGGCACATTCAGATCCTCGCGAATCAAAACCCGCTGGCCGCCCAGCGCCAGATTTTCCATTAACAACACCGGCATTGCGTCCTCCGCGATGATTACAGTTGCCGCCAGTAGCCTAGTATGTCGACCATGCGGTTGGCATAACCCCATTCGTTATCAAACCACAACAGCACTTTCACCAGGCGCGTGCCGCCGACACGGGTCTGGCTGGCGTCAACGACGGCCGAGCGGGGATCATGATTAAAGTCGCAGGAGGCCAGAGGTTCCTCGGTATAACCGAGAATACGTACAGGATCGTGCTCGGCGGCGGCGCGCAGGAGTTCATTGACTTCCGCGCGGGAGGTATCCCTTTGCACCTGCACGGATAGATCGATGGCCGATACATTTTGCGTCGGCACCCGCATGGCCTGAGCCTCGAAGCGCCCGGCCAGCTCCGGCAGCACCCGGTCTATGCCCCGAGCCAGACGGGTTTCCACCGGAATGATCGACTGGAAAGCGGCGCGGGTCTTGCGCAGGTCGGTGTTGTGATAGGAATCCAGCACCGGTTGATCGCTCATGGCCGAATGAATGGTGGTGATCACTCCCGCTTCCAGGCCCAGGGTCTCGTGCAAGACCTGGATCACGGGCACCACGCAGTTGGTGGTGCAGGAGGCCGCCGAGATAATCCGATGCTCCGGCTTCAGCAATTGATGATTGGCGCCAAAGACAATGGTGGCATCGACGTCCGGGTCCGCGGGCTGGGAAAACAGCACTGAACCGGCGCCGGCGCGCAAGTGAA
>JBECKV010000139.1:0-4382 GCA_040235495.1 Porticoccaceae bacterium
GGCGCGCCATCATCAGGGAAGTCCTGCTGCATGGCAGGGATACCCCCTGGGTCTATGCGCGTAGCATCCTGCCGATGAGCACTTTGACCGGCCGCCAGCGACGCCTGAAAAGGCTCGACAATCGGCCCCTGGGCGCTCTGCTGTTCGCCGATCCCGGCATGCGCCGGGGAACTCTGCAAGTGGGCCGGGTGGCGGCTGCGAGTCTGCCCCTGGCCGGTAGCGTCAGCGAGGATCCCGAGCCCTTGTGGGGACGGCGCTCGGTGTTCTTGCTCGACGGCAAGCCGTTGCTCGTAAGCGAGATATTTCTACCGGATTTTTCCCCTTACAATGAGTTCTGTCTTCAAAAGAGTCGGTGGGTTGATTCGTGAAGTGGCCGCAATTGCACCCTGATGCCGGATTGCCGGGACGTACCGGTGATTTTCTGGAGCTGATGCGTGTTGACAAACCCATTGGCACGCTGCTGTTATTGTGGCCGACGCTGACGGCGCTGTGGCTGGCCGCCGGCGGCACGCCTTCGCCAGGCTTGATCCTGATTTTTACCCTGGGGGTTATCGTCATGCGTGCGGCTGGCTGTGTGATCAATGACTACGCGGACCGGGGTCTGGACGCAGGGGTTTTACGCACCCGCTATCGTCCCATTACCGAGGGTCGCATTAGCCCCCACGAAGCCCTGCTGACCTTTGCGGCGCTGTGCCTCGTGGCATTCGTGCTGGTCCTGATGACCAATCTGCTGACCATTGCGCTGTCGCTGGTGGGGCTGTTACTGGCTTTCGTCTATCCGTTTATGAAGCGCTATACCCACCTGCCCCAGGTGGTCCTGGGCATGGCCTGGGCCTGGGCCATACCCATGGCATTTGCCGCGCAAACCGGTGCGGTGGTCAGTGGCATCTGGGTGTTTTATTTCGCGGTGGTGCTGTGGACCGTTGCTTTTGACACCTTTTACGCCATGGTGGACCGGGAGGACGATAAAAAAGTAGGGATCAAATCCACCGCCATCCTGTTCGATGACCTGGATCTGGGCATCATTGCCGTACTTCAGGGCCTGACTTTGTTGGCGCTGATTTTGACCGGCCAGAGCTTTAATCGCGGCCTCTGGTACTTCGCCGGTATCGGCGCGATGGCGATGTTTTTCCTGTATCAGCAAATTATCGCCCGGAACCGGCAGCCGGAACGTTGTTTTCAGGCCTTTCGCAATAACAACTGGGCGGGTCTGGCAATGTTCCTGGGGATATTGCTCGATACCTACCACGGCCCGGCGCCGTAACCGTCATGGGCCGGGGGCGCGGTCACGAACGAGCTGTCACCGAAATGTCATTTGACTGACTTTTAATAGCCGCCATGAAAAATAAAGAGAATAGCTCCGGATCAGCCCGCAAATCGGGGTACAGTCATGAGTGAAGGGACGGTTCTAATCGTCGATGATGAATCCAGTATCCGCGATATGGTCAATATTGCCCTGGATACCGCCGGTTTCAGCTGTCTGCAGGCGGCAAATGCCGGCGAGGCCCACGCCCTGATTCTTGATGAAAAGCCCGATGTGGTTTTGCTTGACTGGATGATGCCGGGTACCAGTGGTCTGGAACTGCTGCGGCGCCTGCGCCGGGATGAATTAACCGAGTCCTTACCGGTGATCATGCTCACTGCCAAGGTGGAGGAAGACAACACTGTTCAGGGACTCAATTCCGGCGCCGATGACTACATCACCAAACCCTTTTCCCCCAGGGAGCTGGTGGCGCGGATCAAGGCGCTGATGCGGCGGCACGATCCCCAGGGTGGTGATCAGTCGATCAGGGTGGATCAACTGGTTTACGATCCCGTCAGCCACCACGCCAGCATTGCCGGCAAGCCGGTGGCCATGGGGCCGACCGAGTTCAAACTGCTGGGCTTTTTCCTTACCCACCAGGAGCGGGTCTATTCCCGAGAGCAGATTCTGGATCACGTCTGGGGCAGCAATACCTACGTCGACGAACGCACGGTGGATGTGCATATAAAACGTCTTCGTAATGCCCTTTCTGTTGCGGATCAGGCTCGCTTTATTCAAACTGTTCGAGGCGCCGGGTACCGGTTTTCGCAGAAACTCGTCGGGGAATAAATCTTGCAACAAGGCTTACGAACAGAGCTGACCCGCATTGCTCTGCTCGCGGTAGCGCTTGGCATAATCGGGCTTGTCAACGGCCATGTACTGCTCACCCTGATTATCGGTGGCGGGCTCTACATGAGCTGGACCCTGGTGAAAATATTGCGCCTTTATCAGTGGCTGGAAAATGGCGCCAAAGGCTTGCCTCCGGATGAGACCGGCGTCTGGGGCGATATTTCCAATCAGCTTTACCGGCTGCAAAAGCGCAATGCGCAGGCGAAGATCAATTTCCGGGCGCTGGTGATCCGCCTGCGCAAAATCACCAGCGCTCTCGATGAAGGCCTGGTGATCCTCGATACCGAGCGCTGCCTGGAGTGGTGGAATCCTTCGGCTACCCGATTGCTGGGCCTGCGCGAGGACGACCGCTATCAGCCCATTGTCAACCTCATCCGCTCACCGGAGTTCGTCATATACATTAAAGCGGGGCAATTTGACCTGCCCCTCGAATGCCCGGCGCCAGGCAACGAGGCCCGCATACTGCAATTTTCCGCCAGCACCTTTGCCCAGGACGAAGTGGCCCTGGTGGTACAGGACATTACCCGCTTGCGTAATCTGGAAAAGACGCGCAAGGATTTTGTCGCCAACATTTCCCATGAGCTGCGCACGCCGCTGACCGTGATGACCGGTTATATCGAGACCCTCGAAAGCAATTTGACGGCCGAAACAGCGCCGGTATGGCACAAGGCCGTGACCCAGATGGCGCAACAGGTCAAGCGCATGAACCTGCTCACGGAAGACCTGATGTTGCTCTCACGGCTCGAATCCACCCCGGCGCTGATAGCGGAGACGGTTCAGCTGGGCGCGCTGATTCCCCCGATCATCGAAAATGCCAGGGCCTTGAGCGCCGGCCAGCACCGGTTTTCCTTCCACTGTCCCGAGCCGGTCAGCATTCAGGGGGCGAGCAGGGAATTGCACAGCGCCTTTGCCAACCTGATTTACAACGCGGTCAAGCACAACCCGGAGGGCTGTGAAATTGCAGTCAGTATCAGCGCGGATGACACTGGCGCCAGCGTCACTATCAAGGATACCGGGCGCGGCATTGATTCCAGGCATTTGCCGCGGCTGACGGAGCGGTTTTATCGACCCGATGATGGCCGCTCCTCGCAGCTGGGCGGCACTGGCCTGGGGCTGGCCATTGTCAAACACGTACTGCTACGTCATCACGGCGAGCTGTTTATCGACAGCGCCCTCGGCAAGGGCTCCACCTTCACCTGCCGGTTCGCCCGTGCCTGAGTTCGGTACCAGGGTCTCAAGGTGAGCGGTTTCCCCTTTCTAAAAGCGTCTTTTTTGCAGGCCCTGAGTGACAGCGGCAGCGTTGGCGCCGGCACTGGCTGGCACGAGCGGCACCTGTCAATCGAGGAAGGAGGTCAAACCCTGGCCTTTATGCCCACCTACCGCAAGGATCATTCCTGGGGTGAGTATGTCTTTGATTGGGCCTGGGCCGACGCCTATCACCGCAACGGCCTGAATTATTATCCCAAGCTGGTATCGGCCGCGCCCTTTAGCCCGGTCACCGGCCCCAAAGTCCGGTTTGCCGAAAATGTGGATCGCGCTGCCCTGTGCGCCCGTTTATTTGAACAGGCGCGGGACCAGGCCCTGGCGCAGGATGCCTCGGGCTGGCACCTGCTGTTTCCCGATGCCGAAACCCTGGTGAATTTCAAGCATCCCGACCTGATGTGCCGCCACGGGGTGCAGTTTCACTGGTTAAATCGCGACTATGACAGCTTCGATGAATTCCTGGCGGGCTTTGTTTCCCGCAAGCGCAAAATGGTGCGCAGGGAGCGGCGCGCCATCGCCGACCAGGGCATATCCGTGGAAATCATCGACGGTCCGAATATCGATACTGGCCTTTGGCGCTTTTTTTATCGGCTTTATCAGAACACCTACCTCAAGCGCAGTGGCGGCGGCGGGTACCTGACCGCGGATTTTTTTAGCCGTATCGGGGCAAGCATGGGCGAAAATCTGGCCATGGCGGTGGCCTCACTGAACGGCGAACGTATCGCCTGTGCCCTGTATTTTTGTGATGACCAGACCCTTTACGGCCGCTACTGGGGCTGCGTACGGGAATACGAATACCTGCATTTTGAACTGTGTTACTACCAGGGCATAGATTACGCCATCAGGAGAAAGCTGAAAAAATTCGATGCTGGCGCCCAGGGCGAACATAAAATCCTGCGCGGCTTTGAGCCGGTGCGAACCCACTCCCTGCACTGGATAAGGCATCCTGGCTTTGCCGAGGCGATCG
>JBECKV010000153.1:0-18990 GCA_040235495.1 Porticoccaceae bacterium
ATTCGGCCATGGCGTCCAGTTCGAAGGTGCCGGGTTTTACGGCGTTGGTGACGCTGAACAGGACGGTCCCTGAGCCATCTTCCTGTTCGTGGCAATGAAAGATGCTGTTCTCGCCGTAGCGCAAACCGTTGGCCAGCAGGGCCTCTAGCAGTTCCGGTCCCAGAAACACCTCGCCTTTCGGAGCCATCAGATGAACGGCGATAAACTCCTGGGCAATATGGCGCTGTTGATCCGCCTCGTCGACCGTGCTTTTACTGGCCGACACTGCTGGCCCGGCGGCATCCGGTTCTTCCTCGATTTCGTCGGCTGCTCCAAACCCCAGTGTCTCCTGCTCGGGCTCGCGAAAGGGTTTGGTGAGTTTATGGTGATTTTTTTCGGCATTTCGTTTCAGCGTCTGGCTGATCAATTCCGCACTCTGCTCATCGCGTACTTTCACCACCCGCACGCTGCCCACGTCGTTGTTACGATCGTCAAGATCATCGTCGCTAAAAATCGGTTGCCTGCGCCGCCTGACGCGTAACTTGCCTTCGCGGCGACTCCGCGAACGCCGAAATCCATCCAGCAATATTGCAATCACCAGCAGCAGGCCCAGGCCAATCAGGATCTCGCGTCCGCCAAATTCCATCCTATCTCATACCTTTGTTAACTCTCGCCGTCCAGAGCTTATTAGCCGTGCTCACTGCGCCATCGCCACGGCCTCATCGACGTCCACCGTCACCAGACGCGAAACACCCGGCTCTTTCATGGTCACGCCCATCAGCTGATGAGCCATCTCCATGGACAGTTTGTTGTGAGTAATATATATGAACTGCACATCTTTCGACATTTCCCTGACCATATTCGCGTAACGCCCGACATTGGCGTCATCCAGCGGCGCGTCCACTTCATCAAGCATGCAGAACGGCGCCGGATTGAGCTGGAAAATGGCAAACACCAGCGCAATCGCGGTGAGGGCTTTTTCACCACCGGATAACAAATGCACCGTGGTGTTCTTTTTGCCCGGAGGCCTCGCCATAATCGTTACGCCAGCTTCCAGCAGGTCATCACTGGCCAGCTCCAGGTAGGCATGGCCGCCGCCGAATAGCCTCGGGAAAAGTTGTTGCAAGGAGGCGTTCACCGTGTCAAAGGTTTCCTTGAACCGGGTTCGCGTCTCCTTGTCGATCCTGCGAATCGCCGACTCGAGGGTTTCGAGAGCCTCGGTAAGTTCTCCGTTCTGGGCATCCAGATAGGTTTTACGTTCAGATTCCACTTTGAATTCATCCATGGCGGCCAGGTTGATGGGCCCCAGGCGCTGAATGCGATTTTCGAGCTGGGTCAGGCGGTTTTGCCACTCGTCCTGGGTGGCATCCTCCGGCATGTCCCGCAGTAATTCATCGTGCGCGTAACCGAGTTCGCCAACCTGCTCGATCAGGGTATTACCGCGCGTTTGCAATTCCTGAACCGCGATGCGGTAACCCTCGAGCTGGCTGCGGCTCTCCTGAATTTCATTTTCGAGGCGATTGCGGGTGGCTTCCACTGTCCTGATTTCCGCCTCATGGCTTTCCAGTTCAACACGCACCGCGCCGAGTTGTTTCTCGACATCGAGCCGCTGGTTGAGTTTTTCCTCCAGCGTAATCTTCAGTTCCGCGCGGGGATCATCGTCCTGGTGATACGCCGACAGCAACGAGTTCCGCCGCTCTTCAAGGCGCTGCATTTGTGTCGCCAGCCTGTCGATGCCTTCGCGAATAGCGTGCAACTGCGTACTCAGGGATTTTTCCCGGACGACCAGTTCATGCACCCGGTTCTGATCGTGGCGCGCCGCGTGGCGGGCCTGGTCGAGGGCGCCGCGATACTGATCCCTTTGTGCCAGCAGACTATCGCGCTGTTTACTGTCCTCGGCCATGGCGCCGATGGCGATTTCCAGCAGCGCGCGGGACTCCGCCAGCTGCTGACGCTGTTGCCGCTGCTGCTCCCGCGCCTCCTCAAGATCTTTCGCCAGACGTTCACCCTGCTGGCGTGCCTGCTCCACGCGAGCAAGGGCAATGTCCAGTCCGGCTTTACCGTCGGCTTCCCGCTGCTGTAACTGCCGTAACTGCTGGGCGCTGATTTCGCGCTGCTGTTCCTGTTCCCGAAGCCGCTGTTCGGCGCCACGCAACTGCTCTTCGAGTTCATCGACCCGGCATTGTTGTCCGGCCAGGGAATGCTCCAGTTCCGATAACTCTCGCTGACGGACCAGCACGCCGCTGACGCGGTTATCGCCGCGACTAAAACGCAGCCAGTTCCGACCCAGCCAGTAACCGTCCCGGCTGACCACCGACTCGCCCGGCGCCAGGTCAGCACGCAGCGCCAGTGCTTCCGGGTAGGTTTCGACGGCATGGATGTGCTGTAACAAGGAACCCACGCTTGTGGAAGCCACTTTGTCCGCCAGGCTCGCCGGGCGCGCATCCGTATCTGAACCGGCACACGGCCCGGCACCGGGGCCCGCCGCCACCAGCGCCAACTTGCCCGCCGACCAGCCGTCAAGTACCTCGCCAGCCATGGCAAAGGGATCATCGACGCAGAGGGCCTGAAGAAAATCACCCAGTACGGCTTCAATGGCGACTTCCCAGCCACTGGCTACCTGCAAATGTTCGGCCAGTCCGTCGGCCGCGCCCAGACCGTGCTCACTCAACCAGCTTTGACGCGCCTGGTCACCGCCGAGGGCCGCGCTTTGCAGGGCTTCCAGCGAGGCCTTGCGTCCCATGGATTGCTGCAGGGCCTGGCGCGCTTCACTCAATTGCCCGGAGAACTGCGTCCGACTCGCGCGTGCTTCCTCGATAGCTTCGAGCAACCGGCGATGCTCTTGCTCGGCCTCACCGCGTTGTCGTTGCATTTCGCTGAGCTGTTGTTTCAGGGCGCCGGTGGAATCATCCTGCCGGGGGCTGGCCGTGGATTCCCGTTCCTGTGTCAGGCGTTTGATGCGCTCGCCCAGACTCACCAGGCCGGACTCCAGGTGATCAATGCGCGAGCGCTGTGCCTCCACCTGACGCTGAGGCTGAATAGCGCCTTCGTTGAAATCGTCCCAGGCACTCTGCCACGCGGCCATGGCCTGTTCGGCCTGTTGCAGGGTTTCACTGGCGCGGGTCTCGGCGTTTTTCGCGCTCCGCAAGCGCTCGACCACGTCATCGAACTCCTTGCGCCAGGCTTCGGCTTTTGCCGAATCGGCGCGCAGATGCTGTTCCGACTCAGCTAGATTGAGCCGGGTTTGCGCCAGCTCCTGGTCCAGTTCGCGGGCGCGATCCTCGGCGTGTTTTATGGATTGCTCGATACGCGCCACTTCGGCGCCGATGGCGTAAAAACGCCCCTGGACCTCGCGAAATTTTTCATTGCACTCGCCGTGCTCCAGGCGCAGTTTCTCGAGCCGGGTATCACAACGCTGTTTGTCCGTGACCAGCGCCTCACCGTGGAGCACAGCCTCGTTGATTACCCGCCTGCGCTCCTGGACCTGGCCATCGAGCGCCGTCCAGCGCAGCGCCAACAGCTGGCCACGCAGTCGCCGTTCATCTTTTCTCAGCTCAGTGTACTTTTCGGCCGCTTTACTCTGTCTTTCGAGGCGTTGCAGCTGGCGCGCCAGTTCCTCGCGAATATCGTTGAGCCGCTCGAGGTTTTCACGCGTGCGGCGAATGCGGTTTTCGGTATCCCTGCGCCGCTCCTTGTATTTTGAAATGCCTGCCGCCTCTTCGATATAGCCGCGCAACTCCTCGGGTTTCGATGAAACCAGATTTGAAATCATGCCCTGTTCAATAATCGAATAGCTGCGCGGTCCGAGACCGGTTCCCAGGAATACATCGGTGATGTCCCGGCGGCGACAGCGGCTACCGTTGAGAAAATAATGGGATGCGCCGTCCCGCGATACCGTGCGCCGAATGGAGATCTCGCTGTAGGCCGCGTATTCTCCGCCGAGGGAAGCATCGGCATTATCAAACACCAGTTCAATGGCAGCCTGACCTACGGGCTTGCGGCCTCCAGACCCGTTAAAAATAACGTCCGACATGGACTCACCGCGCAATTGCTTGACCGAGCTCTCACCCATGACCCAGCGCACCGCGTCGATAATATTGGATTTGCCGCACCCATTGGGGCCGACAACGGCGCAAAGATTACTGGGAAAGGTGACCGTGGTCGGATCAACAAACGATTTAAACCCGGCCAGTTTGATACATTTAAGGCGCATCAATTACTCATTGTTCAGGGTGGTTCCGCTTTCCGCGCCAGTCTGCTCCGTACCAGCCTGTTCCATACCAGCGGGAGTGACTTTCCAGTTGGGGCGACGTATCGATGGTTGATCGCGGGATTTTACACACTGTAAACACAGGAACAAACCATTGACCCTATATTGTTCACGCCAGGGCGTGCAGCGGCGCAACAGCCTTGTGCGCAAGACGGCAGCAAGGGCAGAATGAAGCCCGGCCAGGGCCCGGACGACTGCTTTGTCAGGGGATTGCGCGCACCGCCGACAACATGGCGGATCAATACTTCACCGCGGATTGATACTTCTTTTTCGGATTGATACTTCATGTTGAACATCGTGCTCTTTGAGCCTGAAATACCTCCCAACACCGGTAACATCATCCGCCTGTGCGCCAATACCGGATTCGCGCTGCATCTGATTGAACCCCTGGGCTTTACCATGGACGACAAACGACTCCGGCGCGCCGGGCTGGACTACCGGGACACCCAGGGCATTGGCGTGCACCCCGACTGGCCGTCCTTCGTGGCGGCGCACCCACCCGGCCGCATACTGGCGCTCAGTACCCAGGGCCGACACGACTACCATGAAG
The DNA here is from genome assembly GCA_040235495.1 of Porticoccaceae bacterium. Classification (GTDB taxonomy): domain Bacteria; phylum Pseudomonadota; class Gammaproteobacteria; order Pseudomonadales; family Porticoccaceae; genus HB2-32-21. The sequence goes on from JBECKV010000153.1 coordinate 4,800, forward strand.
TCCGCTACCAGGTGGGTGATACGCTGGTCTTTGGCCCGGAAACGCGCGGTCTGGCCCGGACCTTTCTCGACCACCTGCCTCCGCGGCACACCCTGCGTATCCCCATGCAGGCAAACAACCGCAGCCTGAATCTGTCCAATGCCGTAGCTATCGTTGCCTATGAAGCCTGGCGACAACTGGGGTTCGAGGGCGCCAGGCTCGCGGGGAGGGACTACTAGGAATGTCCGGTAATATCGGCCTCTTCTACGGCTCCAGCACCTGTTATACCGAGATTGCCGCGGAAAAAATCCGCGACGCTATCCAGCGAATAAGCGGCGGTTCGATCACCGTCGATATCCATGATATCGACAGGCAGGCCCTGAGCCTGGCCAATGATTACGACTGGCTGATACTCGGCATCCCCACCTGGGATTACGGTGAGTTGCAGGAACACTGGGAAGCCAGCTGGCATGACCTGGATACCGTGGACTGGCAAGGCAAGACCGTCGCCCTTTATGGGCTGGGGGACCAGGAGGGTTATCCCGAATGGTTTCTTGACGCCCTGGGCTATCTGTGGGGCAGAATCACCGACCTCGGGGCCCGCTCCATCGGCCTGTGGCCAGCACGGGGCTACCGCCACACCCACTCCCTGGCACTCACCGAAGACCAGCGGTTCTTTGTCGGCCTGGCGCTGGATGAGGACACCGAGTTTGAACTCAGCGAGGAACGCATTGAAGCCTGGTGCCGTCAAATACTGCCTGAGTTCAGAGCGGCTGCCTCAAGCACCTGACCCCGGCCAGGTATTCAGCCGCGCGCACCCGCAGCCGCTAATGCACCAGCGTCCCAGTCTTCTCGGTAATCGAATAGGTCTCGGTAAAGGACTTTGCCGACAGGGGCCTGGCATATAAATAACCCTGGGCAAGCTTGCACCCCAGCTCCATAAGCATGGCCTCCTGTCCCGGCCTCTCCACACCGACGGCGATGACCTGCTTGCCGACAATATCACCGATACCAACCAGGGCCCGCACCAGCGCGCCATCCTCGTGACCCAGGCCCATCCTCGCCACCATGCGGTGGCCGATCTTGATGCTATCGGCGGGCACTTCGCGGATATAGCTGTAATCGGCCTGCGTCGAACCAAATTCATCGATACAGAAGCGCAGGCCCCGCTTGCCGAGCTCGCGCATGAATACCAGTGCGCGCGAGAAGTCGGCGAGCAGAACCGGTTCGGGAATTTCCAGCATCACCCTGGACCGGTGCAGCTGGTACCGTTCAAGCGTATCGATCACCATTTCGCCATATCCCGGGTCATTGATCTGCGAGTTGGCGATATTGATCGAAACATAGTCGAGATCGAGGCCCTGGCGTCGCCATTGCACCATTTGCTGGCAGGCTTCGTCCAATGCCCATTGGCCAATGGCGCCGGTGATCCCCGCGCCTTCGGACAGGTCCATGAATTCCAGCGGCGATATCACGCCCCGGCAGTGATGATTCCAGCGTAGCAGCGCCTCGCAACCGACGATCCGTCCAGTGCGCAAGTCCTGTAAGGGTTGATACATCAATTCCATCTGCCCCCGTTTAAGCGCCAGACGCAGCTCGGAGGGGAAAAACATGGTGCCGGGCAGGTGCTGGATTTGCCCGGCGGCCAATCGATAATAGCCATTGCGCCCCTCGGCCTTGGCCTTGTACATGGCTTTATCGGCGCAGTTCAGAACGCTGGTCAGATCCTCGCCGTCTTCCGGATACACGCCGATACCGACGCTGGCGGACAGTTCCAGTTCGCCCGCCGCAGTGTTGAACGGCGCCTTGAAGCAAGCCATGATCTTTTCGGCTACCGAGGCAATCTCGGTGGAGTCGGCGATATTCTCCGTAATCACGGTGAACTCATCGCCCGCGAGCCGCGCCACAGTGTCACTGTGGCGCATTGCCGATAGCAGACGCTTGCCCACCGATTTCAGTATTTCGTCGCCAACCTGGTGGCCATAGGCGTCATTGACCAGCTTGAAGCCATCGAGATCGATAAAGAATACCGCCAGTTGGGCGTTATTGCGCTGGGCGCGCTTGACCGCCTGATCCAGGCGGTCAAGGAACAAGCGCCGATTGGGAAGGTCTGTCAGGTTGTCATGATCCGCCAGGTATTTCAGTTCTTCATGAGTACTCTCAAGGGCGCTTAGATCCGAAAATATCATGACGAAATGACTGACTTCGCCCTGCTGATCCGTAACCGCCGAGATCGTCGCCGTAGCCGGAAACAGCTCGCCGTTGGTCCTGCGCAGCGATACCCTGCCTTCCCACTTGCCCTTATCCTTAAGGCTGGTCAGCAAATTTCGATGAAATTTGAAGTTGGGCTCATTAATCAGCTTGAAGGTCCTGCTGGTACCAATCACCTGCTCGGGCTTGAGCAGGGTAATCTCGGTAAAGGCCTCATTGACGTGAGTAACCACCCGTCGGGAATCGAGAATAACGACCGCTTCGCTGACGCTCGCAAAAACCCTGTCAAGCAGCTTCAGCTGTTCCCGCAGCATATTTTCGTTGGTGATGTCAGTCGACCAACACTCAAAGGCAGCCTGTCCGCCAAGGATGGAAACCTCGGGACTAAACCTGTGCCAATAATGGCGCGACCCGATCGGACTGGCCGCCTCGAACCTTTCTCCCCGCGCCGCCCTCAGCAGCAGCTTGTGGAATAAGGGATTGACTTCGGCAAAGGCTTCAAAATGCCGGCCGGCGAAATCAGCGGCATGGAGTCCGTCCACCTCTTCAAGCGTGCCTTCAATGGCGACTATCGTGCCTTCACTGTCGACCCGGAGCAGCAACGCCGACGACAGTTCGAGTGAATGCTCAAGCACCGCATTCCTGGCGTTCGTCGCCATCATCTTTTCCAGCTGGGCGCGATACAGGATCCAGACACTGCTCAGCCACCAGGCCAGTGCCCAGAAAATCAGTATATGGGTGTGTTCCCCGACCATTGATAATTCGGGCAGGTCCGAGAATCCGGTACCGACCCAGCTGAGGAAAGCGAGGGCAAGGACCAGGTATGACAACGCGATCGCGATCAGCCGCCAGATGTATTTAGCGTTGGCCATTACCAGTCCCAATGCCCGCCATGGGTGTCAGAGGTATCCAAAAGTCGAACAGCTGAAGGCATCCGGTTCACGACGTCCCTTGCTCACCGCTGAGTATAGAGACTGCCCCGCGGCAGGCGCAACAAGTCAGCCCCGCGGATCGACCGAGTGGTAGTCTTTCAATATGGACGGTCGTCAAAATCAGCCTGGGGCTGCCGCAGACCCGGCGGGCGCCACCTGGACACCAGCCCAGGGTGGAAAAATAAAGCCTCCGCTTACAAATCCCTGGCTATCACTTCAAGCATGATTTCACTGGTGCCGGCATAGATGCGCGTGACCCGGGCATCGGCATACATGCGACAGACTAGATATTCATCCATATAGCCGTAACCGCCATGAAGTTGCAAACACTCATCAACCACGTTCTGTTGCAGTTCGGTCAGCCACCATTTGCTCATCGAAGCCGTGACGTTATCCAGCCGCCCGGCACAGACATCCTCGATGCAGCGATCCATGAACACGCGTGCCGCGCGAACCTGGGCATACAGTGCCGCCAATTTGAAGCGCGTGTTTTGCTGTTCGATCAGGGACTTGCCAAAGGCTCGGCGTTCCTTGACATAGTTGACAGTCGCTTCCAGCGTTCCCTCCATGCTGGCGATGGCCTGCACGCCAACGGTTGAGCGCTCGTAGGGTAAATCACTCATCAACTGAGCAAAGCCCTGGCCCTCGACCCCGCCGAGGAGCTGACTTTCGTGAACCCGCACGTCCTCGAAAAACAGTTCGCAGGTGTCCTGGGCCTTCTGGCCCAGCTTTTTCAGCTTGCGACCGACACGGAAACCCTCCAGCCCCCCGGTTTCCAGCACCAGCAACGACAATCCCCTACTGCCAGCCTTGGGGTCGGTTCTAACCACCAGAATAAGCAATTCACACAGATAGCCATTGGTGATAAAAATCTTGGAGCCGTTTACCACGTAATGGTCTCCGTCCTTGACGGCACGGGTGACGATACCCTGCAAATCCGAACCGGTGCCCGGTTCGGTCATGGCAATGGCGCCAATCAATTCACCGCTGGCCATTTTCGGTAGCCAGCGATTTTTCTGCGCTTCGGTACCGTGGTTGAGAATGTAGTGGGCACTGATGCTATGCACCCCCTGCCCCATGCCGGTCAGCCCACGGCGCCACTGCTCCTCGTAAAATACCGCCTCGTAGCGAAAGTCAGCTCCACCGCCGCCGTATTGCTCTGGAATATCCGTGCATAAAAACCCCTGTGCGCCAGCCTTGCGCCAGAGTTCCTTGTCCAGGTGCTGTTGCTCGCGCCATTTTTCATCGTAGGGGAGCATTTCGGTTTCGACAAACTGGCTAACGGATCGGCGAAAAACCTCCAGGTTTTCATCCATCCACTGAGATCGATAGGGGGTCATGGCGTCTCCCGACTTATTACTTTATTGACAGCTACAGGGTACGGATACTGATTTAGACTGACGCTCAGTCCGCAGGACACTCCCGCGCCAGCCACTCATCACGATCGCGGCTCACGCACCACGGCCTGGCCGCTCAGCTTGATTTCCCCGAACTGGTCGCGCGCGCGCAGCTTCAGACGATAATGGGCGCCGGCTTCGGTGGATATTATTTCCACCACCTCGCCCTCGCAGGTAATCTCGTCACCGACACGGACAATCGCAACGAACTTTACCTCAAAGCTGACGATAGCCTCTTGTGGCAGCCACTGGGTCAGCATCTGGCCCAGGTAAGCCATACTGAGCATGCCGTGGGCAAAGACATCATCCTTGCCCACCGCCCGGGCGTAATCACTGTCCACGTGAACCGGATTGTGATCATTGGACGCCCCGCAAAAATAGGCCAGGGTGGCGCGCGTGATTGGCGGTTTGCGGAGTGGAGGCAGGCAAAAACCCACATCGATATCACTGAGGTCGACCAAACACGGCATCCTGTTTTTGTTTAATCCTGATTTTCAGGCCGCGCGCGGCGCTGCTCGACAACGGTCTGCCGAAACCGGGTGGTAAGTTCCCCAAACTGGTTGTGGGCAACCGTTTCTTCCACCATAAAGGCAAACCGTCCCTGACCTTTCTCGTAAAAATTCAGAATCGTCGAAACCAACGTGATCCGGTCTCCGGCATGAATGGGGGCAAAATATTCGAAACTCTGTTTCGAATGCAGAATTTTATCGACATCCATGCCCAACTGGCGACATCGCATAAACGGGTCGGGCACCGCGCAACTCAGTGTCACGGCGTAGGTCGGCGGGGCCAGGACGGAGCGGTGTCCGGCCCTGCGGGCCGCCGCTTCATCAAAATAGACCGGGTTGGTTTCGCCGACCGCCTTGGCAAAAAATTTCAGCTGCCAAAGCTCCACATCCACCGTCAGCGGCGGGAACGGCCGGTTAATGAGGGGGTTGTCAATCGTATTGGTCATCGACACCTAAACAACCTTGAAAATGGGTCAATGTATCCTTAGCCGGACCTCAAGACAAGGCGCGCATGAACAACTGCTGCTCCACACCCTGACCCCCGAACTCCCGCGCTATCATGCTCAAGCCAATTTCTACCGACAAGTAGAAAATGTTACTTTTCCATGGCCACCGTGTCACGGTTGCGCTAGACTGGCTGCTGAACATGCGGAAAAGCTCCGGCCCTATGACTAAAACCAGCAAAAACAGATGGGGCAAAGCCATACAGAGCAAGGATGTGCAGCATGAATTAAAGCGCCTGGCCATTCTGAAAACCGCCGCGAAGCTGTTCAACCAGAGGGGGTTTCGCGAAACGTCCCTGAACGATCTGGCAGAGGAACTCCAGGTCACCAAACCGACACTGTATTACTACGTCGAAAACAAGGAAGACATCCTGTTTCAGTGCTTGCTGACGGCGATTACCCAACTGCTCGAAAGAATCGAGACCATTCAGGATTCCAACGCCACCGGCGCCGACAAACTCGGCCAGTTCATCCACGTCTTTACCTCCGTGTTTGACGATGAGTTTGGCCGTTGCGTTTCGAGTCCCGGACCGGGGCCGCTATCGGAAAAATACATGACCGCGATCGACCCCCTCTACGACAAGCTGGATGCCGCTACTCGTACTATCATCGAGTGCGGCATTGGCGATGGCTCCCTACGCCAGTGCAACCCCAAAATAGTCACCTTCACGCTGCTCGGCGCCATCAACTGGATGACCCGCTGGTACCAGATCGGTGGAGAAATGACCACACGTGAAGTGGCCAATGAAATGGTTGCCCTTTTCAATAAGGGACTGTCGAAATAACCGTCCCGAGCCCCAATACACAGACTACGACGCCATCAGTCCTCACTTGCACACCGAAGGCTCGTCAAAATCCCGCTTGCCCCCGGGGATGCGGACCGCGCTGGCGCTATTGGCGGGGCTCTGGTGTACGCTGGCGCCCGCCGCCGAACTGAATGTCGCGGTGGCGGCTAACTTTGCCGCCACACTGCGCGTACTGGCCGCGCAATTCCAGCGGGCTACCGACCACAGCATCAATATCAGCATCGCCAGCTCCGGCAAACTTAGCACCCAAATAATGCACGGCGCTCCCTACGATGTATTTCTATCCGCCGACGGGGAGCACCCTCTACGCCTGATCGACGCCAACCTGGCCCACGCCGATTCACTGTTTACCTATGCTCTCGGCACGCTGGTACTGTGGCAACCCGACAATTCCGGCAGTCAGGGGCAAACGCAGCAGGCCTCGGCAACAAATGCCGACAACCTCGCAAGTGCGAGACTGATAGCCCTGGCCAGCCCCCGCCATGCACCCTACGGCAGGGCCGCGAAGGAAACCCTGATCGCGCTGGGGCACTGGCAAACTCTCATCGATAACGGCCGCCTGGCCTTTGCCGAAAGTGTCGGCCAAGCCTGGCATTTCGGCGCCAGCGGTAACGCCGATCTGGCCTTTGTGGCGCTGTCTCAGGTCAAAGCAGCTGCCCCCGAGTATCAGGGCACCATCAGCTACTGGCCGGTACCCCCGCAACTTCATACCCCCATTGTGCAACGAGGCATTATTCTCTTGCGCAGCGGCGAGCCCGAATTGGCGCGGCGCTTTTGCCACTGGCTGCAAACCGATCCCTGGGTGCGCGCAACGATTATCGAGGCAGGCTACCATCTGCCGACTCTCGGCAAACCGGAAGAGCAGCGTGACGATTAACTGGCTATCGACCGCCGATATCCAGGCGCTGTGGCTAAGCCTGCGTCTTGCCGCGGTCACCGTGGTGGCGCTGATGATCATTGCCCTGCCCACGGCCTGGTGGCTGGCCAATTCGCGCTGGCGTTTTCGAGCGCTGGTGGAAGCGCTTATCGCCATGCCCCTGATCCTGCCCCCGACCGTACTGGGCTTCTACCTGCTTTTATTTTTAAGCCCCGGCGGCTGGGCGGGTCGACTGATGCAGTTCCTCGGCGGCGAGCCTCTGGCATTTACCTTCACCGGCCTGGTGATCGGCTCGATGATCTACTCACTGCCCTTCGCCGTGCAACCCCTGCAAACGGCCTTTCAGGGTATCGCCAAAACCACGCTTGAAGCCGCGGCAACACTGGGGGCCGCGCCCCTGGACCGATTTTTCAGCATTGCCCTGCCTCTGGCCCGGCGAGGTCTGTTAAGCGCGGCAGTGTTGACCTTTGCCCATACTCTCGGGGAATTCGGCGTACTGTTGATGATTGGCGGCAATATCCCCGGCCGTACCCAGGTGGCCTCCATAGCCATCTATGGCCATGTCGAGGCCATGGACTACAGTGCCGCTCACGGTCTCTCGATCACCCTGCTGCTGCTGTCTTTCCTGCTATTGGTACTGGTGTTTGGCGCCAACCGGCAATTGGGGTTGTTCAAAAACACCAGCGCCCCCCGGAAAAATGGAAGGCTGGACTGAATCCTGTGTGCAAAGACATGTCGATCGAGCGCCGACCATGGCCGTAGCCATCCAGCTGAGCTATCAACGCGGTGATTTCAGCCTCAGGGCCGAGGCCGAATTCCCCGCGCGGGGCGCGACCGCCATTTATGGCCGCTCGGGCAGTGGCAAAACCACCTTGCTAAGATGTATCGCCGGTTTAGCACGCGGTGCTGGTCGGGTCACCATTAACGGTGAGGCCTGGCAGGGGGAACAGCGCTTCACGCCCGTTCACGAGCGTCGGCTGGGCTATGTCTTTCAACACGCCAATCTGTTCCCCCACCTGTCGGTGGCGGACAACCTGCGCTACGGAAAAAAGCGGTCGAAAGGCGACGGGCAAAGTTTGCCGGAGAAGGAAATCCTCGCGCTGCTGGATTTGCAGCCCCTCCTGGATCGCAATCCCGAGCAACTGTCCGGCGGTCAGCAGCAACGGGTCGCCATCGCCCGTGCCTTGCTTGCCGGACCCCGCATCCTGCTGCTGGACGAGCCGCTGTCCAGCCTCGACGCCGATAGCAAGGCGGATATCCTGCCCTACCTGTGCCGTATCAGCCGGGAACTGGCGCTGCCGATGCTCTATGTCAGTCATGCGCTGGACGAAATTACCCAACTGGCTGATCACCTCGCCCTGCTCGACAACGGCCTGCTCGGCGCCAGCGGCCCTATCAATCGGATGCTCACCAACCCCGCGCTGCCTCTGGCCCATCGGCAGGACGCCTGTGCCCTGCTCAACGGCGAGGTTATTCGCCAGGACGTTGAGTTTCATTTATGCACCGTGGCACTGGCCAGTGGCGAGTTGAGCGTGGCGCGCGGCGAGCTGAAAGTCGGACAGTCCCTGCGCCTGCAAATACAGGCCAGGGATGTGAGTATCGCCCTTACCGACGATCAACAAAGCAGCATCCAGAATCGTCTGCGCGGTGAGATTATCTCCATCAACGACACCCGGGAGCGGGCCCAGTGCCTGGTCGTGGTCGATGTTGGCGGCCAACACTGCCTGGCGCTGATCACCCGCAAGGCCCAGGCCGGCCTGAAGCTGAAACCGGGCCTGGCGGTATACCTGCAAATCAAAAGCGTGGCGGTAATGGGCCGCAATTACTGAGCCGTCGCGTATTCCTCGGGAATGGCCTCGGCGACGATCACACCGCTTTTTTCCAGCTCGTCCATGTGCGCGTCGGAATAGGCCAGCAGCGAGCCCAGCACATCCCGATTGTGTTCACCCAGATAGGGGGCCTGCAGGTCCAGGTCATTTTTATATGCGGAGAAACGCAGGGGCATACCCGGCATCTGAAAGGTGCCAAAGCCCCGCTCTGTCACTGTGCGCACGGTGCCGCGCTCGATCAGGTGCGGGTGCTCCATGGCCTCCTTGAGGGTCAGCACCGGCGCCACCGGAATACGCGCAGCTTCCAGCAGCGCGATGACGTGCTCATCGCTGCCGCATTGGGCAATCCAGTTTTCTATGATCTCCACCAGCTGATAACGGTTTTTTACCCGGTCATTGATCTTTTTGAAGCGCGGGTCGCTTAGCAACTCGGTCTTTCCCATCACCTCGCACAGGGCCGGCCACTGGTGCAGCACCGCGATAATGATCAGGTAACCCTTGTGGCCCTTGAAAGCACCCAGCGGCGCCAGCGCCGGACTATGGGCACCGCCGCGACGGGGTTCAAATCGACCTTCACTGCCGCTAATCATGGCCACCCCTGACTCGTGGCAATGGAAATAACTGTCCAGCAGGGAAATATCCAGGTACTGGCCGGGACCACCCCGGGCCTGGCGAAACAGCGCGGCATTAATGGCCGCCAAACCATGAACACCGGTCATCACGTCGCCCATCGCCACCATGGGCAATATTGGCGGGCCTTCGGCTTCTCCGATCAACCCCGTAACACCAGCGTAAGCCTGGCCGATGTAGTCGAAACCCGGACGCTGGGCCAAGGGGCCGGTCTGACCAAAAGTGGAAATCGAACACATGATCAGCCGCGGATTGAGTTCGTGTACGGTGTCCCAACCCAGCCCCATACGCCCGATAACACCAGGCGCGAAGTTTTCCACCAACACATCGAAGTGGGGTATCAAGGCGCGAAGAATATCCTGCCCGGCCTGGGGTTTAGGATCGAGGCAAAGGCTTTTCTTACCCCGATTCTGAGACAGAAAATAGGACGAGCGCCCACCTTTGAGATAACCGACGTTGCGCACCTGATCGCCGCGCGGAGCCAACTCCAGCTTCACTACTTCGGCGCCCATCTCTGCCATCAGGCGGGTGGTCGTCGGTCCCGCCAGATGCTGGGTAAAATCCAGCACGCGGACACCGTCCAGCACATGTTTTTCGCTCATAAGAATACTCCCCTGTCATTCAACCGGTCGTGCGCGGACCCGCGGGGAATTGAAGATCCTGACACTGCCCGATCTGCTCATTTTTATCGTCAGGATTAATAATCGTCGATAGCCGGGCCGGCAATCAAGGCATATTTTTCGCGCCAGGCATTTCCCGGCCAGGAGCTGGGAACAAAAGTGGTCAGGGCAAACCGTCGTCCACCTTGTCGCCATCCCGTTCCGGCGGCAAGAGGTTTTCGCGGCGGATTTTCAGATCTAGCAGCAAACTGGCGGCGATATAGATCGATGAATAGGTACCGATGGTAATGCCGATAATCAGGGCCGTGGCGAAATTGTGGATCAGCTCGCCACCAAACAGAAACAGGGCAAAGAGCACCAGCAAGGTGGTCAGCGAGGTAACGAGAGTCCGGTCCAGGGTTTGGGTCAGGGACTCATTGATGACCGCTAGCGGATCGGCGGTGCGCAACAGGCGGAAATTTTCCCGAATGCGGTCCGAGACTATGATGGTGTCGTTGAGGGAATATCCGATCACCGCCAGTACGGCGGCCAGCACGGTCAGATCGAATTCGATATCGAACAGCGAGAAAAATCCCAGGGTAATGAGTACATCGTGAATCAGCGCCACAACCGCGGCGATGGAAAACTTGTATTGAAAACGGACCGCCACATAGAGCATCACCACCGCCAGCGCCGCCAACAAACCCAGGCCGCCGTCATCGCGTAATTCTTCTCCAATCTGTGGCCCGACAAATTCGATACGGCGCAGTTCGACATTTTCTCCGCTGGCGCGAAGAGCCGTCAAAACCTGCTCGCCCAGATCCGCTTCCGGCTCGCCCTGCAATTTGATCAGCAGATCAAACTCGGAGCCAAAATGCACCACCGTCGGATTGACAAAATCGTGCTCGGTCAACCGCGCGCGCACCGCTTCCACGCCGACGACCCGCTCATAGCCCACCTCGATCAGCGTTCCGCCGGTAAAATCAAGTCCCAGCACCAGCCCCTTGGAGGACAGCGAGACGATGGAAGCGATGACCAGCGTGATCGAGACTAGCGCCGCCAGCTTGCGCTTACCCATAAAATCGTAGACTCGTTGCGTATTCATAGACTCATATCCAGAGCTTTTTCACATCACGGCCACCGTAAACCAGATTCGTCAGCGCTCGCGTGCCCATGATGGCGGTGAACATCGAGGTTAGAATGCCGATCGAGAGCGTGACCGCGAAGCCCTGTACCGGGCCTGACCCGATGGCATAAAGAATCACCGCGACAATCAGGGTCGTGAGGTTGGCATCGACGATGGAAACGAAAGCGCGGTCGTAACCGGCCTGAAGAGCTCCCTGAATGGTCTGGCCATTTTTCAGTTCCTCCCTGATTCTAGAAAAAATCAGCACGTTGGCATCCACCGCCATACCCACGGTCAGCACGATCCCGGCAATGCCGGGCAGGGTCAGGGTGGCCCCCAAAATTGACATGACCGCGACGACCAGCACCACGTTCAGCAGCAGGGCCAGGTTGGCGAAAATACCGAAAACCCTAAAATACACCAGCATGAACAGCAGCACGACGCCCAGGCCGATCTGTACCGAGCGCAAGCCGACCTCGATATTTTCCGCTCCCAACGAGGGGCCGATAGTGCGCTCCTCGACAAAATGCATGGGCGCGGCCAAGGCCCCGGCGCGCAGCAACAGTGCCAGTTCCGCGGCCTCGGCCGGATTATCCAGCCCGGTAATACGAAACTGTACGCCCAGGGCGCTTTGAATGGTTGCCAGGCTGATAATTTTCTTGTCGACATAGGGTACCGCCACCGACTCGCTCTCGCCCTGCTCATTGATACGACTTTCGAAGCGCGCTTTCGATTCTATGAACAGCACGCCCAGTCGCCGTTTGATGTTGCGACGCGTGGCATGATGCATGGCCCGCCCGCCACCGCCGTCGAGGGAGATGTTTACCTGAGGCAGGCCATTTTCGTCGTAGCCCACCGACGCGTTGGTGACCTGATCGCCGGTGATAACGACATTTTTCTCCAGCCACGCGGAGGGTTCACGCGATGTGGGGTCTCGAAACTCAAACTTTTCCCGACCACTGGAGGTGCCGGGCCGGGCTTCCAGACGGAACTCCAGGTTGGCCGTTTTGCCGATAATCCGCTTGGCCTCGGCGGTATCCTGCACGCCGGGCAATTCGACGACAATGCGATCCCGCCCCTGCCGCTGAACGATGGGTTCGGATACCCCCAGTTCATTGACCCGGTTTCTCAGGGTGGTGAGATTCTGGCCGACGGCGTAATCGATTTTTTCCCTTAACGCCAGCTCACCCAGGCTCAGGTTGAGGCGGTAGGCCTGATCCCCCTCTCCGCGCGTAGTGGTAAGCGCCACCAATTCGCGAAAATCGCGTCGCACCAGACTCTCCGCGGCATCGCGCACCTCGGCGTCGGCGAAGCTGAAGACCAGTTCACTGCCCTCCACACGAGCCCTTTTGTAGCGGATCTTTTCCTCGCGAAGAGCCTTCTTGATTTCGCCGAACTGGGTATCCAGATGCTTGGCGATCACCGACTCGGTATCCACCTGCATCAGAAAATGCACCCCGCCACTGAGATCAAGACCCAGCTTCATGGGCCTTGCCCCCATGGAGGAAAGCGCCGCCGGCGTGTTATCGGCCAGATTCAGGGCCACCACATAGTCGAGGCCGAGAGCCTTCTGAATCAGACTCTTGGCCTCCAGCTGTTGGGCGCCATCGCGCAGGCGAATCAAAGCACTTTTAGCGTCGAAGGTTGCGCCAAAATAATCGATATCGGCCCCGTCGAGGCGCGCCTGGGCCTTGTCCAGCACCGCCTGATCCATAACCATGGCGCCACTCTGGCCGGAAATCTGAATCGCGGGGTCCGGTGCGTGGAGGTTGGGCGAGGCATAGATAAAGCCGAGCGCCACCACGGCGGCAATCAAGAGATACTTCCAGAGTGGATAGCGATTCATCAAGGGACTCTGCGATCCTGTAAAAGCGCCGCATTATAGGTTAATTGACCAGCCGCTCCAATGAAGCGACCCGCAAGGCCCCGACACCGCTTCGGGTCAGCGGCGCTAGGTTAGCAATCCGCCCCGGCAAAGTAATCTTGCGCGAAGCGCGCCAGCCTTTGCTCGCTGATGGCCTGACGAATCGCCGCCATGAAATTCTGGTAATAACGCAGGTTGTGGATGGTGTTGAGCTGAGCTCCGAGAATCTCCTTGCACTTGTCCAGATGGTGCAAATAGGCACGGCTGAAATTCTGGCAGGTATAACAATCGCAGCTGGCATCCAGGGCCCCGGTATCATCGCGATAGCGGGCGTTGCGGATTTTCACGACGCCATCACTGGTAAACAGATGGCCATTGCGGGCATGGCGGGTGGGCATCACACAGTCGAACATATCGATGCCCCGCTGTACGGCCTGGAGAATATCGCCGGGAGTGCCGACGCCCATCAGGTAGCGGGGCTGGGTGCTCGGCAATTGGTCCTGCAAGCAATCGAGTATGCGGATCATATCCTCCTTGGGTTCGCCCACCGACAGGCCACCGATGGCGTAACCGTCAAAGCCGATGTCTCGGAGAAGCCTGGCGGATTCATGGCGCAGGTGCTCGTGCATGCCGCCCTGGACAATGCCAAACAAGGCCGCCGGGCTGTCGCCGTGGGCCTGCTTGCCGCGCGCCGCCCAGCGCATGGACAGCTCCATGGACTCCCGGGCCTGCTTTTCATCGGCCGGATAAGGCGTGCATTCGTCAAAGACCATCACTACATCGGCGCCCAGATCCCGCTGCACCTGGATGGAACGCTCGGGATCGAGGAATACCGGGCTGCCGTCAATCGGCGATTTGAAGGCCACTCCGGCTTCAGTGATCTTGCGCATGTCGCCCAGGCTGAACACCTGAAAGCCACCGGAGTCGGT
>JBECKV010000034.1:0-40376 GCA_040235495.1 Porticoccaceae bacterium
GCGTGGACAGCATTTACGACCTGGTCTGGACAATCTGTCCCTCCGGTGAGCGAGTGACTTATGGTGATGTCTTTCATCAGAATGAAGTGGAAATGTCCCGTTACAATTTTGCAGAGGCCGATGTCCCGGCCCTGTTACGCAATTTTGATGACTGGGAGCGGGAGAGCCAACGCCTTGTCGAAGCCGGCCTCGCATTACCCGCCTATGAGCTGGTAATGAAGGCTTCCCACGCCTTTAATCTACTGGATGCCCGGCACGCCATTTCCGTTACCGAGCGGCAACGCTTCATCCTCCGCGTGCGCACCATGTCGCGCGCCGTGGCCGAGGCCTATTTTCAATCCCGTCTGGCCAAGGGCTTTCCCCTGGCGCCTCCAGAGCTCGCCGAAGAGGTCCTCGCGAACGCCCGGGAGCAACGCACATGAGCGACGATTTCCTGGTCGAAATAGGTACGGAGGAATTACCGCCCCGGGCACTAAATCATCTGATGACCGCCTTTGCGCTAGGTCTGGAAGCTCAACTCCGCCAGGCTAATCTGACGCATTCCGCAATCAAGCCCTACGCCACTCCGCGCCGGCTCGCGGTGCTGGTATCCGGTCTCGCGGAACAGCAGCCCCAGCAATTCACTGAAAAACTGGGGCCCGCTGTGAGTGCGGCCTACGATGCCGATGGCAAGCCCACTAAAGCCGCCGAAGGCTTTGCCCGGGGCTGTGGCGTCAGCGTCGCGGAGCTCGAGCAGGTAGACAGCGAGAAAGGTCCGCGCCTTTCGTTTCGCAAAGTGGATGCGGGTAAAACCTGTCTCGAACTGCTGCCTGGTTTGGTCACGCGGGCCCTGGCCGAACTGCCCATCGACAAGCGCATGCGCTGGGGCACAAGCAGGGCGGAATTTGTTCGCCCGGTGCATTGGGTGGTCATGGTTTATGGCGACACGGTAGTTACAGGCGACATTCTCGGCGTCGCCGCAGGACAGTATTCCCGTGGCCATCGCTTCCACCATCCCGAACCCGTGCTTATCGCGCAGGCCCGTGCATATGCGGAAATTTTGCACGGGCGGCGGGTGATCGCCGACTTTACGGAGCGGCGGGAATTGATCCGCGTCGGCATCGAAGCCTCCGCCAGGAGCCGGCGGGCTCGCGCCGTCATCGACGAAGATTTGCTCGACGAGGTTACCGCCCTCAACGAATGGCCGGTGGTTCTGTCGGGCAACTTTGATAAGGCTTTCCTCAAGATTCCGGCGCCCGCGCTGATTTCTTCCATGAAGGAACACCAAAAATATTTTCATCTGGTCGATAACAACGGCGCGCTCTTGCCGACTTTCATTACCGTCGCCAATATCGACAGCAGCCAGCCGGAAAAAATTATCGCCGGCAATGAACGGGTGATTCGGCCGCGCCTTGCTGACGCGGCCTTCTTTTATGAAACCGATCTGAAGGTGTCCCTGCAGGAGCGACGGGAGCAGCTGCGTAACATAATATTCCAGAAAACCCTGGGTTCGGTGTTCGATAAAACCGAGCGACTTGCAAAACTCGCCGCTTATCTGGCCCCATTCGTTAGCGCCGACGTAAAACTCTGTCAGCAAGCCGGGCAACTCAGCAAGTCCGATCTGGTCTCGGAAATGGTACTGGAGTTTCCCGATTTGCAGGGCATCATGGGCGCGCACTATGCGCGCGCCGCGCAGCTCGATGGTGCCGTCTGCCAGGCCTTGTTTGAGCAGTATCAGCCACGCTTTAGCGGCGATGCGCTGCCCGCCAGCGAGACTGGCATCGTCCTGGCCCTGGCTGACCGCCTGGATACGCTGGTGGGTATATTCGCCATCGGGCAAATTCCCAGCGGCTCCAGCGACCCCTTTGCCCTGCGCCGCGCCAGCCTCGCCATACTGCGGATATTGATCGAAAACAAACTGGATATGAACCTAGTGGCCGCCATTGACCAGGCGGCGAACGGCTATGAACCTATTATTATTAATGAAGATATCCGTAAGCAAGTATTCACTTACATTATCGAGAGATCCTATGCCTGGTTCGAGGACCAGGGCGTAACAACTTCCGCGGTCCAGGCGGTGATGGTGAAAAATCTCTCCAACCCGGTTGATATCGCCGCGCGGATAGAAGCCGTAGCCAGTTTTATGACCCGCGCGGAAGCGCCTGCGCTGGCCGCGGCCAACAAACGGGTCGCCAACCTGCTGAGCAAGCAGGAAGGGGCCAATATCGCAGGTGTCGTTGAAAGCGCGTTATTCCGCGCACCCGAGGAATTTCAGTTAAGCGAACATATTGAAGGCTTGTCGTCGCGTGTCCATGCGCTGGTAAAGGATCGAAATTACAGTGAAACCCTGGCCTTACTGGCCGGGTTGAAGGAACCTGTTGACGGGTTTTTTGACAAGGTCATGATCATGGTTGACGACCCGTCCATCCGCAACAACCGGCTCGCTCTGCTGGCCCAACTGCGGGGTTTGTTCCTGGAAGTGGCGGACGTTTCCCTGATCGCGACATCCAGCTGATAATCGTGCCCATGAAACTGATTATTCTGGATCGCGACGGTGTTATTAATTATGACTCCGAAGCATACATCAAAAACGTTAGCGAGTGGCGGCCCCTGCCAGGCAGTATTGCAGCCATCGCCCGTTTGAGCCAGGCGGGATACAGCGTGGTCGTGGCCACTAACCAATCCGGGCTTTCCCGCGGATTGTTTGGCCTGGATGAGCTGGATGCCATACACCACAAATTGCGCGGCCTCGTGGAAGCGGCCGGCGGGCGTATCGATGGAATTTATTACTGCCCCCATGTGCCCGAGGAAGGTTGCTCCTGTCGCAAGCCCGCGCCGGGGCTATTGCAGCTGATAGCGGAGGATTTTCAGGCCGATCTGAGAGGTGTGCCATTAATCGGCGACAGCTTAAGGGACCTTGAGGCGGGAATGGAACTGGGGTGTCGATTGATTCTCGTCAGAAGCGGCAAGGGGCGGGTTACCGAAAAGCAATTGCTGGATCCGGGTAACAACCTCCCCTTTGCTGATGTTGCCGTCTACGACGATTTGTCGGGCGCGGTGGCTGCATTGCTCTCGACCTGAGGTCAATCAGTGGTGAAGGTTTTAGCAGCAATCCGTTCCGCCCTGTTTTATGTGGGTTATGTGCCTCTCGTCGGGATATTTTCTTTTCTGGGATGTACTGTTGGCCTCGCCCTTCCTCATCGCTTGCTTCAAAACTTCATTACTATTGCCAATGCCCTTATTGTCCGTTGGCTCAACCTTAGCTGCGGCATTCGCCTCCACGTGGAAGGCCTTGAAAACATACCAGACACGCCCTTTGTTGCCCTCAGCAACCATCAATCGGCCTGGGAGACCTACTATTTGCAGCGACTGCTTCGACCGGTAAGCACCATACTCAAAAAGGAACTGCTGCGTATACCCCTGTTTGGCTGGGGCCTGGCCATGACCAAACCGATCGCTATAGACAGATCAAATCCTCGTGCCGCGTTACGCGAGATACTTGCCCAGGGGAAAGTGCGTCTTGAGGAGGGAAATAATGTGTTGATCTACCCTGAAGGAACACGGGTACAAGCCGGGCTGAGCGGCAACTATGGGCGCGGCGGCGCGGCGCTGGCGCTGGCGGCCAAGGTGCCATTACTGCCCATAGCCCACAACGCCGGAAATTACTGGCCCGCTCACCACTTTATCAAACATCCTGGCACCATAAACGTGGTTATCGGCGAGCCCGTTTGGACGGAAAACCTCACCCAGGACAGCAAGGAATTAACCGCACAAGTGAAAACCTGGATAACCTCGACGGTTTCAAACTTCCCACGCTAGGTACTGATTAAAAAAATTATTTCCTGCTAGACTGCCCACCTTTCAGCATATTTCACCTATGCGGAAACAAGCTGCAAGGAGTTGACAATGGCGGACGACAAGTTCAATGGACCCGAGCGACGCAGAGAGCAACGCAGAAAAAATACCGATCGTCGCATAGAGATTCGCTTTGAGCTGGATAATGACAATCGCAGAAAAAAACGGGGTCGCCGTGCAAGCGACCGGGACATCTGGGACAAGCGGGAAGGGGAATAGTAAGTACTTACCTCCACTAGATATCAAGGTTTACGACAGCGAGAGCATTTTCTTCGATGAACTCCCGGCGGGGTTCAACATTGTCCCCCATCAGGGTATTAAACATTTGATCCGCGGCGATAGCATCTTCCACCGTCACTCGCAGCAAGCGCCGCGTTTCCGGATTTATTGTTGTTTCCCAGAGTTGGTCAGGGTTCATTTCACCGAGACCCTTGTAGCGTTGAATGTAATACCTTCGCCTCGATTCGGCCATCAACCAGTCTATTCCCTCTTTTAAGCTATTGATTTCACAGGATTTTCCATCTCTCATTACGTAGGCTCCGGACTCCAGCAGTCCGGCCAGCCGTTTGCCGAGGCCAGCCATCGCCTCATATTCCATAGACGCGAAAAACTCATGCCCGAAACGGGTTACCGTGGGGACACCATGGATAAGCTGGTGAACCTCAGGGAGGAAAAAACCCCGCTCCAGGTCCAGGGCTAATTCTATTCGTCGTTGAACCGCGTCACTCTTCTGATTCGCCAGCGCCTGCCCCAGAGCATCACACCACTGGCTCACCACGTCCTGCTGAGTGAGCTGATCGGGTGAGAGCACTGGCAAATCAATCATCAGGCGCAAAACATCGCCAGGATAGACACGGGTCATACGATCAATTTTTGCCATCACTGAGCGATACTGAAACACCAGCGAGGCCAGCGCTTCGCCGGAAATACTGGGTGCCTCCGTATTCACGTGGAGGCTAGCGCCGTCCAGGGCCGTATGGGTCAGGAATTCATTCAACGCCTGATCGTCCTTGAGATATTGCTCCTGCTTACCTTTACTGATCTTATACAGTGGCGGCTGGGCAATATAGATATGACCCGCATCGACCAGTTCTCGCATTTGCCTGAAAAAGAAGGTCAACAACAAGGTTCGAATATGGGAGCCGTCGACATCGGCATCCGTCATGATGATAATCGTGTGGTATCGGAGTTTGTCGATATTAAACTCCTGAACGCCTATACCACAGCCGAGCGCCGTAATTAAAGTGCCGACTTCGGCGCTCGATAACATTTTGTCGAACCGCGCTTTCTCGACATTCAGGATCTTGCCTTTCAGTGGCAGGATAGCCTGGGTCCGCCGGTCCCTACCCTGTTTAGCCGAGCCGCCCGCGGAATCCCCTTCGACCAGAAACAGCTCCGAGAGCGCTGGGTCCTTTTCCTGACAGTCAGCCAATTTGCCCGGCAGGCCGGCGATATCCAATGCCCCCTTTCGGCGCGTCATCTCTCGCGCCTTACGGGCCGCCTCCCTCGCTCTGGCCGCATCCAGCATTTTGCCGACGATGCTGCGCGCTTCCTGAGGGTTTTCCAGCAGAAAATCACTAATTTGCTTCCCGACCTCCTGCTCCACGGCACTTTTCACCTCTGAACTGACCAGCTTATCCTTGGTTTGAGAGGAAAATTTGGGATCGGGCACTTTAACGGAAATAATTGCAGTTAGTCCTTCCCGAGCATCGTCTCCCGTTGTACTAACTTTGGCCTTGGCTGCGATTCCCTCCTTTTCTATGTAGTTATTCAGTGCGCGCGTCAAGGCTGACCGGAACCCAGCCAGATGGGTGCCGCCATCGCGTTGGGGAATGTTATTGGTATAGCAAAAAATGTTTTCCTGAAAACCATCATTCCATTGCAGGGCTACTTCTACACCCAGGCCCTGGCTATCGGGATTATTGAAGTGAATGACGGTATTGATAGGGTTCTTCTTGTCATTAAGGTATTCAACGAAGGCTCTGAGTCCACCCTGGTACGCGAAGATATCCTCTCGACCCGAGCGTTTATCAGTCAAGACAATGCGCACACCGGAGTTCAAAAAGGACAGCTCTCGCAGGCGCTTGGCAAGAATATCGAAATGGAAGTTTATGTCCGCGAAAGTGGCGGGAGAGGCCCAGAAGCGAACATCGGTGCCCGACACCTCCGTAGTCCCTACTTCCGCCAGAGGGGCTTCCGGCACGCCGTGACGGTAGGTTTGTTCATACACTTTTTTCTTGCGCCGAATCGTCAGAACCAGCTTTTCGGACAAGGCATTGACTACGGAAACACCCACGCCGTGCAGGCCGCCAGAAACTTTATAACTGTTTTCATCAAACTTGCCGCCAGCATGCAGCACCGTCATGATGACTTCCGCGGCTGAGACACCCTCTTCGTGCATATCCGTGGGAATGCCGCGTCCGTTATCGGATACAGACACCGACTCATCAGCATGTATCGTCACCAGGATCTCTGAACAATATCCCGCTAGCGCTTCATCTACCGCATTATCCACCAATTCAAAAACCATATGGTGAAGGCCGGTGCCATCATCGGTGTCACCGATATACATACCCGGCCGTTTACGGACTGCATCAAGGCCTTTCAATACCTTGATGTCTGAAGAATCGTATCCGACGTCATCATTCATACATCGTACCCTTAATCTATGTGGTCTCGATCATGGGTTCGGCGTTAACCTCACCCTGTTCCACGTGAAACACCGCCGGAGAGTAAGGCGCACCCTTCGGCATCAACTTGAGCAAAGCGTGTCGCTCAGTACCGGTTAAAAAAACCTGGTCCCGCTGCGCTGCTAGCAGCTCCAAACAACGAGTGAGATTAAAGCTATCTAGCTCGGCCGCGAGATCATCAAGTAGGTATATGCAACCCCGCTTCCGAATTTTTCGGAGAATGCGCCCCTGGGCCAACTGCATGGCTAATACCAATAGCTTTATCTGCCCTCGGGAAAGTACATCAGTGGCGGACCGACCACGGCATTTAAGTTTTAAGTCTGCCCGGTGAGCCCCAACATTGGTCGTTTTACTTTGCAGGTCTCGTGGGTAAACCGCATCGAGCTCATTGAGCAAACCGTTCCTATTTTGCCAGCCAGGGGAAAGCTCCATTTCAAGTTCAACTTTTTCGTCGCCACTCAAGGCGGTGTATACGGCTTGGCATTCAGGTACGAACCTATGGAAATAGGCATCTCTGAACCTGGCGACTTGTTCACTTAGCGCGGCAAACTCCCTGTCCCACACGCGCAACTCGTCGCGGTCGATTTTACCACGCCGCAGCAAATTATTGCGCTGCTTGAGCACGCGTTGAAATTTGCGCCAAAGGTCACGCGGTGGCTGTTCCACGTGAAACACGCCCCAATCCAAAAAGCGTCGGCGATCTCCGGGGCTCCCGTCAACCAGGGCAAAGCTGTCACTATTAACCACCAAGGCGGGTAGCTCTTCGGCCAATAGCGAGGCGGTGTACACCTGCTGCCCTGCGATTTTGAACTGAAATTCTCCGCTGCCAAAGCGCTGTACACCTATGGACGTTTCTCCGGCAGCCTGACCCTCGGCACCATTGCGCACCAGTGCAAATACCAAGCAGTCGGGACTATTCGCATTAATTAGGGGGTTCAGTCGCGGCGTACGAAACGAGCGCCCTCGGCCTAGTAAGTAAATAGCTTCTAGTAGGCTGGTTTTACCGCTGCCATTGCGGCCGTAGATGATATTGATAGTCGGTGAGGGACCGAGCGACGCTTGCCTGATGTTGCGTATGCCCCGCACATCGAGCTTGCTGAGATACATACTTGGGTGCAATTCGGCCCTTATAGCCGGGGCGAGGTCCCGGGTAATGCCGCCCTGTTCTTCATAGGCGCATGGGCATGATTACATAAACGGAATCTTCATCTCCCTGCCCTTCTAACAGCGCACTGCTATTGGCTCCGCTAAGCGTGAAACTAACCTTATCGCTGCCAAGCACGTTGAGCACATCGAGGATATAATTCACATTGAAACCTATCTCGAAGGGCTCACCCGAGAAGTCGACCTCAACTTCTTCCTGTGCTTCCTCCTGCTCTGGGTTGGTTGCCGACATCGTTAAGAGCTTATCTGATAGCGCCAATCTTACGCCACGGTATTTCTCATTGGACAATATTGCGGTTCTGCCAAAAGCCTGCCTTAGAACCTCCACATCGCCAACAATTTTAAGATTGCCGCCTTTTGGCAATACTCGATCATAGTCCGGGTATGCGCCGTCAACGAGTTTGGAAGTAAAAACAAAACCCTGCCCCTTAACCCGAATATGGTTGTCCCCCAGACTGACGGCCACCTGACCCGGATCGTTAAGTAATCGAGATAGCTCAACAACCCCCTTGCGTGGCAGGATCACCTGCACTTTCTCGTCCTGATTTACCTGCGCTTCCACGGTTGTCATCGCCAGGCGATGACCGTCGGTGGCCACTGCCCTCAATTGACCCTTGCTGGCCTCCCATAACATGCCGTTCAAATAATAACGAACGTCCTGGTGTGCCATGGCAAACGCTGTTTTATCAATCAGATGCTTTATCCGCTCCGCGGGGCACTCAAATTCCAAATTGCCACCAGCGCCATCGACGCTTGGAAATTCGTTGGCTGGCAGGGTCGCCAGAGTAAACCGGCCGCGGCCGCTGGCAATTGTGGCGCGCTGATTGTCGCAGCTAAAATTCAGCCGCGCCTCATCAGGCAGGGCTCGACAGATATCCAGCAGTTTACGCGCAGGCATGGTTGTCTCGCCCGCCACTAGATTTGGATCGCTGAGGGTCTCCTGGCTAAGTATCTCTACCTCCAGGTCCGTACCGGTGATCGCCAGGCGATTATCTTCGAGCTTAACCAACACGTTTGATAGAACCGGCAAGGTCTGGCGCCGCTCGACCACGCCTACAACCAGCTGCAACTGTTTCAACAGGGTTTCTTTATCAACCGTAAACTTCATGTTTAGTCTCTATCTGTGGGGCGAAAACCTAAAGTGAATACTCACTGTCAGCTTTTTAACTGGCGCGTGAGCTTCTTGATATCTTCCCGGATTTCTGAGTTTGTTGCTTGCAGCTCGTGTATTTTACGGCAGGCGTGAAGCACTGTCGTGTGATCCCTGCCGCCAAAGGCTTCGCCGATCTCTGGCAGGCTATGATCCGTCATTTCCTTGGCCAGGGCCATGGCCACCTGGCGAGGACGCGCAATGGAACGGCTGCGCTTCTTGGACAGCATGTCGGAGACTTTTAATTTGTAGTAATCCGCCGCCACCCTCTGAATATTATCAATCGTCACCAACTTGTTCTGCAGGGCTAATAAGTCTTTGAGCGATTCTCTCACCAGGCCAATATCAACGGCCCGTCCTGTAAACCGGGCGCCGGCGATCACGCGTTTTAGCGCACCTTCCAGGTCTCGCACGTTTGAACTGACTCTCTGGGCAATAAAAAAAGCCGACTCGTAGGGCAGGTCTATGTCGGTCTGTTTTGCCTTTTCGATTAATATTGCCACTCTGGTTTCCAGATCGGGCGCATCGACCTCCACCGTTAGGCCCCAGCCAAATCGGGACTTTAATCTTTCTTCGACATCCGTAATGGCTTTCGGATAGCGATCACAGGTGAGTATCATCTGCTGACCACCCTCCAACAAAGCGTTGAAAGTATGAAAAAACTCTTCCTGGCTGCGATCCTTCTTGGCGAAAAACTGGATATCGTCGATTAGCAGGGCGTCAACCGATCGATAAAACCGCTTGAAATCGTTAATGGCGTTCAATTGCAGGGCTTTTACCATATCGGCGACAAAACGCTCAGAGTGCAAATACACGATTTTTGCATCGGCCTTGCGCTCTCGCAGTGCGTTACCGACAGCATGCATCAAGTGGGTTTTACCCAAGCCGACGCCACCATAGATAAACAGCGGGTTATAGGCACCACCCGGATTTTGGGCAACCTGCTGTGCCGCCGCGCGAGCCATCTGGTTCGATTTGCCTTCGATAAAATTGTCAAACCGGAAGTTCGGGTTGAGACGATCGTCATGTTCAACTACTGAACGACCGTTACTGGCTTGAGTGCCGCCCCCCGCACTGCCTTGTCCACCAACGTGTCCGTTTACTCTATCCTCACGCGAGCCATCCCAGTTGTTGCCTTTCCCCGACTCAATATCCAGGGGTAGAGCAGCCACTGTACTTTTAGTGAACTGGCTGTGTGCAGTGAACTGGCGGGGTGATTCGGCGTCTATACCTAGCCCCGAGGCCGGCACCATTGTGGACTTTCCCACTTCATCAGCCTGGGGAGTGGTTTCACGTCGAGTTGCAAACGCCGGCGCCCCCTCGGTGTACATGGCAACCACTTCAATACCTCGAGGCCGCTCACCGAACTGACTGAAGAGTTCATCGATTCTATCGAGGAATTTATCCTCCACCCAGCGCATGACAAACTGATTTGGCGCCTGCAGGCGCACGTTCCCGGCGTCCGCGTCGTAAGCACAGCGCAGCGGCTTGATCCACGTATTGAACTGTTGCGAGGGCAACTCTTCCTGGAGCTGGCTCAAACAAAGCTGCCAGATATTTGATGACAAACTGAACTCCTTGTTTACCGACCAAAGCTTTTAAGAGATAAATATTGCTGCGAGCGCCATTATTTTTATTGCGCCATGGCTCTTGGGCCACCCGGAAAGTCTATAAGGTTACGGCCATCTTATCCACAAATTTCCGGGTTTTTTTTCTCTCAGGGTAAAAATAATAACTCTCTATTTTTCAAAGGGTTGAATAGTCATCAACCGGGCAAGATATCCACAGAAAACCCCGGTTTTTTGATCACTATTTAATCAAATATGATTAAAAGCTGTGGATAAATTATTAGTATCAGGTACATTGATGGTGGGTTGGACGGTATATCCGCCCTTGCCGGTTTTTACCCGGGGAAACCGCGTGAACAACCTGCGTGGGTCGCCCATCTTCTCGCGCGCTACTTACCGATGCAGAAGCTGGAGAATATTACGCCGAGAAGATCCTCGCTCGTTACCGCGCCAGTGATGGTCCCCAGCTGGTTTTGCGCCTGCCTTAAATCCTCGGCCGCAAGCTCACTATTGCTGATATCCCGAGCGAGCTGCCCGCTGGCGCCCAGCAGGTTGATGCGGGCGTTTTCAAGGGCCTGGACATGCCGCCTTCTCGCGGTATAGATGCCTTCCCCCTGTCCGCAATGCTGATAGAAGCTTTCAATGTAGCGACGCAACTCCGCCAAACCCTCACCACTACGCGCCGACACCAGCAGACCGCCGACGTCAGTCCACTTTGCGGCCGTACCCCGGTCAATGAGATCGATCTTATTGATAACCACGGACACGTCGGTGTGGTCACCGAGCTCGGGGTAACGGCCGATGATTTCCCCAATGCATGGTTCGTTCGACAGCGTGCTTGCATCAATCACCCACAACACCTTGTCGGCTTCAGATATCTGCTGTCTGGCCCGCTTTATGCCAAGTTTCTCGATCGGATCGTCGCTGGCGCGCAAACCGGCGGTATCGACCAGCTGAACGGGAAATCCACCAATGTTTACGTTCTCTTTAATGACATCGCGCGTGGTCCCCGGAACCTCCGTGACTATCGCCAATTCCGCCCCGGCCAACGCGTTAAGCAGGCTTGATTTCCCGGCGTTTGGCTCTCCAGCGATAACGATATTCAGACCTTCCTTCAATAACACCCCTTGATGTGTTTCCGCCAGCAAGCGGTCAAAGCGGGCTATCAGGTGACCCAGCTCCTCCTGAATTGGACTCTCAGCCAGAAAATCAAGCTCTTCCTCTGGAAAATCTATAGCCGCTTCGATAAAAACCCTGAGTTTGGTAAGCGAATCATTGAGTTCATTTATCTTTCTGGAGAACTCGCCCTGCAAGGCGCGTAAGGCCCCTTTAGCCGCTTGCCTGGTGCCAGCATCAATCAGATCCGCGATGGCTTCTGCCTGCGCCAGATCAAGCTTGTTATTCAGAAACGCGCGTTCACTAAACTCGCCCGGTCTCGCCAAACGCGCGCCCAGTTTTATGCAACATCCGACAAGCTGGTCAAGAATTACCGGGCTGCCATGGGCCTGAAGCTCCAATACATCCTCGCCGGTATAGGAACCTGGACCTGGAAAATACAGCGCGACCCCTTGGTCGATATCACTACCATCGGCATCCCTGAACGTACAATACACTGCCCGTCGAGGCGCGGGAGTTAGACCGAGCACCGGATCAAATAGCCTGCGTAAATCACCGCCACTGACGCGCACGATGCCGACACCACCTCTCCCGGGCGGCGTGCTGATAGCAACAATCGTGTCTGTGTGGTTAACGTACACAGATTCACCTTCGATCAAGACCAACTAAATTGGAATCGCGCCTGTCAGGGTTGGCTTTCAATTCGGCGGGTGATGACCCACTGCTGGGCTATGGAGAGGATGCTATTGACGGTCCAGTACAACACCAGGCCAGCGGGAAAGAACATGAAAAAGAAGCTAAAGGCCACCGGCATGATTTTCATCACCCTGGCCTGCATGGGGTCCGGTGGCGCCGGCTGCAGGGTTTGTAATAAATACATGCTGATGCCATTGAGGACCGGGAGCACGTAGTAAGGGTCCTTTATCGACAGATCAGTGATCCACAAAATCCAGGGTGAGTGTCGCAATTCAACGCTCTCATTGAGGACCCAGTACAAGGCAATAAACACAGGCATCTGTATCAGCATCGGCAGACACCCCCCTACCGGGTTGACCTTCTCCCGCTTGTAGAGATTCATGGTCTCCTGGGACATTTTTTGCCGGTCGTCACCATAGAGCTCCTTCAGACGCAGCATCTCCGGTTGCAATTTCCTCATCCTCGCCATCGACCGGTAGCTCGCCGCGGACAGGGGATAAAATATGGTTTTGACAACCACGGTCAAAACGACGATTGACCATCCCCAGTTGTCCAGGATCTTGTTTATTAACGCCAAACCCCAGAAAAGGGGCTTTGCGACCCACCATAGCCAGCCGTAGTCTATGGTCAGATCGAGGTATTCGGAGATCTCCGCAAGGCGCTTCTGGTCCTTCGGCCCCACATAAAAGTCGGCTTGCAGTAACCCTTTGTGCCCTGGCTCGACTTCAACCATCGGCCCGGTAAATCCAGCGGTATACAATTCCTGGGCGCCGAGTCTGCGTAAATGGAAATGGTTGACGACATCCTTGCCAGGCACCCAGGCGCTGACAAAGTAATGCTGCACCATGGCCACCCAGCCACCACGTTTTTCACTCTTGAACGGTGCTTCATCGAGATCTTTGAAATCCAATTTTTTATAGTTGGTTTCATCGGTGTTGACCGCCATTCCCAGGTAGGGCCTCGGCCCCATGGCGTTTGCGGTATTCGGATCAGCGGTATCCCTCTTGACCTGACCGAATAGATAGGCCTGCCAGGGACTATTGGACAGATTTTCAATTTCATACTGAACACCGATAAGATACTCACCCGCTTTGAAAATGTAGTGTTTTAATATTTTTGCTTCGGGTTGGTCGAGTTCCAGCGTCACCTTCAGTTGTTTCTGCCCTGGCGCTAGCGTGTACTCTGAATGAGATGCCTGAAACACCGGTCGCTGGTTCTTCTGGTCGGTACCGTTCGGCCCGATCAAACCACTTTGCGCCACGTAAACCTGGGAGCGGGTCCGATTTAAAATTACAAAGGGTTTTCCGGCCGCGCCCTGTTCCGACAGATGTTTCCGCAACGCGGCGCGAACGATATCACCACCAACAGTATCAATCGTCAGATCGAGCACATCCGTCTGTACTCGTACCAGCCGGCCGGCGTTGCTTTCAGCTTCGGCGACCGACGTCTGTCGAGGCGGGCTCACCACGGGTATTTCCGTGTCCTCTCCCTGATTATCAGTCACACTATCCGCAACCACCTCGTTCTCGGGCAGAAAAATACCTTCCTCCGTGGCATCGGGAGTAAGCGGAACCCTCGCTTCCTTAAATTCGTTCCATTGAATAAACAGGTAGCCAAAAACCAGTACGATTGCGGCTATCAAGCCACTACGCTGCCAATCCATTATTTTTCAACCTGTTTCTGAATCATCTTGGACTCGGGCACGGGATCATGCCCACCGGGATGAAAAGGATGGCATTTCGCCAACCGCCTGGCAGTCAGCAAGAAGCCCTTGACAGCGCCATGACAGCGCAGACTGTCTACCGCGTATTGGGAGCAACTGGGGTAGAACCGACAATGCCGACCAAGGAAGGGACTGAGACAGTACTGGTATACCTTGATTACTCTGATTAACAATCCCGCCATCATAAGTCGTCTCCACCGCTCTCTCTAAAAATTTCCGCCAGCGTGGTCCAGTCGCCCGATAACTGTTTGCATAATTGGTGCGTGGAATTATTAACACCTGGCCGTGCCAGGAATATCACATCGACTGAAGGTAGCCGTGGCCAGTGCAGACGAAATGATTCCCTGACCATGCGCTTGATCCGATTGCGATTCACTGCGGTGGGCACGCTTTTTTTGCTGATAACCAAGCCCAGTCGAGCACCGGCGCCGAGATTTCGCCTGACCAGGATGAGATAATTTTTGTGTGAAAACCGGCTACTGGCGTTATCAAAAACCCGTTGATACGCGGTCTTATCGGGAACCCTCTTATCCCGGCCAAAAGACTGCCCGGACATAACGGAAAAAGCGCCTCGGGTTGATTATTCAGGCCACCAGACGCTTGCGGCCCTTGGCGCGACGACGGCTCAACACCTGGCGACCGTTTTTAGTCGCCATCCTCGCTCGAAAACCATGTGTGCGCTTGCGTTTCAGGACACTTGGCTGAAATGTTCTTTTCATGGTCAGAACCCCAAAGTTTCTGGACTGTTGGTACCGGGCGGAGAGAGTCTGGCTTGATCCGGCCGAAGGGCGGGCGATTCTAAAGAAAAAGACCTTCTCTCGCAATCAATACCGGGAAATACTTACCCACAACTTGCCCAAGTATTGATGACATCATGACTACATGCTTTGCAGCAAAGATAGATTACTGTGGGCAAACCGTGAGCGACCTCGCAACAAGTACGATAATTATCCACGGTATCCTGGAGCACGGCATTTTCGGCTAGAGATACGAGCACGTAATCTCCATGCGCCACGCAACTTTATAACAGCACATATTGGGTATTTATTCCTTTACTATCAGCGAGTTAATTAACATTTACACATATGATACGAGCGTAATAACAATATCTGTATACCTATTAGTAATCTATTTATCATATCCAAAGTACTGACTCGCTTTGACGAGTCCATGCGATATTCATAAAAATCCGCTCACCCGCCATAGGTTTGCCGGATGTTTGGCCTATAATGCCCACTGCCACAACCCGCCGATTCTCAAAAATATGCGTTTCCCCGACAGATTCGATGTCATCGTCATTGGTGGCGGCCACGCCGGGACGGAAGCCAGCCTAGCGGCTGCCCGTATGGGTAGCCGGACGTTATTGCTGACTCACAATATTGAAACCCTCGGGCAGATGTCCTGTAACCCGGCTATCGGCGGCATCGGTAAAAGCCATCTGGTCAAGGAAATCGATGCCTTGGGCGGACTGATGGCGCGCGCCACCGATCTATCTGGAATCCAGTTTCGGGTGCTCAACGCTCGCAAGGGACCCGCGGTTAGGGCGACACGAGCCCAGGCTGATCGGGCATTGTACAAACGCGCGGTGCGCGCGGCGCTGGAAGGACAGGAAAATCTGGTCATTTTCCAGCAGGCGGTCGCTGACCTGCTTTTCGAAAACGACACCTTGGCTGGCGTTGTTACCGAAGCGGGCATCGAATTTGCCTCGGCGACCGTCATTCTGACTGCCGGCACTTTCCTGGCCGGGAAAATACACATCGGGATGGATAATCACGCCGGTGGTCGAGCTGGTGATCCCCCCTCCTCGCGCCTGGCGGCCCGGTTACGGGGATTACCCTTGCGTGTCGGTCGACTGAAAACCGGCACGCCGCCACGAATTGATGCTCGCTCCGTGGATTTCAGCGAGTTGAGTGAACAGTATGGTGATGAGCCGAGACCGGTTATGTCCTTTACCGGCAATGTTGACCAACATCCTCCTCAGACTTGTTGCTGGATTACCCATACCAACGAGCGCACACACCAGATTA
Organism: Porticoccaceae bacterium; assembly: GCA_040235495.1. Lineage (GTDB taxonomy): Bacteria > Pseudomonadota > Gammaproteobacteria > Pseudomonadales > Porticoccaceae > HB2-32-21. Next base: position 15,969 of record JBECKV010000034.1, read on the forward strand.
TTCAGGAGGGCATGGATCGATCGCCATTGTTCACGGGAATTATCGACGGTGTCGGGCCGCGTTATTGCCCCTCGATCGAGGATAAGGTGGTGCGCTTCGCCGATAAATCATCCCACCAGATTTTTATCGAGCCCGAGAGCCTATCGTCCACGGAGCTCTACCCCAATGGTATCTCCACCAGCCTGCCTTTTGATGTGCAATTGAAACTGGTCAGATCCATCAAGGGCTTTGAAAACGCGCATATCACACGACCGGGCTACGCAATAGAGTACGATTATTTCAATCCCCAGGATCTCAAATACAGTCTGGAAAGCCGTTGTATCGAGGGCCTGTTTCTGGCGGGCCAGATCAACGGCACCACCGGCTATGAAGAGGCCGCCGCCCAGGGGCTGTTGGCGGGTATAAACGCGTCTCTGCGCGTTCAGGAGAAGGAGGCCTGGTGTCCCCGTCGCGATCAGGCTTACATCGGTGTACTGGTTGATGATTTGATTACCCAGGGTACCCGTGAACCGTACCGCATGTTCACCAGTCGGGCCGAGTACCGATTGCTGCTCAGGGAGGACAACGCCGATTATCGATTGACTGAAAAGGGACGAGAACTTGGGCTGGTGAACGACGACCATTGGCGGTCCTTTAATGCAAAAGTTGACGCCATTGAACGGGAAAGGCAGAAACTGTCTTCAACGTGGATTCGGGCGGGTAGTCCGCCGGCTGAAAAACTCGAGCGCCGCTCCGGTATCAAGCTTGGTCGTGAATATAATCTCGCCGATTTACTCAAGCGACCGGAAGTGAGTTACGGAATGCTGATGGATTCGACCGGATTAGAACCCGCGGCCCCGGAGGTGGCTTTTCAATTGGAGGTCGATGCCCGGTACGCGGGTTATATCAATCGTCAAAGTGAGGAAATTGAGCGGGTTCGCCGTCATGAGCTGACGCCCATTCCGGACGATATCAACTATAACCACGTAAGAGGCTTATCCAACGAAGTTTGTCAAAAACTGAACACAGCGAGGCCCGAGACACTGGCTCGGGCGGCTCGCATACCTGGCGTAACGCCAGCCGCAATATCGCTGTTGCTCGTGTACCTAAAAAAACACAGCGGCGCCAAGGAATACATTGCCTGATAATTGCAAACCTGGGCCCGATTCCGCTGGCGGCAATGAAATTCAGGCGATGTTAGCGGAGGGGCTGGCGAGCATGGGATTGAGCTGTTCCGCAATTCAGCAGTCGACCTTGCTAGCCTATCTTGACATGCTGAAACACTGGAACAGTACTTATAATCTGACCGCTATCAGGGACACGCGGTTGATGTTAACCCGGCACCTCCTCGACAGTCTGGCGGTAAATCCATTCCTTAGGGGCGCCCGGTTTATTGATCTGGGCACCGGCGCGGGCCTGCCGGGTGTACCACTGGCGATTGTAAACCCCAACCGCAGCTTCGATTTGCTGGATAGTAATGGCAAAAAAACCCGATTTCTTTTTCAGGTTCGTCTCCAGCTGGGCATATTTAATATCCGCGAACTCAACACTCGGGTTGAAAGCCATCGTCCGCTGGAGACCTACGACGGGATACTAAGTCGAGGGTTCGCCGGTCTAGCCGCCATGGTTGACCGGTCCCGACATTTACTTGGCCCGGGCGGGCATTTTTATGCAATGAAAGGTAAATTGAAGCAACAGGAATTAGCGGGTGTATCTGCAGGTTTTGAAGTCGAAGCCGTGGAGAGGTTGTATATTCCCGGTTTGGAAGAAGATCGGCATCTGATTATCATCCGTCGGATATGAAGGCAAGTTCTTGACTCCTACCTATGCGATAGCCAATCAGAAGGGCGGTGTTGGCAAGACCACCACCGCCGTCAATTTGTCCGCGTCCCTGGCGCACCTTGGTAAGCGGGTGCTTCTGGTGGATATGGATCCTCAGGGTAATGCCACGACCGGCAGCGGCGTCGAAAAAAATGACCGGTCAGTGACTGTCTGTGAAGTCCTGACCGGTGAAAATACCATCGCGGAGGCCACTATCGACGGCCTCGCCGCCGGCTACGACTTGTTACCAGCCAACAGTGATTTGATCGCTGCGGAAGTCTATCTCCTCAACAACAACGGCGGGGAAAAAAAATTGCGGGCGGTCCTCGAAACTTTGGACAAACCTTACGATGTGATTATCATTGATTGCCCACCAGCCCTGAATATGTTGACCCTCAATAGTCTCGCCGCGAGTGACAACGTGATTATCCCCATGCAATGTGAATATTACGCGCTGGAGGGTTTATCCGCGCTGGTGGACACGATTGTGCAAATTGCCGGATCGGTGAACCGGAGACTACGTATTGAAGGGATCTTGCGTACCATGTATGACCCTCGCAATAGCCTGACCATCGAGGTATCCAATCAGCTACACGAACATTTTGGCAAACGGGTTTATCAGACGGCGATTCCGCGCAATGTGCGCCTGGCCGAAGCCCCGAGTTTCGGTAAACCGGCTCTGCTGCACGACCGTTATTCCAGGGGCGCTATCGCCTATCTGGGCATGGCTGAAGAGCTGATTCGAAGAGCCAATGCAAGGTCCAGAACGCCTACCGCGAGCTGAAACCACTATACCAACGGGGCGATAGGTAAAGTGACATGAATACAAAACGTAAAGGCCTGGGTAAGGGGCTGGGCGCCCTGCTGGGTGCGAGCGACATCAGCCCGAGGTCAAATCAGGATGAGCCCATTTCGCGGACAACGGACCCGGAGTTGCCAACTGCCCAGCACAGCCTGAAGGAAATTCCGGTCGAATATCTCGTCAAGGGACGTTATCAACCCCGTCGCGACATCGACCCGGGGGAGCTTCAGGAACTGGCGGATTCCATTCGGGAACACGGGATCATGCAACCTGTTATCGCCCGGCGACTGAACCAAGACAGCTATGAAATCGTCGCTGGCGAGCGGCGCTGGCGAGCGGCTCAGCTGGCTGGCCTCGCCACGGTACCTGTGCTCGTGCGCGAGCTAAGCGATCGCGACACCCTGGCGATCGCGCTGATAGAAAACATTCAACGAGAAGACCTCAATGTCATGGAAGAAGCCAAGGCGTTGATACGCTTGCAGGAGGAATTTGGCTTTACCCAGGAGGAAGTGGCTAAAGCGGTGGGGAAATCCCGTTCCTCGGTAGCTAACCTGATGCGCCTCAACGGCTTGCAGCCGGAAGTCGTCGTCCTGCTGGAACGCGGTGATCTGGAAATGGGCCACGGCCGGGCACTGCTTGCGCTTACCGATCGACAGCAGGTGGAAACCGCCCGCATGGTTGCCGGCAAGGGCCTGTCGGTGCGAGATACGGAAGCACTGGTGCGCAAAATCCTGAATCGTCGACACGCTTCCGAATCAGCGGCGAGGCCCGATCCCGACATTGTCCATCTGGAACAAAAAATTTCGGAGCTACTTGGCGCCAGCGTCAATATAAGCCATCGCAGCAATGGCAGGGGTAAGCTCACCATCAGCTATAACAGCGCGGAGGAACTTGACGGCATTCTGGCGCACCTAAAATAAGTCTCGCTAAATAAGTCTTGCTGAAGTTTAGCGCCCTGACGACAATGCCTGGTGCCGTTCGTGACGCGTTTATCCGCATTCCACACAGTTGCCCGCTTTTGCCCGATTGGTTGCTTCGAGGTGTCAACCTTACTATAATGCGCGGCGCTTGAGATCGCCCCCAAGTCGGGAGTCATTTGGTAACACAAGATTCCGACGTAGCATGGCAGGGAGCGCAGGTGGGCGTCTTTTTCAAGAGCAAAGCTTCGGAAGCAAAGCGCTTTGAAAAAAGCCGGTTCATGGTATGAGTGAGCAAAAAAGCACGTGGCAACTGGCGTTTAACGTAGGCCTACTGCAACTTGTGCTACTCGCGGTATCGGCCCTGGTTTTTTTATTGAATCAGACAGCAACCGCCACAGCCCTATTGGCAGGCGCGGCGATCGGGCTGGTGGGAAGTAGTGCCTTTGCACTGGTTTCCCTGACCCCCGGGAAAGGACAATCGGTGCGAGGAATACTGACCCGAGTCTACGTGGGTCAGGCGACCAAGTACCTGCTTATCGTGACTGGTCTGATAATGGCGTACTCGGCGTTGCCGGAAATTGATCAGCGCATGAATGTATTGGCCCTGCTCGCAATGCTGTTACTGAGCCAATGCGCGTATTTGCTGGCACCGTATCTGCGTTCGAGCAAAGGGCTGCATTAGACCAACGGTCGGCCAGAAAAGGACAGAAGAAATACGGTCTGACACACAATTCTGTCCGACAAATAAGGGGAAGGGTCTTTGAGCCGTCCCGTTAACAGTTTAGCCAACAGCAAGTGACTAAGTTTTTGCAACCGGTTTGGAATTTTTGCAACCGGTTTGGAATTAAAGCAACGGGAACCATGAATGGCCAGCGCACAACCCACCGCTGAAGAGTATATTTCCCACCATTTGACCAACCTGACCTATGGCCAACACCCCGACGGCAGCTGGGGCTTTGCGCATTCCGCCCAGGAAGCAGCGGACATGGGTTTTATGGCGGTTAACGTCGATACACTGGGATTTTCGATCGTCCTTGGTGCCCTGTTTTTATTTATCTTTCGCCTCGTCGCCCGGGCGCCCACCACCGGCGTGCCCGGCCGCTTACAGAATATCGTTGAGATGACTTTCGATTTCATCAACGATAATGTCAAAAGCATGTTCAATTACGAAAGCAAGCTGGTCGCCCCCCTGGGCCTGACGATATTTGTCTGGGTTCTATTGATGAATATTATGGATCTGGTGCCGGTTGATTTCCTGCCGGAATTAGCGAAGTTAGCGGGCGTTCACTTCCTCAAGGTGGTGCCCTCGACCGATGTCAACGTCACCATGGGTCTGGCTTTAAGCGTATTTTGTTTAATACTTTTTTTCAGTATCAAGCACAAAGGCCTGGGCGGCTTCGCTGGTGAACTCTGCTTTCATCCCTTTGGCAAAATGGCCGTTCCGGTTAACTTGATACTGGAGTCGGTAACGCTTATCGCCAAACCCATTTCCCTTGGATTGCGGTTATTTGGCAACCTCTACGCCGGTGAGATGATTTTCATTCTGATTGCGTTACTGCCCTGGTGGTTGCAATGGGGTCTGTCCGTTCCCTGGGCAATTTTTCATATCCTGATTATTTTCCTTCAGGCGTTTATCTTCATGGTGCTCACAATCGTCTATCTGTCGATGGCTTTTGCAGTGGAAGAACACTGAGTACCTTTTCCTCAACCGACGTTAACCGACATTTTAAGTAAGGGAGTAAAAATGGAAACTGCACTGATATATCTCGCTGGCGCCCTGGTCATGGGTCTTGGCGCCGTGGGCGCCGCGATAGGCGTAGGCTTGCTGGGGGGTAAATTCCTCGAAGGTGCCGCGCGCCAGCCCGAGCTGATCCCCGCGCTGCGTATCCAGTTCTTCGTCGTCATGGGTCTCGTGGACGCCGTCCCGATGATCGGTGTAGGTATAGGTCTGTTCCTTCTGTTTGCAAAAGGCTGATGTCGCGACTACTAGCGACCATCGACCAGAGGTGCTGATGTGAATATCAATATGACCATTATCGGACAGGTGATCTCCTTCGCGATCTTTGTCTGGTTTTGCGCCAGGTATGTATGGCCGCCCATTATCAACGCCATGCAGGAGCGCGAAAAAAAGATTGCCGACGGACTCGAGGCTGCCGACCGCGCGGTACGCGATCTCGAGCTGGCCAAGGACAGAGCGACGGAGCAGTTGCGAGAAGCCAAGCAGGAAGCGGCCGGCATCATCGACCAGGCTCGTCGACAGGCCAACGGTATAGTTGATGAAGCCAAGGTCAGGGCGCGCGAGGAGGCCGAACGCATCAAGGTGGCCGCTGAAGCGGAAATCGAGCGAGAGGTTAATCAGGCTCGGGAAGAGCTGCGTGGAAAAGTGGCCGCGCTGGCCGTGGCAGGTGCCGAGAGAATCCTTCAGCGTGAAATCAGCGAGGCCGCCAACAGCGACCTGGTTGATAGCCTTGCGGCGCAGCTTTAAGGATCGACCATGGCCGAATTAAGCACACTGGCCCGACCCTATGCGAAAGCGGCTTTTGAACACGCCGCGGCGAGCGATACGTTGACTTCATGGTTCAATGCCTTGGGTCTGCTCGACATGCTGGTGGCGGACGCGCGAGTGGGTGAACGACTCCGTTCTCCCTCACTGACACAGGATCAACGCGCGCAGCTGTTGATCAATGTCTTCGGTGAGGACATGGAAGTGCCGGTGCGCAACTTCCTTTATGTCCTGGCCGATAATGATCGTCTGCTTTTATTGCCGGCGATTTTTGAACAATTTCAAACGCTCAAGGCCGACCACGAACGCCTTGTTAAGGTCCAGGTCACGGCCGCCGCGCCTATTGACGACAATCAGCGCGCCAAATTGGCGGATGCCCTGGTTAAACGATTGGGTCGAGCGGTCAATATCGAAGTATCCATAGACCCGAATTTAATTGGCGGCGCCATTATTCGTGCGGGTGATACCGTTATCGACGGTTCACTCCGCGGGCGACTGAACAAGCTCGCATACGCACTACTCTCCTAGGATCGAGGAATCACGACATGCAGCAATTGAATCCCTCAGAAATCAGCGAACTGATCCGCCAAAGGATCGAGAAGCTCGATGTTTCCGCCGAAGCCCAGGATGAAGGGACTATTGTTTCCCTCTCCGACGGCATCGTCCGCATCCATGGCCTGCGAGACGTGATGTACGGAGAAATGATCGCCTTTGATGGCGGTCTCTATGGCATGGCGCTCAACCTTGAGCGGGACTCCGTCGGCGCCGTGGTTCTCGGTGACTACCTGCACCTGGCCGAAGGTCAGAAAGCCCGCTGCACGGGGCGAATCCTCGAGGTGCCGATCGGCCCGGAGCTGGAAGGTCGGGTCGTCGACGCGTTGGGTAATCCAGTCGACGGCAAGGGCCCCATCAATGCCAAACTGACTGACCCGCTGGAGAAAGTTGCGCCTGGAGTCATCGAGCGCCAGGGAGTTGATCAGCCTGTGCAAACCGGGTTGAAAGCCATCGACGCGATGGTTCCGGTCGGGCGTGGCCAGCGGGAATTGATTATCGGTGACCGACAGATCGGTAAAACCGCCATTGCCATCGACGCCATCATTAACCAGAAAGGCACCGGTATTAAATGCGTCTACGTCGCTATCGGTCAAAAGGCCTCAACGGTTGCCGGCGTGGTGCGCAAGCTCGAGGAGCACGGCGCGATGAACCACACCATCGTCGTTGCCGCGACTGCTTCCGATCCGGCATCGATGCAGTATCTGGCACCTTATACCGGCTGCACCATGGGCGAATACTACCGGGATCGAGGCCAGGATGCCCTGATTATTTACGATGATTTGACCAAGCAAGCCTGGGCTTATCGCCAAATCTCGCTGTTGCTGCGCCGCCCCCCGGGACGCGAAGCGTACCCCGGTGACGTTTTCTACCTGCACTCTCGTCTGCTGGAGCGCGCGGCACGGGTAAATGCCGAATACGTGGAAGCGTTTACCCAAGGCCAAGTTAAAGGCAAAACCGGGTCACTGACGGCGCTGCCGATCATCGAAACCCAGGCCGGTGACGTATCAGCCTTTGTTCCGACCAATGTGATTTCCATCACCGACGGACAGATTTTCGTTGAATCGGACCTGTTCAATTCGGGCATTCGGCCCGCCATGAACGCCGGCCTGTCGGTATCCCGAGTGGGCGGTTCGGCACAAACCAAGATCATCAAGAAGCTCGGTGGGGGTATTCGCCTGGCCTTGGCCCAGTATCGCGAGCTCGCGGCCTTTTCTCAGTTTGCTTCCGATCTCGACGACGCGACCCGCGAACAGCTGGAGCATGGTCAGCGTGTCACCGAGCTGATGAAACAGGACCAGTATTCACCCCTGAGTGTTGCGGAAATGGGGGTGTCACTCTATGCCGCCAACGAGGGTTACTTGAAAGAGGTTCCGGTAGCCAAAATCGGTGATTATGAAGCGGCCCTGCTGTCCTACATGAAAAGCGAGCACAAGGATCTTCTTGATCGTGTCAACGAAAAGGGTGACTGGAACGACGACATCGAGGCTGGTTTTAAAGCGGCGCTGGATAAATTCGCAGCCACCCAAAGCTGGTAAGGCCATGGGCGAATGCTCACGACATTACACGCACGGCAACCTGGGGAAATAGACGATGGCTATTGGTAAAGAAGTAAAGACCAAGATCAACAGCGTCAAAAGCACTCAGAAAATCACCAGCGCCATGGAGATGGTGGCGGCCAGCAAAATGCGCCGAGCCCAGGAGCGGATGGCGCTGGGCAAGCCCTATGCACGCCGTATGCGTGCGGTTATTGGCCACATCGCCAATGCCGCGAGTGAATACAAGCACAGATACCTGGTGGAACGGGAAGTCAAACGCGTCGGCTATATCCTGGTGTCCACGGATCGAGGGTTATGCGGTGGTTTGAACTTCAACCTGTTCAAAGCCTTGCTCAAAAACATGAAGCAATGGACGGATCAGGGTGTGCAGGTGGATATTTGCGGCATTGGCAGCAAGGGATCCGGGTTTTTTGGGAGTATCGGCGCCAATGTCGTCGCCGCCATCAGGGACATGGGAGACGATCCGCGCGCCTCGGAGCTGATTGGCAGCCTCAAAGTCATGCTTGATAGCTTTGATGACGGTAATATTGACAAACTGTATCTGGTGTCCAATGAGTTTGTGAACACCATGACCCAGGCCCCGACCATAGCACAGCTTTTGCCGCTGCTGCCCGAGGAGAATGAGCAGTTCAAACACCACTGGGATTACATTTATGAACCGGACGCCAAGGAGCTGCTCGATGGCCTCCTGGTGCGTTACATCGAATCACAGGTGTACCAGGGCGTGGTGGAGAACAAGGCCTGTGAACAGGGCGCGCGTATGATCGCCATGAAGAATGCCACGGAAAACGCGGGCGAGCTTATCAATGATCTCGAACTGTTGTACAACAAGGCTCGCCAGGCAGCGATAACCCAGGAACTGTCGGAAATTGTCGGTGGCGCGGCAGCGGTCTAACCGTGTCGGCCAATCAAACTAGCAGCGCAAACGCCAAGCCAGAAATAGAGGAACCGGAAATGAGTAGCGGACAAGTCGTGCAAATCATTGGAGCCGTGATCGACGTGGAATTCCCACGGGATCAGGTCCCGAATGTATACGATGCGCTGACCGTCGAGGCAAAGGGCCTGACGCTCGAAGTCCAGCAGCAATTGGGTGACGGCGTGGTGCGTACCATCGCCATGGGCTCCTCTGAAGGGGTCAGCCGCGGCTTGCCGGTAGTCAATACCGGCTCCCCGATCAAGGTTCCCGTCGGTCAGGGTACCCTGGGCCGGATTATGGATGTGCTGGGCAAGCCCATCGATCAGGCCGGGGAAATTGACGCGGCGGATCACATGCCCATTCACCGCAAGCCGCCAACCTATGCGGAACAGTCCTCGTCGGTTGAACTGCTGGAAACCGGCATCAAGGTCATTGACCTGATCATGCCCATCTCCAAGGGCGGCAAGATTGGCCTCTTCGGCGGCGCCGGGGTGGGTAAGACGGTTACCCTGATGGAGCTGATTCGTAACATCGCCATGGAACACTCGGGCTTTTCGGTGTTCGCGGGCGTCGGCGAGCGGACTCGGGAGGGTAATGACTTCTATCACGAGATGAAGGAGTCCAGCGTACTGGATAAAGTGGCGCTCGTGTACGGACAGATGAATGAGCCCCCCGGTAACCGTCTGCGCGTGGCCTTAAGCGGCCTGACCATGGCCGAGTACTTCCGAGATGAAGGCCGTGACGTACTGATGTTCGTGGACAATATTTATCGTTACACCCTCGCGGGCACGGAAGTATCGGCGCTGCTCGGCCGCATGCCCTCGGCGGTGGGCTATCAGCCGACCCTAGCGGAGGAGATGGGTGTACTCCAGGAGCGTATCACCTCCACCAAGACCGGTTCTATTACCTCCTTCCAGGCGGTTTATGTGCCTGCCGATGACTTGACCGATCCTTCGCCGGCGACCACCTTTGCTCACCTCGATGCGACCCTGGTACTGTCCCGCCAAATTGCCGAGCTGGGCATTTACCCGGCGGTGGATCCACTGGATTCGACCTCCCGCTTGCTGGATCCCCTGGTTATCGGTCAGGAACACTACGAAGTGGCTCGTGGCGTACAATCGGTGCTGCAGCGTTATAAGGAGCTGCGCGATATTATTGCCATTCTGGGTATGGACGAATTGTCCGAAGAGGACAAACTGGTCGTGGCCCGCGCGCGGAAAATACAACGTTTTCTGTCGCAGCCCTTCTTCGTCGCGGAAATTTTTACCGGCAGCCCCGGCAAGTACGTGGCCGTGAAAGATACTATCGCCAGCTTTAAAGGGATACTTGATGGTGAGTACGATGAGCTACCTGAACAGGCGTTCTACATGGTCGGCTCCATCGAAGAGGTGGTTGAAAAAGCCAAGACCATGTCCCGCTGACAGCTGCCGGACTAGCCAAGAGAGCACTAATTATGGCCATGACAATTCACTGTGACATCGTCAGCGCTGAAGAGGAAATGTTTTCCGGCCTGGTGGAAATGGTGATCGCTACCGGCACGGAAGGCGAGCTCGGTGTCGGTTATGGCCACGCGCCGCTGCTGACAGGGCTCAAGCCCGGCGCCTTGCGTCTCATCAAAGGCGGTGACAAGGAAGAAGAAGTGTTTTACCTTTCTGGTGGATTTCTCGAGGTGCAGCCAGGTGTGGTCTCCATTCTGGCCGACACGGCTCTGCGCGCCGAGTCCATTGATGAAGCCGCGGCCCTGGAAGCCCGCAAACAGGCCGAGCATGAGTTGAATAACGAGCGTGGCGAAGTGAATTATTCACTGGCGGCCGCGCGACTGGCTGAAGCCAGCGCCCAGCTGAGGACGGTCGAGGAGTTGCGTAAACGCGCTCGCTCCCTCGGTTAATCGCCTTGTTTTCAGAACTCGGCAAACGCATCACCAAACGAAAGGCAGCAAAAGCTGCCTTTTTTTGTGCATGATAGAATTTCGTGCTGTGGCGTATCTGTCAAAGCCGATTACTAACACGTTATCTTTGGCCCTTGCGGGCCATTAAGGGAGGTACTGGGGCAATGGCTGTCGACGTGGTCATCCTCGCTGCCGGACAGGGCAGTCGAATGCGCTCCAGGCAAGCCAAGGTGCTGCATCGCCTGGCCGGCAAACCTCTGCTTGGCCACGTGGTGGATACGGCGGCCAGGTTCGAAAACGCACAAATTACTGTGGTTGTTGGATACGGCGCCGAGGGCGTCAGGGCCTGTTTTGCCGACAGGCCCATTAACTGGGTGGAGCAAACCAAACAGCTGGGTACCGCTCATGCGGTTGCGCAGGCACTTCCCTGGCTGCGAGCCGGCGCCAGGACGCTCATTCTCTATGGTGATGTTCCCCTGATTACTTTTTCGACACTCCAGGTCCTGGTCGAGGTATGTGATGACGATACCCTGGCCCTGCTGACGGCGCGGGTCAGTGACCCGAGCGGCTATGGGCGCGTCATTCGAAACCGGTATGCCGCCGTTGAAGCCATCGTCGAGGACAGGGATGCAACGCCAACGCAGCGTGAAATCAATGAAATCAATACCGGGGTAATGTGCGTTGGCAGTGATCTGCTACGCGCACTGTTGCCAAAAATCGACAACCGCAACGCCCAGGGGGAATACTATCTGACCGACCTGGTTGGTCTGGTCAAGGCGGCGGGCAAGGCGATACGGACGAGTGCGCCGGCGTCACTTCTGGAAATAGAAGGTGTTAACACGCGGATGCAATTGGCCGCCCTCGAACGCGCTCATCAAAAGGAAATCGCGGCGTCCTTGATGGACCAGGGCGTGAGTTTTGCCGACCCCGCGCGCTTTGATTGCCGTGGTCGGCTGAGTATCGGCACCGATGTGTTTATCGATATCAACAGTGTTTTCGAAGGCGAAGTCGAGATCGGTTCGGGCACCTCCATCGGGCCCAACTGCTCGATTGCCAACGCCGTGATTGGCGAAGGGGTGGTGATAAAAGCCAATACGGTAATCGAAGGGTCCATAGACGCGCCGGTGATAGTGGCCAATGATGTGCAGGTCGGACCGTTTGCGCGTTTGCGCGAAGGCACTATGCTCGCGGCCGGTACGCGGATCGGCAATTTCGTGGAAACCAAAAAAGCGCGCCTGGGCGAGGGAAGTAAAGCCAATCACCTGGCTTATCTCGGCGACGCGGAAATAGGCACCGGCGTGAACATTGGCGCGGGTACCATTACCTGCAATTATGACGGCGCAAACAAGCACAAAACACGCATCGAGGATGGCGCGTTTATCGGCTCCAACAGCTCACTGATTGCACCGCTCGTCATTGGTAATGGCGCTACGGTTGGTGCGGGTTCAGCCATTGCGAAATCGGTGCCATCGGCAAATCTGGCCGTTGCCCGGAGCGCTCAGCGCAATATTCCGGGCTGGAAGCGCCCGCAAAAAAAGCCGCCTGAAGGAAAGTGATTCATGTGTGGGATCGTCGGGGCCACGGCCCAGCGCAATGTCAAGGGTATCCTGCTAGAGGGGCTTCGCCGCCTGGAGTATCGTGGTTACGACTCCGCCGGACTGGCCCTGGTAACTGAAGACGGGCATCTTCGTTGCATTAAACGGCAGGGTAAGGTCGAGGAATTGGTGCGCGGTGCGCAACAGCATGGAGAAGGTGGTGAGCTGGCCGGCTCCCTGGGTATTGCTCATACGCGTTGGGCGACTCACGGCATTCCAAATGAAGTGAATGCTCACCCACATCTCTCCGGAGATATTGCCATCGCGCACAATGGCATTATCGAAAATCACGAAGTACTACGAGCCGAGCTCCAGGGTCGGGGTTACCGCTTTATCTCCGATACCGACTCAGAAGTCATCGCCCACCTGATTCATGCGTGCTATCAGGATGCGCAAAACCTGGCGGCGGCGGTGAGACAGGCGGTCGCCAGGCTGGAAGGCGCTTATGCTCTGGCCGTGATTCACAGCGGCTCGGTCGACCAGCTCGTCGGTGCCCGCCACGGCAGTCCACTGGTGCTGGGGGTGGGTATCGAAGAGAACTTCCTGGCCTCGGACCCCCTGGCCCTGCGACAGGTCACCGATCGTTTTGTTTATCTTGAAGAAGGCGACGTGGTAACCCTCAATACCAGGGGCTACCAAATCACCGACCTCAATGATCAGCCGGTGGCGCGCGCGGTGGTTACAATCACCGATCGGTCCGATCAGGCCGACAAGGGTGGATACCGTCACTACATGCTGAAGGAAATCCATCAACAACCCGAGGCCCTGGCGGCCACCCTTCAGGGGCGTATCTCCAAAAGACAGGTGTTGCCGGAGGCCTTTGGGGAAGCGGCGCCGGCTCTGCTAAAACAGGTGGAATGCGTGCATATCATCGCGTGTGGCACCAGCTATCATGCCGGGTTGGTGGCCAGGTACTGGTTCGAGGCCTGGGCCGGCATTCCCTGTCAGGTGGAGGTGGCCAGCGAATATCGCTACCGCGCCGTGGTGGTGCCCAAAAACACCCTGTTTGTCAGTATTTCCCAATCCGGGGAAACCGCCGATACCCTGGCGGCGCTGAAAGCGGCCAGGCAGCAGGGTTATCTGGGCAGCCTGACTATCTGCAATGTGGCTAACAGTTCGCTGGTGAGGGCGTCGGATCTGGCCCTGATGACCCAGGCCGGGCCGGAAATTGGCGTCGCCTCGACCAAAGCATTCACCACGCAACTTGTGGCGCTGCAATTACTGGTTATCGTTCTGGCCCGTTACCGTGGCGCGCTGAGCGCAGACAAAGAACTGGCTTTGGTACAAGCCCTGCACCAACTGCCAGCGCTGTGTCGTCAGGTTCTGGCGCTTGACACCCTGATCGAGCACACGTTTGAATGTTTTGCCGACAAGCATCATGCGCTTTTTCTCGGTCGCGGCGTGCAGTACCCAATCGCCCTCGAAGGTGCGCTTAAACTCAAGGAAATTTCCTATATCCACGCCGAGGCTTATCCTTCCGGTGAGCTGAAACACGGCCCCCTGGCATTGGTGGATGCCGACATGCCGGTGGTCGCTGTTGCCCCTAACGATGACCTGCTGGAAAAACTCAAGTCGAATCTCCACGAGGTTCAGGCTCGAGGGGGTCGTTTGTATGTGTTTGCCGATGCCGCCGCGGGCTTCCATTCCCAAAAGGAAGTGACGGTGCTCGAGATTCCCCATGTGCCACCGAGTGTAGAGGCGATTATCTATACTCTGCCCCTGCAATTGCTGGCCTACCATGTGGCGGTGCTCAAGGGTACGGATGTTGACCAGCCGCGCAATCTGGCCAAGTCAGTCACTGTGGAATAAGGGCTTAAGCGGACGCGGCGAGGTGTTTTATCCGGCCTTCCGGGAAACCCCGTGACGCGGAAAATAAAGCATCCGATCCGATCAAGCACCATCGGGGCGCGCATCCTAAAAGGATGAGCGAAAGGATGAACGAAAGGATGGGTGCCGAGCAGCGCGTCGATGACCGTGGAAAAACGCCCCGAGCGGCGTTTAAACCGGTTCAACTGGCTTACCGCGCTGCTTATTTGACCCTCAGGCTCAACAGATTCTGCTGCATTTTTTGCAGGTGCTCCTGTAACTTGGGGCCCTTCTGTTGGGCCACGCCGATGGCCAGTACATCCACCACCACCAGGTGGGCGATGCGCGAGGACAGCGGCGTATAGATCTGATTATCTTCCTCGACATCAATAGTAATGGGGATGGTCGCTGCCCGGGCGACCGGGCTATTACTCGGCGCCAGCGCCACCACCGTCGCGCCGTTACTTTTTACCAGTCCGATGGACTCGAGGATCGCCTGAGTGCGGCCCGACTGGGAAAAGGCCACGACCACATCGCCCGGGCCGAGCGAGGTGGCGGACATGTTCTGAAGATGGGGGTCGGAATAAGCCGCGGTGGCCAGCTGCAGTCGAAAAAAGCGGTGCTGCGCGTCGAACGCTACCGCTGCCGAGGCGCCGAAGCCATAAAACTCCACCCGGCCCGCCTGGCACAGGGCTTTGACGGCGCCATCGAGCATGTCCAGATCAAGTCGGTCTCGAACGCTGAGCAAGGTATCGACAGTGGAGTCGAACGCCTTGAATGCGCACTCGGCGAGCGAATCGGTGTCGGTAATGGCGATATGCCCGTAACTGGGACTGGATGCCAGTTGCTGGGCCAGAGCCAACTTGAATTCCAGAAAGCCGTTGCAGCCAACCGCGCGGCAGAAGCGAATAACCGTGGGTTCGCTGACCAGCGCCTGTTCCGCCAGGTCGACGATGCGCATACGGATGACTTCGGCGGGACGGGACAGTACAAGCTCGGCCACCTTGCGTTCCGATCGGCGCATGGTAGGCAGTTCATTGCTAATGGTTTGCGTTAGCTCGGCCGGTTTCACGAATGCGTCCTGGTTGCCTGCGGGGATTGATTGTAATGATATTGTCTGTTGGAACCTAGGGCGAGGTCTTGTTGGCGAGGCACCACGGAAGGCCTGGGGAATTCTGTTAGAATCGGCTGGCGATGGATGTCACGTCAATCATAGATCCCCTTAATAGCGATCAGCGCGAAGCGGTTACCAGTACCGACGGCCATTTGCTGGTACTGGCCGGTGCCGGCAGCGGTAAGACCCGGGTGCTGGTGCATCGTATTGCCTGGCTGGTTCAGGTCGAAGGGGCATCGCCTCACCAGATTCTGGCCGTTACATTTACCAATAAAGCGGCGCGGGAGATGCGTGAACGTATCTACCAGTTGCTGGGTCAGGCGCCCAAAGGCATGTGGGTGGGCACGTTCCATGGTCTCGCCCACCGCCTGCTGAAAATGCACTGGCGGGATGCCGGCCTGAGCGAAACCTTTCAGGTGCTCGACGCCGATGACCAGTTGCGCCTGATCAAAAGGGTATACCTCAATCTGGGTATCGACGCGGATCGCTGGCCGCCTCGCCAGGCCCAGTGGTTTATCAATCAGCAAAAGGATGAGGGCCTGCGCGCACGCCATATTCAACCCGACGACGAGCCCTTCGGTCGGGCCATGCTCAGTGTCTATGCCGCCTACGAGGAGGCCTGCGAGCGGGCCGGGGTTGTCGATTTCGCCGAGCTGCTGCTGCGCGCCCATGAGCTGTGGCTGAATAAGCCGGTCTTGCTGGATCATTACCGGCAACGTTTTAAGCACATTCTGGTGGATGAATTTCAGGACACCAACGCGATTCAATACGCGTGGCTGCGCCTGCTGGCGGGTGATACCAGTGTGGTGACAGCGGTGGGCGATGATGACCAGTCCATCTATGGTTGGCGTGGTGCTCGTGTCGAAAACATTCAGCAATTCGGTAGCGATTTTGCCGCTGTGCGCACGGTCAAGCTGGAACAAAACTATCGTTCCTCGGGTACCATCCTTAACGCCGCCAATGCGGTCATTGCCCGCAATACCGAGCGCCTTGGCAAAAACCTGTGGACCGAGGCCGGCGCCGGAGACGCGATCTCGCTTTACGCCGGCTTTAATGAGCAGGACGAAGCGCGCTTCATCGCCGAGCGCATCAAGGCATGGGCCGACGATGGTAACCTGCGCAAGGAGGTGGGAGTGCTATATCGCTCCAACGCCCAGTCCCGGGTATTGGAAGAAGCGCTGCTGCGCCTGCGGATCCCCTACCGTATCTATGGCGGCCATCGGTTCTACGAGCGGGCGGAAATCAAGAACGCCATTGCCTACTTGCGCCTTATTGTCAGCCGCCACGACGATACCGCCATGGAACGGGTCATCAATACCCCGACACGAGGCATTGGTGATAAAACGGTTCAGCAATTGCGGCAATTCGCCCGTGCCCGGAATATGTCCCTTTGGTCGGCCGCTGTCGCGATGCAAACTGAACTGCCAGGCCGGGCCGCCAATGCCGTTCGCGGGTTTATGGAGCTGATCGATCACCTGCCGCAATCTGAAAGCGATCTGCCCTTGCATGAATTGACCGAACAGGTGCTTCAGGCCACCGGGCTGATCGAATTTCACGGCCGGGAAAACGGTGAGCGCGGCCAGGCCCGGGTGGAAAACCTGGGCGAGTTGGTAGCCGCCTGCAGGGCCTTTGAACCGGAGGACGAAGATCAACCGGTGTTGCGTCAGTTTATCGATGCCGCGGCACTCGATGCCGGCGAGCGCCAGGCCGATGCCGATGAGGATGCGGTCCAGCTGATGACCCTGCACTCGGCCAAGGGACTGGAATTCCCCCTGGTGTTTATGGCCGGGGTCGAGGAAAACCTGTTCCCCCATAAAATGTCGGTGGAGGAGCCTGGTCGCCTGGAAGAAGAGCGGAGATTGTGTTACGTAGGCATCACGCGGGCGATGAAAAAGCTTTACATCACCTTCGCGGAGGCGCGTCAACAGTACGGTTCGGAAAGTTTTAATCCAGTGTCACGATTTGTGAGGGATATCCCCGCCGCGCTGGTCGAGGAGGTGCGTTTGTCCGGCAATATCAGTCGACCCACGAGTTATGCCGGGGTGACACAAAGCGCAAGGGTGGAGGACCCCGGCCTGAATCTGGGTCAGCGGGTCGTGCACGGCAGCTTTGGGGAAGGGGTGATCCTGAATGTCGAAGGCAGTGGTGCCCAGACGCGGGTGCAGGTGAATTTTGATCAGGTGGGCGCCAAGTGGCTGGTGTTGCAGTACGCCAGATTGGCGGCGATCTAGCGTGCTCAAATTCACGGCCGGTCCATATGGATCATTCAGTTAACAGGGGGAGAGATGATAAAACGAGGGATAGCGCTGACGGCGCTGATAATGGCCCTGATGGCCTGCGGCCAGAAAAATCCGGTCCAGCCCGGTTTGGCGGATTCAGACAGTGGGGCGGCACCGCAACATTACCAGTGGAAAATGGTCACCACCTGGCAAAAAAATTACCCGGGCCTGGGCACGGCGCCGGAGTATTTCGCCAAATTGGTGGAGCGCATGAGCAACGGCCGACTGAAGATAAAGGTCTATGGCGCCGGGCAGCTGGTGCCGGCGTTGGAGGTGTTTGATGCCGTCGCCCAGGGGACCGCGGAAATGGGTCATGGCGCCGCCTATTACTGGAAGGGTAAGGTGCCGGCCGCGGTGTTCTTCACCACCGTACCGTTCGGCCTCAACGCCCAGGAGATGAATAGCTGGCTGCACTTCGGCGGTGGCCTGGAGCTATGGAGAGAAGTTTACGCGCCCTTTAACCTGGTGCCTTTTGCGGGCGGAAACTCAGGGGTGCAGATGGCCGGCTGGTTTAATAGGGAAATCAACAGCCTGGCGGATCTCAAGGGCTTGAAAATGCGTATTCCCGGGCTGGGAGGCGAAGTCATCACGCGAGCCGGAGGCGAGGCCGTGACCATTCCTGGTGGCGAGCTCTACACGGCACTGCAGACTGGTGTAATAGATGCCACCGAGTGGGTGGCGCCCTACAATGACCTGGCGTCAGGTTTTTATCAGGTGGCCAAATACTATTATTACCCCGGCTGGCATGAGACCGGCTCCACTCTGGAATTGATCATCAACAAAGAAGCCTGGGAATCCCTGCCCAGGGATTTACAGCTTATGGTTGAAGTCGCGTCCCGAGCCACCAATCAGAATATGCTGGATGAGTACACGGCGCATAATAATGCGGCGCTGGTGACGCTGGTCGAGGAGCACGGTGTACAGCTGCGACGCCTGCCTGACGACGTGCTTGTAGAGTTGCGCCGCATATCGGAAGACGTGCTTGCGGAGCTGACTGAAAAGGACCCGCTCGCCAGGCGGGTGTATGAGTCACAAAAGGCCTTCCAGAAGCAGGTCAGTGATTACCACCAGATTTCCGAAGAGGCGTATTACCAGGCGCGGCGACTGCCCTAGTGTCGACAAGCCGAGTCACCAGTGCTGGTTTGGTTCAGGCGCGGTTTCTGGCCCGATAGTCTTTTATATCCTGTAGTGAAGGCAGTTGAATCAGCTCAATCATGACGCCGTCCGGATCCTCAAAGATAATGGCCTTGATATTGCCGTAGCCTTTCAGCTCCAGATCCAGGGGTTCCTCGTAAAACTCGATACCCTCGGCGCTTAAACGCCGGTGGGTGTCGACCAGCTGTTCGCCGGTCACCTCGAAAGACAGCAGGAACACACCGGGATCACCCGGCCGCTTCGGCCCCGTCAGGGTTTGCGCCGGAGGATCGAATTCGATGAGCTCCACTTCGCCAATCATGCTGTCACCCTGTTGCAGAATCACCGAGCGGCCGACGGTGCCGGGTTTCAGCTTCAGCAGCTTTTCGGTAATGGTGCCGCTCAGGGGCATGTCCAGGGTTTTGCGAAAACCGAGATAATTTTCATAGAACGCGATGGATTTCTCCAGGTTTGATACGGTCAGGGCGACGTGGTGAATTTCACTAATGGCCATGGCGAGACTCCGGTGATTATTTTATGGGTAATGCCAGTGTAGCTGATTAAACAGCGGCCGCGGCCCACTAGGGCGTGCTGAACATTTTGGCGCGGACGGTTTCCCGATAGACCCCGGGGGTGGTGTTGAACTGCCGCCGAAACAGCTTTGTCAGGTGAGTGACATCATGATAACCACAGCGATTGGCGATTTCCGCCAGGGTCAGGTTGGTGCTTTGCAGTAGGTCGCGAATGCTGTTGAGCCGAAGGTGCTGCAAATAATCCAGAGGCGCTCTGCCGAGAACGCTTTTAAAGCGCCGGTTAAGGGTGCGAACACTCATGCCGAACTGGCTGGCCAGGGCGGCGATGGTTACCGCCTTGCCGAAGTTATCCTGCATCCAGATCTGCACCTGGAGAATGTCCTCATCCGGATGTTCAATAGTTTCCTCGGTGTAGTAATTGGCGGGCTCAAAGGAGTTACGTATTTCATGGAAAAAGTTGCGTTGCACGAGGTTGGCCACGCTTTTGCCATACCAGCGAAAGACCAGATTAACCATCAGCTCGGCCAGTGAATTGACGCTGGCGGCGCAGTAAAGATTGTCGGCGCGGGTAATAAAGTACTGCCGTTTCAGATCGACCCTGGGGTAGTCGCGCTGAAACTGATCGAAGTAATGCCAGTGGGTGGTGGCGGCTTTACCATCCAGCAGGCCGGCTTCGGCCAGATAGCAGCTGCCAGTGCCCACGGCGCTGATAAGGCTTCCGCGCTGTTGCTGATCCCGCAACCAGGGCAGGTAGGCGCGATGGCCTTTGATAATCGGGCGGGGATTGCGCCACAAGCCGGGGATGTGGATCAGGTCGCAGTTATCCAGTTGCTTCAGGGAAGTGCTGGCGGATAACTCGAAACCAGAGGAACTCCGTACCGTGCCGCCGTCGATGGAAACGCGCTGGACATCGACCGCGGCGCTCGTGCGTTGTTGCGCGCGGGCAGCTCCCGCGGCTGTAGCCAGGATCTCAATGGGCAGGGTCGCGCTGGTGGCCAGGCAGTTTTCACTCAGTAAAATCGCCACGCGGTAGGTTTTTTCCATGGATTCGCTCCTGAAAAGCCTTTTATCGATGGCTAAAACGACCTATTATTTGTCTTGTTTGCCTATTAAGCAAGGTGGCCTCCGGGCTTACTGTGCGCTGACAACCCGTGCGCCTATAAAAACAGCCCCAGAGGAAAAATCCAGCCCATGTCCATTCTACCTGTCATTGTCGGTTACGGGGGTGTCAGCCCCGCGGGAAGAAGCTCATTCGATCAGGCCTATCGTCGCATGGTGCTGGAAAGCCTGAGCCTGGAAGAACAACGGAAAACCATCGCTGGCCTGGCCTGCATGATGAAGCTGGTCGCATGGCATGAGGATGGTTACAGAAACCCGGATGGGGAGAGGTTTACCCTGGCCCAGGTCAGTGAGCGATATCGCCAGGCAGTATGCAATGGCACGTTGGTGCGGGGTATAGAGGAAGCCAGTCATTACAACCCCGACGCCGTGCCCTGGCAGACGGCACTGCAAGTAGCGCCTGCCAACGGCGCGGTGGTCTTTGAAGCAGCAGCCAGGGATCTGCCGCAACCATTGCCCGCAGGCTGGAAGATTGCAGCAGGAGGCGATGGCAAGGTGCGTGTGGAAGCCAGCGGCCTGCAGTCGGTGTTGATGCACAGTACGCGCAATATGGGTGTGAAAGCAGCAGGCCAGTTGCCGACCGGGTTTGATCCTGGCTCGCTTTACAGTTCGCGCTTTCAACCACGCGGCCTGCAGATGGCCATTATCGCGGCAACGGATGCACTTCGGTCCCTTGGGATCGACTGGCAGGTGGTTTGTAATGCCGTGCAACCCGATGAAATTGGTGTCTATGCCACCAGCGCCATGGGGCAACTCAGCGACGAGGGGCTGGGTGGTTTGATGAGTTTCCGCAGTCGAGGCGAACGCCCAACCTCCAAGCAGGTGCCGATGGGCTTGACCAGTATGCCGGCGGATTTCGTCAATGCTTATGTGCTCGGCAACCTCGGTCATACCGAGGCGGTGGCCGGCGCCTGCGCCAGCTTTTTATACAACCTGCGCGCCGCGGTGCGCGACATTCGTGCCGGCCTTCGCCGGGTAGCGGTGGTCGGTTGCGCCGAAGCGCCGGTGCTGCCGGATGTCGTCGAGGGCTACGCCAATATGAGCGCGTTGGCCACGGAAGAGAAAATGGCGCAACTGGGGGACGCTGACCCGCGCCGCTATAGTCGCCCTTTTGGAGAGAACGCGGGCTTTGTCATTGCCGAATCGGCTCAAT
This sequence comes from Porticoccaceae bacterium, assembly GCA_040235495.1. Taxonomy (GTDB): domain Bacteria; phylum Pseudomonadota; class Gammaproteobacteria; order Pseudomonadales; family Porticoccaceae; genus HB2-32-21. The sequence goes on from JBECKV010000034.1 coordinate 37,642, forward strand.
ACATCGTGTTGATGGATGATCCCCTGGCGGTGGAACTCGGTGCCGACATTCACGGCGCCGTACCCGATGTCTTCATCGATGCCGATGGTGTTAAAAAATCCATCTCGGGTCCCGGGCCCGGCAACTACATCTGCTTTGGCAAGGCCCTGTCGGTGGCGCGGAGCATCCTCGGGCTCGAAGCGGTGCAAACTAGCAGTTTTATCATGGCCCATGGCTCCAGTACGCCCCAGAACCGGGTCACGGAATCCATTATTTTTGACCGACTGGCCGAAGCGTTCGAAATAAGGAACTGGCCGGTGTGCGCGGTCAAGGCATATCTGGGCCATTCCCTGGCCCCGGCCAGTGGCGATCAGCTGATCACTGCCCTGGGAGCCATGCGCCGGGGTTTGATTCCCGGTATCAAAACCATGCCGGCAGTGGCAGCGGATGTACACCGGGAGCGACTCAACATAGCGCTAGCCGATGTTGTCGTGGGCGAACGGGGTATGGACATCGCTTTTATCAATGCCAAGGGCTTTGGCGGCAACAATGCCACGGGCATCCTGTTTTCAGCGCGCGCGGCGCAAAAAATGCTGGCTAAACGCCATGCCCGGGCGTGGGCTGAATACAGCGCGCGCCTCCAGCAAACCCGGGAGCGGGCGCAGGCCTATGAGGTCCTGGCCGATCGGGGAGAGCTGGCGCCGATATACCGGTTCGGCGAGGGCGGCATCGAGGATCAGGCGGTGGGTATCGACAAGTCGGAGATCACCATCCCCGGCTACGGCAAGCCGGTCCCGCTCAGTGGCCCCAACCCTTACGACGATATGGTCTGAGTGCTTGTCACGCGCAAAAACCAGGTTAGCCCTGCTCTGCCAGATAGCGATCCTTCAAACGCACATAGTTCCCGGCCGTATAGCTGAAATAAGCCAGCTCCGAATCGCTCAAGCGCCGCGCCTGTTTGCAGGGGCTACCGATATATAGATAGCCGCCGGCCAGCGTCTTTCCGGGGGGCACCAGGGTCCCGGCGCCTATCACCACGCGATCTTCAACCACTGCGCCATCCATCACCGTGGAGCCGATGCCGACGAGGATCTCGTTACCCAGGGTGCATCCGTGCAGCGTGACATTGTGGCCGACAGTTACGTCGTTACCTATTTTCAGGGGCCAGCCTCCGGGATTGTAGTTGCTGGCATGGGTAATATGTAAAACGCTGCCATCCTGGATGCTGGTACGCTGCCCGACGGTAATAGAGTGCATGTCACCCCGAATCACGGCGCCCGGCCAGACCGAGCAGTCGTCGCCGAGCGAGACGTCGCCAATGACAGTCGCGCCGGGGTCGACATAAACTCGCGCGCCGAATCGTGGTGCATGGTTCTGGAACGTGCGTATATTGGGGGTACTGGTCATCGGATGGTCCCCATTATTCTGAAAGGTTCGAATTAATCGCCCGCGCAAGCAGGTCCGCGGATTATAATTCAGCCTCGGAAAGACCAAAGCCCGCATTAATTTACCCATGCCAGCTCAACACAAACGTTTTATCGCCGGCGCCCTGTGTCCTCAATGCCAGGCCATGGATAAAATATTCATCTACCGCGCGGGGGATAAAAACGTTCGCGAATGCGTCAGCTGCGGTTTTCGTGAAACCCAGGCCTTTGAGACCTTTTCCCGCGCCCCCGAGACCCGCGTGACAAAAGATCACGGTCTGAATGAGCCGCGAGCGCTGCGTCTGCTTGATCCAGGGGCGAAACCCGCTTCCAAGTCGAAAACCTGATTACATTGCAGGAATCAGGCGCTCTCTGGAGCAATTGATAAGGGCAGGGGGTTGAGCGAGGCGAGCATCAAAGGCGATGCAACATGCACTGAGAAAGTGTGGGTGGGTGGCGTGGTTGACGTGCATCAAGGACTCGCCAATCCATAACCGGCCTTGGTAAGGCCCTGGCCCAATAAGGCCGTGACCTTTTAAAAATCGATCTGGTATACTCCGCGCCCAACGAATCGGGTGTACACCTTGTCATATGGGTCGGCCCTCCGGCGCAGAGAGCTTGAGGGTGTGGGTATTGAGCTGCTTGTAGCGACATTCAACTCGACCGGAATTTACACGCAAAACGGAGAATCTAGGGCAATGTTATCGAGACTCAAGCTGCTCGTCGTCCATGCGCTGAATCCTTTGCTGCTGCTTTCCCATGCTGGGATGTCCAGCGCCGCGGAAACCGGCAGTGACCGGCCGGAAGGCTGGAACCTGCTCAACATGCCCATTGGCGTGTCGGAATTATCTCGCGACAGCTACAACATCCACATGTATGTGACCTGGGTGTGTGTCGCCATCGGTGTCGTGGTTTTCGGGGTCATGATTTACAGCATGTTTGCCCACCGCAAGTCCCTCGGTCGAGAGCCCGCAACTTTTCATGAAAGTACGAAAGTAGAATTAGCCTGGACCATCATCCCGGTATTCATTCTCGTTGCGCTGGCCTGGCCCGCCACTACCTCCATGATCGAGCGCTATGACTTTTCCGAGCCGGACATGGATATCAAAATCACCGGTTATCAGTGGAAGTGGCAATACGAATATCTGGGTGAAGACGTCCAGTTTATGAGCGAGTTATCGACAAACGAGCCGGCCATCTATGGTAAAGAAGCCAAAACCCAATACTACCTGAGTGAGGTCAATCAGCCACTGGTCATTCCTGTCGGGCAAAAGGTGCGCTTCCTGGTCACCGCCAAGGACGTGTTGCACGCCTGGTGGGTGCCGGATCTGG